>DATKIA010000108.1:0-43066 GCA_035509895.1 Solirubrobacterales bacterium
TCGCTTCCTGGAAGAAGGTGAAGAGGACGATGTTGAAGAGCAGCAGAACCGCGTAGTGCTCGGCGCCGGTTTCGAACTTGATGATCTGGGTGAAGACGACGAGCAGGACGCTGAACAGCAGCAGCGGCCGGAACAGCGACCAGACGTAGCCCAGCGCGGTGCCGTAGAAGGTCTTCTTGAATTCGGTCACCGAGATCAGCCAGAGCAGGTCGAAGAAGCGGCGGCTGCCGCCGCCCAGCGCCGACGGGCCCTCGATCTCGCGCAGCTCGTAGGCGGCGGGGTCGGTGCCGGCCGGGGCGCTCACGGTCCCTCCTCGATCGTCGCGCTGATCTCATGCTTGAGGGCGATCGCGCCCGAGGTGGCGTCGCCGAAGACGACGAAGTCGATCACGTGCGGGGCGTGGAGAGCGAGGTCGGCATAGCTCTGGTTGCGGAACACCCAGCACTTGACGACGTAGCGGCCGGGGGCGAACTGGTTCTCGATCTCGGCGCTGATCCGCACCCGCTGCCCCGCTTGCAGCGACTGCGGCCCCTGGGGCGGGAGTTCCTGACCGACGCCGCCGACGTCGACCCCGTCGGGGTTGGTGAAGACGAAGCCGAAGCTCGGCTGGCTGATCTCGCGGACGGCCTCGAAGACCGCCTGCAGGCGCACCCGGGAGCCGGTCTCGACGCTGGTCACTCGCTCACCGTCGTCGCTCTCCAGCCAGGTGTCGACGAGGCGCACGTCGGCGCTACCGCCCCAGTCGTCCTCACCCTCCAGCCGCGGCGCCCGCTCGAAGTTGAGTCGCAGGTAGCGCCGGGCAACCTCGTCGGGATCGCCCTCGGCCTCGATCACGCTGTCGTGCAGGAGCATCGCCCGGTGGCAGTAGTGCTCGACCGCGTTCATGTCGTGGGTGACGAGGACGACGGTGCGGTCGGAGTCGCGGATCTCGTGGAAGACGTCGGCGCACTTCTGCTGGAAGGAGGCGTCGCCGACCGCCAGGACCTCGTCGATCAGGAGGATCTCGGCGTCGGACTGGATCATCACCGAGAAGGCCAGCCGGACCAGCATCCCGGAGGAGTAGTTCTTCAGTTTCATGTCGACGAAATCGCCGAGTTCGGCGAAGTCGAGGACGGCCCCGAGGCGGCGCCGGGCCTCACTGCGGTGCAGCCCCATCATCACCCCGTTGAGCTCGACGTTCTCGCGCGCGGTCAGCTCCGGATTGAAGCCGACGCCGAGCTCGATGAAGGGAGCCAGCCGCCCCGCCATCCGCACCGTCCCCGCATCGGCGGCGTAGATACTGGCGAGGATCTTCAGCAGGGTGCTCTTACCCGAGCCGTTGCGGCCGACGATCCCGAAGAACTCCCCCCGCCGGACGTCGAAGGAGACGTCGCGCAGCGCGTGCAGGAGCTTGACGTCGCGCCTCCCGAACGTGGTCACCCGCTCCTTCAGGGAATCGACCTTGTGGGTCGGCAGCACGAACGCCTTCTCGATGCCCCGCGCCTCGATCACGACCGGCGCCGAGGAGAGGGCATCCGCGTGCGACCGGGTCGGGGCCGGCTGTTCGGTCCGTATCGCCATCCGCGGGGAATGATCGAGCATCGGGCCGGCGGACCGCGTTGTCGCGCCGCCGCCCGTCGTCGCGGCGGCGAGCGCGGCCGACTCGCACGCCCTCAGCCTCGGTGGCTACAGCTGAGGCTTCAGGAGGCGCCGACCTCGGCGAGGAATTCGCCGTAGTCGCGGATGTAGTCGCCGGGGTCGTAGGGGTCGGAGGCGAAGACGAGGAGGACCGCGTCGGACTCGTAGCGGAACTGGCTGGCCCAAACCCGCGGCGGCACGTAGACGCCGAGGGTCGGGTCGTCGAGGTCGACTTCGGCCCGGTTGGTGCCGTCGTCGACGGCGACCCTGACGCCGCCGTGGACGCAGACGAGGAACTGGTGGCAGCTGCGGTGCGCGTGCTCGCCGCGGACCTCGCGACCGGGGACGTCGTGGACGACGAACCAGCGCCGCGGCGTGAACGGGATGTCCTCACCCGGCATTTCGCCGACCGCGAGGCTCCCCCGCAGGTCGGAGAAGGCGCTGATTCGGCGCAGGTGCGCCTCGCCGACGCCGAGCTGGGTCGTCCCGGCCTCGGGCGGTGGCGGCGCGGTCAGCGTGCCAGCGGCGCCGTTGGAGCCGGCGTAGCCGCGAATCTGGGCGGGGTTGCCGATCACGATCGCGTTGGCCGGCACCGGCCGGGTGACGACCGCGCCGGCGCCGACGACCGCGCCGGGCCCGATCTCGAGGCCGGGCAGGATCGTCGCGTTGGCGCCGATCGAGGCCCCGCGCCGGACCACCGTCTGCGCATACTCCTCCGGCTGCTGGCCGCTGCGCGGCAGCGGGTCATTGGTGAAGGTCGCGTTGGGCCCGAGGAAGACGTCGTCCTCGATCGTCACCCCGTCCCAGAGCTGGACCCCGCACTTGACCGTCACCCGGTCGCCGACAATCGCCCCGCCCTCGATGAACACGCCGTCGCAGACATTGCAGTCGGCGCCGACCTTGGCGCCCGGGAGGACGTGCGCGAAGGCCCAGATCCGAGTCCCGTCGCCGATCTGATCGGTCTCGCAGATCGCCTTCTCGTGGATGAAGGGGTCGGCCATCTGAGCCGCAGTATTCCAGCCCCGACCGCCGCGGCCGCTAACCGAGGCAGGCCTGGATCACGTGGTCCACTTCCTCGTCGGAGAGGAAAGGGTGGATCGGCAGCGAGAGCTCGCGCTCGGCCAGGCGCCGGGCGACGACGAGGGCGTCAGCCTCCACCCCGCGTCCGGCGGCCGCGGGCTGATCCGGGCACAGGCGCGGGTAGTGGCGCCCGACCGCGACGCCGGCGCGCTCGAGCCGCGCCGCGACCTCGCCGGGGTCGCCGTCGACTACCTCGACCGGATAGAGATGCCGGGCCGAGAGCCCAGCGGCGGCGGCGATCGGGCGCAGCGGCGATCCGGCCAGCGCCGCGTCGTAGCGCTCGCCGATCTGGCGGCGGCGGGCGAGGAAGCGGTCGAGGCGGGGCAGCAGCGCCGAGCGCAAGATCCCCGCCTGGAGCTCGTCGAGGCGGCTGTTGAGGCCGAGCTCAAGGTGCTCGTAGCGGCGGCCCTGACCGTAGTTGCGCAGCGTCCGGGCGCGCTCGGCGAGCGCCGGATCGCTGCTCAGCAGGACCCCTCCGTCGCCCATCGCGCCGAGATTCTTCGTCGGGTAGAGGCTGGTTGCCGCGACGGCGCCGACGGTTCCGGTCGGCAACCCGTCGCGCTCGGCGCCGGCCGACTGCGCGCAGTCCTCGACCACGACCAGGTCGTGCTCCTCGGCAAGGCGCCTGAGCCCCGCGGGGTCGAGCGGGTGTCCGAAGAGGTGCACAGGGACCAGGGCGCCGATCCCCGGCACCGACTCGAGCGCCTCGGTCGCGCGCCCGAGGTCGATTCCACCGCTCTCGTCGACGTCGCACCAGACCGGCACGGCGCCGCCGCGGAGGATCGCCAGGGTCGTCGCGAAGGCGGTCAGCGGCGTCGTCAGGACCCGTGTCCCAGGCGCCACGCCGGCGCAGCGCAGGCCGATCTCGATCGCGTCGAGCCCGCTGGCGACGCCGACGGCCTCAGCGACCCCCCACCAGGACGCGAGCTCGCGCTCGAAGGAGGCGACCTCCTCGCCGAGGATCAGCGAACCGCTGCGCCCGACCCGGTCCACCGCCACCTGGGCGTCGGCGGAAACCTCCTCCCACTGCCGTGAGAAGTCGTTGGCGGCAACTCTGAGCGAAGCCTCACCCACCGGCCGCAGCCTACTCGCCCCCAGCCCCGCCTGAGGCTCAGTCGACCTCCGGGACGACGCCGTCCTTCCATGCTTCCGAGGAGCTGCGGCGGGTCTCGATCTTGTCGACGACGATCTCGTCGATCATCCCGGTGCGCACTCCGCAGCGCAGCATCCGCCGGCACATCGACCAGTCGTTGGGCTCGTTGAAGATCGAATCGGTCAGCTCGGGTTCGATGAAGCGCAGTCCCGAGTGGTACAGGGCGCTCTGCAGCCCCCACTCGCCGAGCTCGGGCGGGAACTTGCCGACGGTGATCGGCTCGCCTTCGCGGAAGTTGATCAGCTGCAGCCCATAGCAGTGCTCCCAGCGGTTGGCGCGGGCGGCGGCGAGCAGCTTCTCGGTGTGGTCCGGCCGCGCCGCGTCGTCGTCGCCGAGCACGGCGATCCAGCGGCCGCGGGCGCGGGCGAGGCCCTCGCCGAGCGGCGGGCTGCCGATCGCATACCAGCGCTTCGCCGGGTCCTCGGCGTAGGGACCGCGGATCGTGCGGTTGAAATAGCTGATCCGCGGATCGCCGACCGCGGCGACCGCTTCTTCAGCTGCCGCCGGGGCGCAGTCGCCGACCACGATCACCTCGAGGTTGGAGTAGGTCTGGGCGACGATCGAGGGCAGGGCGACGTCGCGCAGCGTCTCCGCCGAGGTGTAGGTCGGGACGAGGAAGGTGACCAGCGGCTCGGCCTCGGAGAAGGCGAGCTCGTACTCCTCGCTCTCGCGCAGAGCCCACAGCCGCCGCCGGTTCTCGGGCTCTTCGTCGTAGATCTGGCGGCCGATCTCCGCCGCGCGCCGGGAGTTGACTTCCAGCGCCTCCATCCGCCCGTGGATCTCGCTCAGTTCCTGGTGCATGCGCCCGAGGTCGCCGTGGATCGCGTGGATCGCCTCCAGCAGGCCGCGCTGGCCCCACTTGATGTCTTCGACGTAGGACAGGGCGAGGCGATCGACGAGCCGCCGCAACAGGCTTTTGCGACCGGGTCCCTCGGGCATGGCGGATAACTTACTGGCGTGGCCACCGGTAGAGAGGGCACCGAAAGTGGCCGCGGGACCCCAGCGCCGGCCTCCCGGCTCAGCACCAGCGCGCTGCTGGTCCTGATCTGGCTGGTCGCGGGCTCCGCTGCGCTGCTCCTGTTCTGGGGCTCGAAGCTGACCTTCCTGCTCGACGACTGGGAGTTCCTCGTCTACCGGCCGGGATTCACCGCCCACGCGGTCTTCGACCCGCACGGCGAGAACATCGTCGTCGCCCCGGTGCTGATCTACAAAGCGCTGCTTGCGACTTTCGGGATGAGCTCGGCCTTTCCCTACCGGGTCGTCGCCACCCTCCTCTTTCTCGCCAGCGCCGTCCTTCTCTTCGTCCTCTTGCGCCGCCGCGTCGGCCAGTGGCCGGCGCTGGCCGCGACCGCCGTCGTGCTCTTCCTCGGCGCCGCCTGGGAAGACCTGCTCTGGCCCTTCCAGGTCAACTACTTCGGGGCGATGGCGGCCGGGCTCGGGATGCTGCTGGCGCTCGAACGCCGCAGCCGCCGCGGCGACGGCGTCGCCTGCCTGCTGCTCTCGCTCTCCGTCGTCTTCTCCAGCCTCGGGCTCACCTTCATCGTCGGCGCCGCGGTCGAGGTCCTGACCCGGAGCGATCGCTGGCGGCGCCTCTGGATCGTCGCGATCCCGGTCGCGATCTACCTCGCCTGGTACCTGGGCTGGGGCCACACCGCGGAATCGGCGCTCTCCCTCTCCAATGTCGGCAAGACCCCGGCCTTCGTCTTCAACAGCCTCACCGCCTCGCTCGCCTCGCTGCTCGGCCTCGCCAGCCCCTGGCTCGGCCTCGAGGACGGGTCCGACCTCGGCTGGCTGCGGCTGCTGGGAGGACTGGCTCTCCTCGCCTTCGCCTGGCGGGTGTACGTGCTGCGCGGCGGCTCGCGCTGGCTCTGGATCTTGGTCGCGCTGGCACTCAGCTTCTGGGTCCTGGCGGGGCTCAACCAGATGGAAGGCCGCGAGCCGAACGCCAGCCGCTACCAGTACGTCGGCGCGGTGTTCGTCCTGCTGGTGGCCGCCGAGCTGCTGCGGGGGGTCGAGCTGAGGCGGGGCGCGACGATCCTCGTCGGCGCCGTCGCCGCCTGTGCGGTCGCCAGCAACATCCAGGCGCTGCACAGCGCCTACGACCACTTCTACCACCCGATCAGCCAGCTCGAGAAAGCCGACCTGGGAGCGGTCGAGATCGCGCGCGACACGGTCGAACCGGGCTTCGTGCTGGAAACCGACATCGCCGACACCGGCTTCGTCCATATCGAAGCCGGTCCCTACCTCCTCGCCCGCGACGAGTACGGCTCCCCCGCCTACACGCCGGCGGAAATCGCCGCCAGCTCCGTCTACGCGCGCTTCGCCGCCGACAAGGTGCTGTTCGCGGCGCTGCGGATCGAAGCCGCGGCGGGCGGCGCCAAGGGCTTCCCGGGCTCGACCCCGGTGGCGACGGACGGCGGTCCGGTCACCGTGCCGGCGACCGGTTGCGTCTCGGTTGCCGCCGCCGGCGGCGCCTCGCCCTGGCTGCGCCTGCCGCCCGGCGGCGTCGTCTTCCGCGCCGACGGGCCGGCCAGCGCGGTGCAGATGCGGCGCTTCTCGACCGGCCGGGTGCCGATCACGCTGACCGAAGAAGTGCCTGCCGGCCTCGTCGTCCGGGTTCCGATCCCGGTCGATCGGTCGCGCACCCCCTGGAAGCTGGCGCTGCGGACCGCGGGCACGACGGTCGCCTGCGGACTCGAAGCTGGGGCCTGACTCGGTAGGGTCCGCGCGATGAATTTCGAGCGCCTCTACGCATATCGCTTCCGCGACATCGACCAGGACGCCAGGGCCGCGGTCTGGGGCGAGATCGCCCCCCACGTCCACGGCCTGATGGGCTCGCCCCAGAAGGTCCTCGACCCCGCCGCGGGCCGCGGCGAGTTCATCGGCGCGGTTCCGGCGCAGGAGACCTGGGCGGTCGACGCGGTCGCCTACGAGGAGGCCGCGCACAAGCCCGACACCAGGGTGATCGTCTCGCCGATCATGGACGCCGAGCTGCCCGCCGACCACTTCGACGGCGTCTTCGTCTCCAACTTCCTCGAGCATCTCTACGACCAGGAGGCGATCGCCGCCTTCCTCGAAAAGATGCGCGACTCGATGGCGGCCGGCGGCCGGATCGCGATCATGGGGCCCAACTACCGCTACTGCGCGGGCGAGTACTGGGACTGCGCCGACCACTACGTCGCGCTCACCCACGTCGCCATCGCCGAGCACCTCTACGCCGCCGGCTTCGAGCCGGAACGGATCTTCCCCCGCTACCTGCCTTACTCGTTCCGCGGCATCCTGCCGCCCTCGACGACCCTGACGCGGATGTACCTGAAGATGCCGCCCGCCTGGAAGATCCTCGGCAAGCAGTTCCTCGTCATCGGACGGCGGTGAGCCGGTGAAGCTCTCGGTTGTGATCCCGGCCTACAACGAGGAGGGGACGGTCGGGGCGACGCTGGAGGAAATCGCCTCGACCCTCGAGCGCGAGGGCATCGAGCATGAGCTGGTCGTCGTCAACGACTCCAGCAGCGACGGGACCGCGGCGGCGATCGACGCCGTCTCCGCCCGCCACCCCGGGGTGCGCCGCATCGACTCCCCGTACCGAGGTGGATTCGGTTTCGCCGTCCGGGCCGGCCTCGAGGCCTACAGCGGCGACGCGGTCGCGATCATGATGGCCGACGGCTCCGACAGCCCTGAGGACCTGATCTCCTACCACCGGCTGCTCGAAGCTGGCTACGAGTGCGCCTTCGGCTCGCGCTTCATCCACGGCGCCCAGGTCCACGACTACCCGCGCTTCAAGCTGGTCATGAACCGGCTGGTGAACTTCGGCATCCGGGTCCTCTTCCGGCACGGTTACAACGACACCACCAATGCCTTCAAGGCCTACCGGCGCGAGGTCATCGACCACGTCAAACCATTCCTCTCGCACCACTTCAACCTCACCGTCGAGCTGCCGCTGAAGGCCGTGGTCCGGGGCTACAGCTACGGGATCGTCCCGATCTCGTGGCGCAACCGCTCGGCCGGGGAGTCGAAGCTGCGGCTGAACGAGATGGGCGGCCGCTACCTCTTCATCATCCTCTACGTCTTCCTCGAGCACCACCTGAGCCGGGGCGACTACAGGCGCGACCCCGAGAGCGCCCCCGAACGGCCGAGCAGCACCTACCCGCCGGCCGGACAGGCGTAGAGCGGTCCATCGACGGCGACCTGCCAGGGCTTGTCGTAGGAGTCGGACGGGACCCGGAGCCGCTGCCAGGACCCGGGCTCGACGGTGCCGAGGGGCACCCCGGTGCCGCCGTCGGCGAAGCGGATCAGCGAGACGCTGACCGGGCGCCCGCCGCTGGCGCCTAACACGAGCCCGCCTGCCGGCAGGTCGAAGGCGACCAGGTTGGCGGGGGTGCCGCCGGTGGAGCGGGGGCAGGATGCGGGATCCGCCGGTTCGCCGACCGGTTCCAGGGCGACGGCGAGGGCATCGACCAGCGTCGTGTCGGCGACTTCGCGCCACTGCAGGCTCTCGGCTTCGACTTCGCTCGGGCTGTAGCCGAGGCCGCCGAATTCCTCGGCGGCGCGGAAGTATTCGCCCGCCGGCAGCGGCGCGCCGACGCCGCCTCCGACCGCGGTCACCTTGGGGTCGTAAGCGGGGGCGTAGGCGGGATCGACCGTATCGCGCACCAGTTCGAGAATCCCGTACTCGGTGCGGGTCGCGTGGGCGTCGTTGACGAACAGCTGGCGGCCATCGCCGAACTTGGCGACGTTGGGCGGGATCGCGAGCAGCGCCAAGAGGGCGGCGACGGCCAGCGCCGGCAGCGCCAGCCTCATGCCCCGCAGAGCATCGGCCGCGATCAGGAAGACCAGCACCGCTCCGACCAGGATGTAGCGCGAGGAGTCGGGCGGGCGGCCGCCGATCGCGATCGTCAGCCAGTAGGACAGCAGGGTGGCGAGGAAGACCCAGAGCGTGACCGGCACCGGGCCGCGCCGCAACCGCACGATCAGGGCGACGACCGCGGCGGCGGCGAGCGCCGTGCCCCAGGCGGTGATGGTGGTCAGCTGCGGGATGACGCCGTAACCGGTCGGGTTGACACCGAAGATCGACCCCATTACCGCCGAGAGGGCGTTGGTGAAGTCGATCGGGATCAGGTGCACGTTGGTGAGCTGCGCTTCGGACTGGTCGAAATGGGCGGCCCACAGCCACCAGATCCCGTAGAGGACCACCGGCACGAGGAAGATCCAGGCCCGGCGCCAGCGGTCCGGGCGGACGAGGACCGCGACCGCGACGCCGACCGAAAAGGCGAGGCCAAGCTCGACCGCGGCGGTCGCGAGCACGAGGAAGAGGCAGGCGAGCCGGTCGCCGCGGCGGTCGTCGCGTTCGAGCGCCAGCACCGCCGCCAGGCCGAGCGCCAGCGAGAGCGAGGTGTGGATGTTGAACGGCCACAGCAGCGTCTCGTAGGCGTAGCCGAAGAAGAGCAGCAGGACGCTTGGGATCAGCGCCGCCAGCGCCCCGACCCGGCGCCGGACGAGGACGAAGAAGAGCCCGACGCAGAGCAGAACGGAGATCGTGTTGACGACCCGGAAGGCCGTGTAGTCGCTGCCAAAGGCCAGCAGCAGCCCGCGGTAGATCAGTTTGCCGAGGACGACGAGGTGGCCGTTGTGGGGTGCGAGGAAGTATTCGATTCCCGACCCCGGCGCGGCCGCGAAGCCGTGAGCGACGTAGCGCGCGTAGTAGTAGACCTCGTCGGTCGAGAAGGTGAGCCCGCGGCCCTCGATCAGCAGCCAGGCTGCCGAGACGCACATCGCCAGCCCGAGCAGGGCCCAGGCAATGCGCTCAGATTGCTCGCGCGAGAGTCCCCGCATCGAGGCGGAACCCTATGGCCTGGCGCGGCCGCCGGTGAGGGCGACGAAAGCCCGCCAGGCCGGCTTGGGCTTGAACTTCGGGCCCTGGCGGAAGAAGCCGACCGAGTCGCAGAAGTCGCAGAGCAGCGGCGCGTCCTTCCAGGAGAACCAGTAGACCTGCTTGACGTTGAGCCGGCGCTGGTTCGTCATCAGGAAGCCGTAGGCGCCCCGCAGCTGCTTGACCTGTCCCTGCGGGCCCTGCTCGAAGGCGTCGTGCTTGAAATTGTTCTGCGAGCCCCAGCCCATCTCGGTGATGTAGAGGCCGGGGCGGTCATGGTTGTTGAGCGTCACTTCGTGGATCGCTTCGACCATTTCTTCGAGCGATTCGGTGTCGATCGCGTAGGGGTGCAGGGCGATCGAGTCGAAGTAGCTCTTGATCCCCGGCGATTTGTAGAGGCGTTCGAGGAAGGTCGCCGAGTTCATCCCCCGCTTGCCGGTCGCCGTCGGTTCGCCGAACAGCCCGGTGAGCAGGATCTTGGCCCCCGGCTGGACGCTTTTGATCGCCTTGCTGGAAATCTTGACCAGCTGCGCGTAGAGCGCCGGGTTGACCGGGTAGGCGAAGTAGAAGAAGTTCGCCTCGTTCCAGATCTGCCAGATCTTGACCGGTTTCGCGACCGGGATCGCCGGTTCGTAGTTGATCCCTTCGCTGCGGTGTTCGGCCCAGAATTCGCCGCCCGGCCCGTAGCGTTTGGCCGCCGCCTTGCAGAAGGCGACCCAGGCCTTGCGCTGGTTCGCGTTCCGCACCGGCAGCGTCGTCAGCTTGCCGAGCCACTTCGGCGTGCCGGCGAGGAACGGCAGCACGGTGAGGCCGTTGCGGGCGGCGACTTCGATCGTCGGGTCGACGATGCTCCAGTCATAGCCGCCCGTGCGGGTCGGCTGGATGCCCGACCAGGGGAAGGCGACGCGGACGCTTTCGATCCCGCCCGCCTTCATGTATTCGGCGTCTTTGTCTTCCAGCTGCGTCTGCGGCGCGATCCCGAAGAAGCCGCTCGGCATCCGCGGCACGGCGGCTTCGGTGCGGTCCTCACCGCCGCTGACGAGCAGCGCGACGAGGGCGAGAGCGGCCAGGAGGGCGACCGCGACTGGAAAGCGGAACCTCATGTTCGCCCCCAAACCCTGACGAGCGCCCGAAGTCTCGGTGTGACGTTCCCGTTGCCGGCTCACGCCGGGACGGTCCAGCGCTCGAGATTCTGCTCGTACATCTCCTGCAGGATCTCGTCGATCCCGTAGCGGAGCTGGAAGTCCGGGTAGTCGGCCTGGAACGGGGCCAGGTCGGAGATCCACCAGCGGTGGTCACCGATCCGCGGCTCCTCCCCCATCTCCCAGTCGAGCTTCCGGCCGGCAATCCGCTCGCAGGCGTCGATCGCCTCCAGCATCGAGCAGTTGGAGAAGCGGCCGCCGCCGATGTTGTAGACGGCGTGCGGGCGGGGGCTCTTGCGGAAGGCGTCGAAGGCGGCGATCAGGTCGGCGCTGTGGATGTTGTCGCGGACCTGCTTGCCCTCGTAGCCGAAGACGGTGTAGGGGGTGCCGGTGACGGTGCACTTCATCAGGTAGGCGAGGAAGCCGTGCAGCTTGGCGCCGGCGTGCTGGGGGCCGGTCAGGCAGCCGCCGCGAAAGCAGACGGTCGGCATCTCGAAGTAGTAGCCGTACTCCTGGACCAGGAGGTCGGCGGCCGCCTTGGAGACGCCGAACAGCGAGTGGGTCGAGGTGTCGATCGACATGCTCGTATCGATCCCCTTGTAATAGGGGTGGTCCTCGGGCAGCTCCAGCCGCTTCTCGAGCGACCCCAGCGGCAACCTGTTTGGGGTGTCGCCGTAGACCTTGTTGGTCGAGCAGAAGATGAACGGCGCCTCGAGCGCGTGGGCGCGGGCCGCCTCGAGCAGGTTGAGGGTGCCGTTGGCGTTGACGCCGAAGTCGGTCTGCGGCTCGCTCGCCGCCCAGTCGTGCGAGGGCTGGGCCGCGGTGTGGACGACCAGCTCGATCTGGCCGGCGTGCTTGGCGAAGATCTGCTCGACCCGCTCGGCGTCGCGGATGTCGGCGTCCTCCCAGTGGAAGCTGTCGTGCTCGGCGATCAGGCGCTCGGTCACGTGCGAGGTCGAGGACTCGGGACCGAAGAAGCGAGCGCGCATGTCGTTCTCGATCCCGACCACGTCGAAGCCCTCGCCGATGAAGTGCTCGACCGCCTCGGACCCGATCAGGCCCCCCGCTCCAGTGATGATCGCGACCGGCATTCCTGGCTACTCCTTCCCCCCCACGGGGGCGTCGATGTTCAGTGCTTGGGCGATGCGCTCGGGGTCCGAGGCGATCCACTCGTGGATGTCGACCAGGACCTGTTCGGCGCTGCGGCGCGGACGCCAATCATCCATTCCGAAGAGCCTTGCGCAGTCCGAAAGGTATATCGGTACGTCCCCCTGTCGCGTCTCGGCAACCGGCTCGATCGGCACCTCGTTGCCGGTCAGGCGCTGGCAGATCTCGGTCGTCTCGCGCAGCGAGAGGCTGCATTCGCGGCCGCCGCCGACGTTCACCGTGCGCCCGTCCCAGGCCGCGGGATCGAGCAGCTGGCGCTCGACGAGATCGACCAGGTCTTCGACGTGGAGCAGGTCGCGCACTTGCTTGCCATGCCCACCGAACCCGATGTAGGTGAGCGGGTTGCGGAACCGGTGGGCCAGCATCCAGTGGGTGAAGACCCCCTGGTCGACCTTGCCCATCTGCCAGGGCCCAGCGATCACCCCACAGCGGTCGATTACCGCCGGGACACCGAGGCTGGCCCGGTACTCCTCGATCAGCAGCTCGGCGGCGAGCTTGGTCGCGCCGTAGAGGGTGCGGTGGCCGTCGAGTGGGAACTGCTCCGAGATCCCCGCCGGCGAGACCCCGGGGACGTCCTGCTCGGCGGCGAGCTCGAAGCGGGTATCGGCCTCCTCGAGGCGGAGCTCGACCTGGGGCTCGACCGGATAGACGCGGCTGGTCGAGAGGAAGACGAGGAAGGCGCCGTCGCGGCGGGCCAGCTCGAGGCAGTTGTAGGCGCCGGTTAGGTTGGTGTGGACGAGGTAGCCGGTGTCGCCGTCGACGCCGCTCATCACCGAGGGCTCAGCCGAACACTCGATCATCGCGCTCAGTTTCGGCAGCCGGCGAAGGTCCTCGGGCTCGCGGACGTCGCCCTCGACGAACTCGACGCCGGCCTCGCGCAGCCGTGGCAGGTTGAGAGCGGAGCCGCGGCGGTAGAGGTTGTCGAGCACGACGACCTCCCACTCGGGATGCCGGGAAGCCAGTGAGACAGCGAGGTTGGAGCCGACGAAGCCAGCGCCGCCGGTGATCAGGATGCGGTCCATTCGACAGCCTGAAACTACCCGACCGAGGTCGGCGAACCGCCGTCGGTCGCACCCGGCTTCGGGGTCAGCAGCTGGAAGCCACCGACTTCCCAGGCCGGGCGGAACTCAGCTTCGATGTACCGGACCAGCGGCCTGTCCGGGGGCGGTTCCCCGTGCAGGTACATGTTTTCGGCGAGCGTCTGGTTGCGGACGACGCAGGGCCGCTCGGCGGCGCGCATCCCGTCGACGACTTCCTGCTGGCGCTCGTCGTCGAGGCTGTGGAACCAGCCGTTGACCAGGTAGTAGGACGGCGGTTCGAGCTGCGACCAGATGTAGAGGCTGCCGATGCTGGGATAGCCGACGAAGGTGGTGCAGCCGCTCTTGTGCAGCAGCCGCACCACTTCGGTGTATTCGGCGTTCCGCGGTTCGGCCAGGTGCAGCGATTGGGCGCCGGGGAGGTCGAGCTCCGGGGTGTCGCGGTAGGCGATCGCGTTGGAGACGCCCGGCTGGACGATCGTGTTGAGAACCACCATCGCCGCCAGGGCGACGCTGGTTACGGTGGCCACCGCCGCGTAGCGGCCGAGTGCCAACCCTCCCCGCGCCGCGACGGCGGCCCGCGCTTCGGTCAGCCCGTCGGCCAGGCAGAGAGCGCCGACCGGGATGAAGAAGACGGAGGCGATCCCGACCTGGCTCTGCGGCACCGGATAGACCTGCAGCGTCTCGACGATTGCGATCGCCGGCAGCAGGACCCGGAGGAAGCGCTTGTACGGGGACTCGACCGCTCCCGCGGGCGCGATCGCCGCGACCCAGGCGAGCAGCAGGGGGGCGAGTATCGGGCTGGCGGCGGGGGAGTTGATACTGATCGGCACCAGACCCGAGACGTTGAGCCAGATCACGAGGCCGACCGCGATCCTGGCCAGCGCCGCCACCAGGGAGGCGCGGCCGTCGCCGATCCGCCGCAGCCAGGTGACGAGAGCGGCGGCGGCGACCGCCGCGACCCCCCACTCGACCGCGACCGACGGGGGGAACGGGAGCTGACCGAGCAGGATGTCGCGCGTGTGCAGGGCTTCGGTGACGATGCCGTGGTAGACGTCGGCGAGGCTCGGGCCGGTGAGCAGGACGATCCCGATGCTGAGCACAGCGGCGGCCGCGAACCCGGCGATCGCCGCCAGCAGCCACCGCAGCAGCCGATTGCCGTCGCCGGCGCCGGCTCCTACCACGGGCCAGGCGGCGCAGAGCAGAGCGGTCCCAGCCAGCAGCTCGAGCAGGACCAGTTCGCGGACCCAGGCGAGATTGAGGTCCCGCTGGAGGATCACCACCGGGACGGCGAGGAAGGCGACGATGACGAGCCAGCGCAGCCAGCCGCGGCGGGAGAGCGGGGCGACGGTCAGCACCGCGGCGAGGGCGACGGCGGCGACGGCGTAGACGCCGAGATTGATCTTGGTCAGGGTCAGTGCCGCCAGCAGCGCCCCGCATCCTGCCCCCGTCCAGGTGTCGCGGCCGCCGAGCCCGCCGGCGGCGAGGAGGGCGAAGGCGGCGAAGAGGAGAACAGCGGCGCCGTGCGGGTGCATCGGCTCCCTGACGAGGACGGCCAAGGCCCCGAAGGCGACCGCCATCGCGGCGACGCCCAGCGCCAGCCGCCCGGTCAAGCGCTGCGTGGCGAGACCCAGCATCAGCGAGGTCGCGACCCAGATGACGATCACCAGCGAGCGCCCGGCGTCGGTGCTGATCGACCAGCCGGTGAGCGAGAAGAAGCCGCCGAAGAGCTCGTAGTAGAAGGGGCCGTAGACCGACCAGACGTCGCGGTAGAGGGCTTCGCCGGCGACGAAGCCGCGCAGCGACATCAGCATCGTTCCCTCGTCGTCGTATTCGGCGAAGATGGTGAAGATCGCGAAGTACGCCGCCACCAGCCCGACCAGGACAAGCGCCGCGTAGACGCCGATCGCGATCGCGATCGAGTACTCCTCGCCGATCTCCCGAAGCCGCGCCCCCGTGCCTTTGGATTTGGTCTGGGGGTCTGGCGGCATCGTCAGGGGCCGGGAACGATAGCGTCCTGGGGGGCGTTCGATAGCCTGCCGCCCGGTGAAGGCAGTGATCCTGGCAGGCGGGCTCGGCTCTCGACTGAGCGAGGAGACGTCCGTCCGGCCGAAGCCGATGGTCGAGATCGGCGGCAAGCCGATTCTCTGGCACATCATGAAGATCTATGCCGCCCACGGCATCGACGAATTCATCGTCTGCCTCGGCTACAAGGGCTACCTGATCAAGGAGTACTTCGCCAACTACTACCTGCACACGTGCGACGTCACCTTCGACCTCGCCTCGGGCGACATGGAGGTGCACCGCTCCAGCACCGAGCCGTGGCGGGTGACGCTGGTCGACACCGGCGAACAGACGATGACCGGCGGGCGCCTGAAGCGGGCGCTGCCCTACGTCGGCGGCGAGGACTTCTGCTTCACCTACGGCGACGGCGTCGCCGACATCGACATCTCGGCGCTGATCGCCTTCCACAAGGAGCAGGGGTGCCTGGCAACCGTCACCTCGGTGCAGCCGCCGGGCCGCTTCGGGGCCCTCGACGTCGAGGGCGACCGGGTGCGGCGCTTCGAAGAGAAGCCGCCCGGGGACCACGGCGCCACCAACGGCGGCTTCTTCGTCCTCTCGCCCGGCGTCGACCGCTACCTGAAGGACAGCTCCACCGTCTGGGAGCAGGAGCCGGTGCGAGGGCTGGCCGAGGACGGCGAGCTCGCCTGCTACCGGCACAACGGCTTCTGGCAGCCGATGGACACGCTGCGCGATCGCCACGTGCTCGAGGAGCTCTGGGACTCGGGCTCGGCCCCGTGGCGGGTCTGGGACTAGCGGTGAACCCCGAGTTCTGGCGCGGGCGCCGCGTCCTGGTCACCGGCCACACCGGCTTCAAGGGCGCCTGGCTCTCGCTCTGGCTGCAGGCGCTCGGCGCCCGGGTGACGGGCTTCGCCAACGGGGTGCCGACGACGCCCTCGCTGCATGAGCTCGCTCGCGTCGAGGAGGGGATGGAGAGCATCGAGGGCGACGTCCGCGACGCCGAGGCGGTCGCGCGGGCGCTCGCCGCCTGTGAGCCGGAGGTCGTCATCCACATGGCTGCCCAGCCACTGGTGCGCCGTTCCTTCGTCGAACCCCGGGAGACCTACGAGACCAACATGATGGGCACCGTCAACGTGCTGGAGGCCGTTCGCCTCGCCAGCGGCGTCCGCGCCGTCGTCAACGTCACCTCCGACAAGTGCTACGAGAACCGCGAGTGGGATTGGGGTTACCGCGAGGAGGAGCCGATGGGCGGCCACGATCCGTACTCCAGCTCCAAGGGCGCCGCCGAGCTCGTCACCAGCGCCTACCGGCGCTCGTTCTTCTCCGATCCCGACGGTCCGCGCCTGGCCTCCGCCCGAGCCGGCAACGTGATCGGCGGCGGCGACTGGGGCGAGGACCGGCTGGTGCCGGACATGATGCGGGCGGCGCTGGCGGGCGAGACGGTGCGGGTGCGCAATCCCAACGCGATCCGCCCCTGGCAGCACGTGGTCAATCCGCTCAGCGGCTACCTGGCGCTGGCCGAGGCGATCTGGGACTCACCGGAGCAGGCGTCGGGCTGGAACTTCGGCCCGCCCGAGGAAGAGGCGCGGCCGGTCGGCTGGCTGGTCGAGCGCCTCGCCGAGCTCTGGCCGGGGCAGCTCGAGTGGAGCGTCGACGACGGCCCGCATCCCCACGAGGCCCACTACCTCAAGCTCGACTCCTCACTGGCCCGCGCCCGCCTCGGCTGGCGGCCGCTGGTCCCGCTCGAGATCGCGCTGACCGAGACCGCCGCCTGGTACCGCGAGCTGCAGGCGGGCGCCGACATGCGCGCGGTGACGCTCAACCAGCTCGAGCTGTTCAGCGGCCCTACTCCGGGCGACTAGGTCGACTCCATCGCCCGCGGGGCGACGAAGGGCTCCATCTCGCTGATCGGGTGCCCGAAGGCGATCTTCGGATAGGCGTTGGCGTTGAGGTCGATCGCCGCCTCGAGCAGGAACGGGCCCTCGGTCGCCCACATCTCCGCGACCGCGCCGGCGACCGCGTCAGGCTCCTCGACCCGGCGGGCGGGGATCCCGTAGGCATTGGCAACCGCGACGAACGAGGGCGCCGAGTATCCCCACACGGTCGACTGGTAGCGGCCGTCGAAATAGGACTCCTGGAACTGGCGCACCATCCCGTGGCAGCCGTTGTCGAGGACCACCATCTTCACCGGCAGTGCGTTGCGCGCGACCGTCTGCAGCTCCTGGATGTTGAGCTGAAAGCCACCGTCGCCGGAGATCGCCACGACCGGGCCGCCGCTCTGGACCGCGGCGCCGACCGCGAGCGGCAGCCCCGACCCCATCGCGCCCATGCCGCCGGAGGTGAGGAACCGCTGTTCGCCGCTCAGCTCCAGCGACTGGGCCGACCACATCTGGTGCTGCCCGACGTCAGCGACGTAAGCCGTCGCCGCCTCGTTCGAGAGCTGGTGCATCAGCAGGTTGGGATTGATCCCCTTGATCCCGGGCAGCTCGCCCGTGTCCGGCCAGCGCAGGGCCAGCTCGGCGATCTCCTCGGACCAGCCCGCGTGCGCCTGGCCGGGGGAGTTGCCCGCCGCCAGCAGCAGCGCGGCGATCGCCGGCGCCAGCGGGGCGATCAGCTCGTGCGAGCCGCTGATCCGGTTGTTGACCTCGCCGGGGTCGACGTCGACGTGGTGGATCGTGCGCCCGGCGACGAAGGCGTCGGTGTCGGCGCCGGTCTGTCGGATGTCGAGGCGGCTGCCGAGCACCAGCAGGGCATCGCAGCGCGAGAGCGCGATGTTGGCCCAGCGGTTGCCGTAGGTCCCGATCATGCCGACGCGGAGGGGATGGTCGAAGGGCAGCGCGTCGACTCCCATCAGCGAGTTGACGACGGGGACGCCGAGGCGGTCGGCCAGCTGCCGGAAGCCGGGGACGGCCCGCCCGGCGCGCAGCCCGCCGCCGGCGAGGATCAGCGGGCGCTCGGCGGCGGCGAGGTCGGCGACGATGCGAGCGACCGCGGCGGCGTCGACCTGCGGGTCCTCCGGCGCCTCGCCGGGACCCGGCACCGGCGCCTCGACCTCGGCCAGCTGAAGGTCGAGCGGAATGTCGACCAGGACCGGGCCGGGACGCCCGGCGCGGGCGATCGCAAACGCCTCGGCCAGCTGCCGCGGCAGATCCTCGATCGTCTCGACCCGGATCGCGGCCTTGGCGATCGGCGCCGCCATCGCGACGACGTCGGTCTCCTGGAAGCCGAGCTGGCGGATCGGCCGCTCGCGCTTCTGCTCGGAGCGGTTGACCTGGCCGGTGATGAAGACCGCCGGCGTCGAGTCGAAATGGCAACTGCCGAGCGCCGTCAGCAGGTTGATCGCTCCAGGGCCGCTGGTGCCCATCGCGACCCCCGGGATCCCGTTCATCCGGGCGTGGCCCTCGGCTGCGAACCCGGCTGCCTGCTCGTGGTGGCAGGCGACGATCCGCACCTGGTCGTCACGGTGCAGGGCGTCGACGAAGTTGGCGATCATCCCCCCCGCCACTTCGTACACGGCCTCGACTCGCTGCGCGGCGAGGAACTTCGCAATCCAGTCCGAGGCGCGCAACTAATCGCGCTCCGCGAGAGCCGCGGTCGCTCGCACCGGCGACGGTGCCAGCACCTCGTGGAAGCACTCGATCATGTAGTCGATCTGGGCCTCGGTCAGGCCCGGGTAGACGCCGACCCAGAAGACGTTGTCCATCACGAAGTCGGCCACCGGCAGGTCCCCGATGCGCCGGTGCTCGACCTGCAGGTAGGCGGGCTGGCGGACCAGGTTGCCGGCGAACAGCAGGCGGGTGGCAACTTTGCGCTCGTGCATGAAGCGCAGGATCCGGTCGCGGTCGACCGGGCAGTCTGCGCGCAGGGCGACCGGAAAGCCGAACCAGCTGGGCTCGCTGTTGGCGGTCGCCTCGGGCAGGATCAGCCACTCCTGCAGGTCCGAGAGGCCCTCGTAGAGGCGGGCGAAGTTGGCGCGACGGGCGGCGGTGAAGGAATCGAGCTTGTCGAGCTGGGCAAGGCCGACCGCGGCCTGCATGTCGGTCAGCTTCAGGTTGTAGCCGACGTCCGAGTAGATGTACTTGTGGTCGTAGCCGCGCGGAAGGTCGCCGAGCTGGTGGTCGAAGCGCTTGCCGCAGGTGTTCTCCTTGCCCGGATCGCACCAGCAGTCCCGGCCCCAGTCGCGGAAGGACTCGACCAGGACCTTGATCTTGCCCTTGTTGGTGAGGACGCAGCCGCCCTCGCCCATCGTGATGTGGTGGGCCGGGTAGAAGCTGACCGAGGCGAGGTCGCCGAAGCTGCCGACCTGCTGCCCGCGGTAGGTCGATCCCAGCGCGTCGCAGCAGTCCTCGATCAGCCAGAGGTCGTGCTTTTCGGCGAACGCCTTGACCGCGTCGAGGTCGAACGGGTTGCCGAGCGTGTGGGCGACCATGATCGCCCTGGTCCGGTCCGAGAGCGCGGCGTCCAGCATCGAGACGTCGATGTTGTAGGTCGGGACGGTGACGTCGACGAAGACCGGGACGAGGCCGTTCTGGATGATCGGGTTGACCGTCGTCGGAAAGCCGGTCGCGACGGTGATCACCTCGTCGCCCGGGCGCAGGCGCCGGTCGGCCAGTTTCGTCGAGGTCAGCGATGAGAGCGCGACCAGGTTCGCCGAGGAGCCCGAGTTGACGAGCAGCGCGTGGCGCAGGCCGAAGATGCGGGCGAAGCGCTTCTCGAACTTCTCCGCCCAGGGCCCCGTCGTCAACCAGAATTCGAGTGAGGAATCGACCAGGTTGACGACCTCGCGCTCGTCGAAGACGCGGCCGGCGAAGGGGATGTCGGTCTCCCCGGGCCGGAACTCACGGGCCCCGAAAGCGGCATCGTGGTACTCGCCGACCAGATCGAGGATCTGGCTGCGGAGCTCGGCGGCGCGATCGGGATCAGGACTCATATTCAGGTTTCCCCTGGGGAGCTGGGCACGTTAGCAACGGCCACAACTCGCACCTCGGCGTGGGCGAGGTCCGGAGAAGCAGGTTCGCTGGGATCGCGCGGCAACGGCGGGTTCAGGACCCGTTCCACGATGTAAGGGGGCCGGGCCTTGATCTCCTCGTACATGTGCGCGAGGTAGGAGCCGATCACGCTGAAGCAGATCAACTGCACGCCACCGATGAAGAGCACGACCACGAGCAGGGTGGCGTAGCCCTTCGGCGCCGCGCTGGGATCGACGATCTTCAGCACGATCTCGACGATTCCCGCCAGTACGGCGACCGCAGTGGTGAAGAAGGCGAGCCAGCCGATCAGGTCCAGCGGCGCGTAGGAGAAGGAGACGATCGCCCGGCGCGCCCAGCCCATGTTGGCGACGAAGTTGTTCGAGGAGCGTCCGAACAGGCGCTCGGGACGTTCGTAGGGGACCCCGATCTGGCGGTAGCCGACGAAGGCACGCAGACCGCGGACGAAGCGGTGCGTCTCCGGCAGGGCATTGATCGCGTCGACCGCGCGGCGATCGATCAGCGAGAAGTCGCCGGCGTCGACCGGCATCGAGACGTAGGAGAGCCGCTGGAAGACCCGGTAGAAGGCCTTGCGCCCCGCGTTCATCAGCTTCGATCCCTCGCGCGTGACGCGGTCGCCGTAGACGACCTCGTAGCCTTCCTGCCAGCGCGCGAAGAGCTCCGGGATCAGCTCGGGCGGGTCCTGGAGATCGCCGTCGAGGAGGATGACGGCGTCGCCCGTGGCCAGCCGCATGCCGCTGGAGTAGCCGCTCTGCGAGCCGAAGGCGCGGGTGTGGCGGACGACCGTGACCCGGCGGTCGCGGGCGGCGATCTCGGCCAGGACTTCCGGCGTTTTCCGGTCGGGGCTGCCGGAGTCGACGAAGATGATCTCCCAGTCGACGCCGAGCTCGGTGAAAACCGCGGTCAGGCGTTCGTGCATGACCGGGATCGACTCCGCCTCCTTGTAGCAGGGGATGACGGCGCTCAACCTGATTTCATGGGCTGCCTTCATGGTGGAGCGCCCCAATCTAGCGGCCGGATCCGGCGCATCGCGCTCATCTGGGGACCGGGAACCGCTGCCGGCACTGAGCCGGATCGGGCTCGGGGCCTGGGCTTTCGGAGGGGTCGGCTGGGGCCCCCAGGACGATGGCGACTCGCTTGCCACCGTCCGCCACGCCGTCGCGCTGGGGGTCAACTGGATCGACACGGCGGCCGTCTACGGCGGCGGGCATGCCGAGGAGATCGTCGGCCGGGCACTCGCCGAGCTGGCCCCGGACGAGCGGCCGCTGGTCTTCACCAAGGCCGGCATCCGGATCGATCCGAGCTCCGGCGAGACCTACCGCGACCTCAGCCCGGCCTCGCTGCGGGCCGAGTGCGAAGCCTCGCTGCGGCGGCTGGGAGTCGAGCGGATCGACCTCTACCAGCTGCATTGGCCGGTCGCCGACCCCGAGGTCGTCGAGCAGGCCTGGGCAGCGCTCGGTGACCTGCGTCGCGAGGGCTGGATCCGGTGGGCCGGGGTCAGCAACTTCGGCGCCGAGCTGCTCGAGCGCTGTGCGCGCCGCGGCGCGCTCAACTCGGCGCAGCTGCCCCTCTCGCTGCTGGAGGACGGCGCCCGGGACAGCGAGTTGCCGTGGCTGGCGAGCCACGGCGTCCCCGGTCTCGTCTACAGCCCACTGGAGTCCGGGCTGCTCTCCGGTCGCTTCTCGCTCGCCCGCCTCGCGGCCCTGCCCGAGGACGACTGGCGGCGCCGGCGTCCCAAGTTCCAGAGCCCCGCGGTCGAGCGCGGGCTGCGCCTGGTCGAGCTGCTGCGGCCGCTCGCGGCCGTGCTCGGGGTGGCGGTGGCGGAGCTGGCGATCGCCTGGACGCTGTCCTGCGTGGGCGTGGCCGGCGCGATCGTCGGCGGCCGCACGCCGGAGCAGGTCGACGGCTGGATCGCCGCCGCGGCGCTCGAGCTGGACACGGCCACCCTCGCGGCGATCGCCGCGGCCAGGGTCGAGGCCGGGATCGCCTAGATGTCGGCTCCACGCTCAAGCCGGATGTTCGAGGCATCGAATCGAGTTCGTAACCTAGGGGTTGCTTGAACGTGGTCCGCCATATCGCCATCGGGGCCCTTGCCTCGGCGCTCCTGCTCCTTGGCCTCGCCGCCCCCGCCGGCGCCGGGGCCGCCAGCCTGCAGCCGATCGGCACCTTCGCCAAACCGATCTACGTCACCTCCGACCCCGGCAACCCCGAACGGCTCTTCGTCGTCGAGCGGGCGGGTTTGATCAAAGAAGTCAAAAACGGCGCCGTCAGCACCTTCGCTGACCTGACCGGCGTCGTCGGCTGTCCAGCGAGCGGTATCTGCGCCGGCGAGCGTGGGCTGCTCTCGATCGCGCTGGCTCCGGACTTCGACACGACCGGCCGCTTCTACGTCGACTACGCGCAGAACTCGACCGGCTTCATCCACGTCGCCGCGATGGTCGCGGTCGGCGGCAACGCCTTGCTGAGCACGCCCCAGGACCTGTTGACGATCCCGCATCCGGGGCCGAGCAACCACAACGGCGGCCAGCTCCAGTTCGGGCCTGAAGGCAACCTCTTCATCTCAACCGGTGACGGGGGCGGCGAAAACGACCAGCTCCAGAATGCTCAGGCACTGGAAGGGAAACCGGAAGCGCTGCTCGGCAAGATCCTCCGCATCGCGCCTCTGATCGGCGGCGGCTACACGGTCCCTGCCGGCAACCCGTTCCCGAGCGCGGCGCCTCCCTACAACACGATCTTCAGCTACGGCCTGCGCAACCCGTTCCGCTTCTCCTTCGACCGCCTCACCGGCGCGATCGCGATCGGCGACGTCGGCCAGAAAAAATGGGAGGAGGTCGACTACGCCCTCGCCCCCGGTCTCGGCGCAGGCGCCAACTACGGCTGGAACTGCCGCGAAGGCTTCGAAGCCGAAACCGTGCCGTCCGAGCCGGGCTGCACGCCACCGCCCGCCGCCGGCTTCGTCGACCCGATCTTCGCCTACCCGCACGAAGATCCCGGCAACGGCGGCTACTCCGGCTGCGCAATCGTCGGCGGCTACGTCGTCCGCGACCCAGCGCTCGCCGACCTCGCCGGCCGCTACCTCTACGGCGACTACTGCAACCCGCAGCTGCGCTCGCTGGCACCGGGGCTGCCTCTGGCCAGCGGCGACAGCTCCGCCGGGATCGAAGTCCCCAACCTGGTTTCGTTCGGCCAGGACTCCTGTGGCCGCCTCTACACGGTCTCCGAGCTCGGCCAGGTCTCCCGCATCGTCGGCGCCCAGCCCACCGCCTGCTTCGTCGCCGGCACGACGACGCCGCTGAAGCCGTCCTTCGCCGGCATCAAGGCGCTGCGGCGACGGGTGATCCGCGGCGACAAAGCGCTGATCACCGCCTACGTCTCGCCCTGCACCGGGCGCCGGGGCGAGCCGATCAAGCTCTTCCGCAACCGCACCCACATCGGCACCCGCCACCTCGACCGCGCTTGCACCGCCCGCTTCCGGCAGAAGATCAGCCGCCCCTGGAAGTTCCAGGTGACGATCGCCGCCAACGACGCCTACCAGGCAGCGGTCTCACGCAAGCTCAAGATCAAGCCGAAGCCGCACCCCCACAAGCACCGCAGGAACCACGCCAAGCGCTGAGTTAGTAGGTGCCGCCGAGCTTGCGGTGGTCCCAGCTGGCGGTTCGCAGCGGCTTGAACTGGATCGCAACCCGTTTCGGAGCCTGCGCTTCGAGCAGGGCGCGGGCCTCGCCGTCGACGCTGGTCAGCCCCTCGGAGTAGCGCAGGGTCAGCTCCTCGGCGAAGCCGAGCACCGTCTCCGGGTCGCGGTGCAGCTGCGCCTCGGCCTCGATCATCATCCCGCGCAGCTCGCCGTACTCATCGCCGGTCTCGACCAGCACCGTGGCTCGCGGGTCGCGTTCGAGGTTGCGCACCTTCTGCGATTTGGCGTAGGTCCAGATCCAGACCTCGCCGTCGCGGGCGACGAACCAGAGCGGCATCGAGTGCGGCCAGCCCCGCGGACCGAGGCTGGAGATGACCGCGACCCGCTCGTTCTCGAGCAGTTCGGCCACCTCACCCCCGCTGAGCTTGATCTGTCCGCGCCGGCTCACCCACGGAACGCTACCCGGCGCAGCCCAATCGTTGTCGAGGCGGACTTGGTGAGCCCAAGGCTAAATTCACATGGCGTTCATGCGGGAGGCGCGAGTCCTGCCACCGCATCGGGCGGCTGGAATGAGCGCCGGTAGGCACTCGGCGTCGTCGCCGTCGCGCGCCGGAAATGGTCGCGCAGTGAGGCGGCGGTGCCGAAGCCCACGCGCCAGGCGACCGCCTCGACGGGCAGGTCGGAATCCTCGAGCAAGCGCCGCGCCTCGAGCACGCGCTGGCGCAGCAGCCACTGCAGCGGCGTCGTCCCCGTCTCCTCGCGGAAGCGGCGGGCGAAGGTGCGAGGGCTGACTCCGGCGTGACGGGACATCGCGGCGACGTCGAGCGGTTGTTCGAGACGCTCGCGGATCCAGCGCCGGGTCGGCTCCAGCGAGCCGCTGACGTTGGCGACGGTTGGCCTCGAGAACTGAGCCTGGCCGCCCTCGCGGTGGGGAGCGGCAACCATGTGGCGCGCGACCTGCTCGCCGGCGGCGGCACCGAAGTCCTTGCGGATCACGTGCAGACAGAGGTCGACGCCGGCGCTGAGCCCGCCCGAGGTCATCACCTCGTCCTCGTCGATGTAGAGGCGGTCGGGTTCGACGGCGACAGCCGGGAAGCGGCGGGCCAGCACCGCCGCCATCGTCCAGTGGGTGGTCGCCCGGCGGCCGTCGAGCAGGCCGGCCTGGGCGAGGGCGAAGGCGCCGGTGCAGACGGAGAGCATGCGGGCACCGCGCTCGCCCGCCGCCCGCAGGGCGACGAGGGCGGGAGCCGGCGGCGGCGCCAGGATGCCGAAGTAGCCGGGGACGACGATCGTGTCCGCCAGTTGCAGGGCGTCGAGGTCGGCGGCGGGGGTGACCCCGAAGCCGGTCGTCGTCCACACCTCTGCCCCGTCCAGCGAGCAGGTCGTGAACTCGTAGAGCGGTTCGCCGCCCGGCCGATGGGCACCGCCGAAGGCCTGCGCCGGCGCGGCCAGGTCGAAGGCGACGACGCCGTCGAGGCAGAGAGCGGCAACTCGATGCGGCATGGCAGGAATCTAGCGGATGTTGGCATTCCTGCCACTGGCGCGATCCTCAGCGAGGCGCGACGATTCAGACCATGAAGACCTCAATCCTCATCTTTGACGGCATCACCGCACTCGACGCGATCGGCCCCTACGAGGTGCTGCGCTCGGTCCCCGGCTGGGAGGTCGAGTTCGTCGGCCCCCGCGCCGGCGAAGTCCGCACCGACAGCGGCCACCTCGGCCTCGCCGCCGACTGCTCGATCGACGACGTCGGCAGCACCGACATCGTCCTCGTCCCCGGCGGCGCCGGCAACCGGCCGCTGTTGCGCGACGAGGCCCTGCTCGGCTGGCTGCGCGAGATCGACGCCGAGACGAAATGGACGACCTCGGTCTGCACCGGCTCGCTGGTGCTCGGCGCCGCCGGTCTGCTGAACGGCAAGCGGGCGACCGGGCACTGGCTCTACCTCGACCCCTTGCGCGCCTACGGCGCCGACCCCGTCGGCGGCCGCTACGTCGTCGACGGCAAGGTGATCACCGCCGCCGGCGTCTCCGCCGGGATCGACATGGCCCTGCATCTGGTCGGGCTCGAGGCCGGCCCCGAGGTCGCCGAAGCGGTGCAGCTGGGAATCGAGTACGACCCCCAGCCCCCGTTCGACGCCGGCCACCCGAGCAAGGCCCCGGCGCCGATCGTCGAAGTCGTCACCGCGTTCTCCGAAGAGAAGAACTCGCCGCTCAGCCTGCAGGACTAAGCAGGGACGAGGTCGAGCTCCGACCAGGGGCCCTCGCCGCACATCGGCTGCGTCCGGCCCTCGAGCCAGTCGGCCTGGAGGTCGTCGTAGTGGGGGCTGGCCGGGTGGCCGGACTGGCCGGTGAACATCTGCCAGCGCGAGCGGTCGGGGTCGGTCGGGTCGGCGACCATCCGCCAGCTCGGCGCCCAGACGGCGCGGTAGGGGTCGTTCGGGTCGTAGGCGATCTGGCTGACGGTCTCCTGGGCGCCGCCGGCGCGCAGGCGGCGGTTGAAGAGCCGGCGCAGGACCGGGTTGGCCTCGCCAAGCGGGTGCGGGAACTCCATCTCGTGGATCCGGCCCCAGCGCCAGGCCTGCGGGTCGGGGCCGAAGCGCTCCTCGAGGTCGTCGAGGGCGCCGGCCAGCGCTTCCAGCACCAGCTCGTCCCAGGGACGGCCGATCAGCGCTTCGTCGGCTTCCTCCCAGAGCCCCATCAGGTGCGAGTGCCAACGCCAGGGCGAGGTGCTGTGGGGGGTGAAGCCGTTGTCGGCGCGGTCGAGCCAGCGCTCGGAGAGGTCGCGGTCGCCGATCGCGGCGCGGGCCACCTCGCGCGCCAGCCGCAGCAGGAAGGCCTGGTAGATCGAGCCGGCGACCGTCTCCGGGTCGAGCCGCCCGTCCCAGCTGCGCAGCCGCTCGATCGCGCTGCGCTCGCGCTGGCCGCGAGGGTGAAGGCGGCCGAGGCGCCGCGCCGCCTCGAGGCCGGGCAGCGAGAGGTCGTCGGTCTGGATCGCCTCGAAGCTGGCGAGGTCGTGCTCGTCGCTCTCGCAGAGCAACTGCTCGATCCGCTTCGCCCGGAAGCCGTCGAGCCATTCGCTGGTGATGTGGTGGGGATAGTCGTCGCCGACGATCCGATTGTTGGCGGTGATCAGGTAGCCGCTCTCGGGATCGGTCAGCTCCGGCAGCTCCTCGTAGGGGATCGTCCCCTCCCACTCGAACTCGCCGCTCCAGCCGGGCTTCGGCAGGTCCGGGCAGCCGCCGCGGCGCAGCGGCAGGCGGCCGATCAGCTTGTACCCGATCGAGCCGTGGCGGTCGGCCCAGATCAGGTTCGAGGCAGGCGAGGTGTGGCCCTCCAGCTTCGCCACCAGCTCCGGCCCGGAGCCGATCTCGAGCAGCTCGAACATGCCGCTGAAGGTGGTCGGTTCGGCGAGCGTCTGCCAGGCGAGCGCCAGCGGCTCGGCGTCGTCGGCGCCGAGCGCCTCGTTGACGATCGGGCCGTGGTGGGTCTGGCGGACGTCGAGGACGACGGGCTCGGCGCGTCCCTTGACGGCAATCTCCTCGCGGACCATCTGCAGCGGCAGCCACTCGTCCTCGAACAGGTAGCGGTCGCCGTCGATCCGCTCGACGAAGAGGTCCTGGACGTCGGCCATGACGTTGGTGAAGGTCCAGCAGACGTCGTTGTTCTGGCCCATGTAGACGCCGGGCATTCCCGGCAGCGAGGCGCCGCGGACGAAGCGCTCGCCCTGGCGCAGGGCGACCTCGTACCAGATGCCCGGCATGCTCGGCGGCAGGTGCGGGTCACCGGCGATCAGCGGCGCGCCGGTCGCCGAGAGGGCGCCGGAGACGGCCCAGTTGTTGGAGCCGCTGGCCTCGGCGGCGAGTCCCATCGCCCGCCGCACGGCGTCGATCTGCTCGACGATCGCCAGCCCGTCGCCGCTCCAGGCTTCGTGGTTGACGATCGGGTTGTCGGCCGGGTAGGTCGGGTCGAGGCGGGCGGCCAGCTCGGGGCCGAGCTCGCGCAGCATGTCGGCCCGCAACAGCTCCCGCTCCCAGTTGGTCGAGAGGCCGAAGGCGAGCAGCTTGCCGAGGCTGAGGACGTCGACCGGTCGCCACGGCTCCCACTGCAGGCGCAGCAGCTGCATCTCCAGCGGCCGCGCCTTCGCCTCTGCGGCGCCGGCGTTGACGCCGGCGCAGAAGCGCTCCAACATGCCGCGCAGCTCGGGATCGAGCGCCGCCTCCTCGCGCTCGGCGACGCGGCGGATGCCGAGCGTGCGCAGCAGGCGGTCGATCGGCAGCCCCTCCGCCCCCGCCATCTCGGCGACCCGGCCGCTGACGACGCGGCGGTAGAAGTCCATCTGCCAGAGCCGGTCCTGGGCGTGGCAGAAGCCCTGGGCGAAGTAGAGGTCCTCGCGGTCGGCGGCCTCGATGTGGGGCACGCCCCAGCGGTCGCGGCGGACCGTCACCCCGGCGCGGAGGCCGTCGAGCTTGATCTGCCCCCGCTGCTTCGGCAGCGGGCGCCGCGCCAGCCGGTGCCAGGCGGTCGCTGCGGCGGCGCTTGCGACCCCGGTCCCGGCGATGCCGGCGATCAGCCCAGCGCGGGCTGCCGACTGTCCCCGCGAGCGTTTACTCGAACGTGCCATGGAGATTGTGTATCAGGTGTTGGCCAGCTGGCCAAGAATTACTCGCCGCTACTTTGAGTGGTGGTTCGGTTTCTGCGGTCGATGAAAACGAGCCAGGGGGACCAGATGTTGGAGAAGGCAGGGTTGAACGGGATTCGGCTGTTGGTGGCGCTGGCGCTGACGGCGTGCCTGGGGGCGGGACTGGCTTCCTCGGCGCTGGCCAAGCGCCCGGCCGGTCTCGACAAGAGCTTCGGCAAGCAGGGCCGCGTCGTCGTCAACACGACGGCCCGCAGCGAAACGGTCCTGCCCGGCATTCCCGGGGCGGTGGCTGAGGCGAGCGCTTCGGGCCCCGGCGGCCGCCTCTACGTTGCCAGCGGTCAGCGGGTGCTCGGGTTCCTCGCCAACGGCAGGCACGACCCACGCTTCGACTCGGTCGAGCTCGCCGTGCCCGCCGGCTCGACCTTTCTCCTCGGCGGCATCGCGGTCGACTCTGCCGGCCGCGTGCTGGTCGCGGGCGTGACCCAGTCGGGCACGGCCGCGCCGGGACCGGCCGCGCCGGGACCGGCCGCGCCGCCGCCGGCTTCCGCCGCCGTCTACCGCTTTCTCCCCAGCGGCCAACCGGACCCGAGCTTCGGCATCGGCGGTGAGGTAGTCAGCAGCTTCGGCCAGCTGCCGCCGACCGGCCCCGGACCGGCCGGCAAATACCCCTTCACTCCCGTCCCGGGCAACGAATTCCCGTACTCGACCGCGACGCTGCGGGTCGCGGGCGTCGCCGTGGACCGCGATGATCGCCCGGTGGTAAGCGGCGCCTCGGTGAACCACGTCACCGCCTGCACGGCGGGGATCGGGGGCTCGCCGTTCACCGCTTACCAGACCCGGACCTTCGTCGCCCGCCTGACCAGCGGCGGCATCCCAGACGCCAGCTTCGGCAGCGGCGGCGTCCTCACCGACGACTACTACGAAAGCCCGATCGGCCCGGCGACGACCAGCGAGGGCGGAGTCGCCTTGGCAAACCCGACCGAAGGGCCCTGCCTGGTGATCCCCGAAGACAAGCCGGCGACGATCAGCGTCCTCAATCCCGACGGCAGCCTCGCGCATCGCTTTTTCAGTCGTGAAGAAGCGGGATCGCAAGCGGAGCGGCGCCTCCAGACGGCGGCAATCGCAGTCGATCACCGCAACCGGATCGTGACCCTCGCGAACGAGATCTCCGGCAGCGGGGAAACCGCCGCGACCGAAGCAACCGTGGTCTCGCGCTGGCTGCCGAGCGGCCGCCCGGACCGCAACTTCGGCCACGGTGGTTTCGAAGAATTCGATCTCGGGCGCTCGGCGCTCAGCGCGCTCGCGATCGACGACCATAACCGGGCCGTCCTCGCCGGCTCGGCCGCTCGCCGGGGAGGCGGCCGCTCGTTCCTCGTCATGCGCCTGACCGCGACGGGCATGGCGGATAGCCGCTTCGGGCGTGGCGGACAGACGACTACCGGGTTCCTGACCACCTCCAAGGCCGCCGCCGCGTCGGTCTCGCTCGACGAACGCGGGCGCATCGTCCTCGGCGGCACGCTCACCAGCCCGCTGCTGAAGACGGGCTACGGGTTGGCGCTCGCGCGCTACATGGGCGGCAACTAGGCCCTGGCGCGGAAGCGAGGGTCGGCTACTCGACGAGGTCGTCGGGGAGGCGGCCCTCGCCCTCGAGCTTTTCGAGGTGGGCCTCCATCGCCATCGCCGCCATCGGCAGCAGCTCGACCGGGACGTCGTTCCAGACCGTCGTCAGCAGCGTCGAGCGCGAGCGCTCGCCGGCCTCGAGCGCCTCGACCAGGCGGCGCTCGCGCATCTCGCGGTGGTCGAGGTATTCGGCGAGTTTTGCCGCCGGGTCGGTGATCCAGGGGCCGTGCCCGGGGGCGATCAGCTCGATCGTCTCCGCCTGCAGCGCCCGCAGCGAGCCCATGTAAGCGGCCAGCGAGTTGCCACCCGGGGGCACGATCGTCGAGCCGAGCCCGAGCACGAGGTCGCCGGCGAAGCAGACGCCGTCGTCGCTGAGGAAGCAGACGTGGTCGGCAGCGTGGCCGGGCGTGGCGATCACCCGCAGGCCACCGTGCTCCTCACCGCCCTGCGGCAGCAGCACCTCGGCGCCCAGGTGCTCGGCCCCCTTGCTGTGATCGCCGTGCGAGTGGGTCAGCAGCACCAGCCCGATCCCGCCCCGCTCCGCCGCTGCGACGCGGATCGACTCGAGGAAGGTGGCGTCGTCGGACCCTGCATCGATGACGACGCAGGGATCGGCGCCGTAGAGATAGGTGTTCGTCCCTTCCAGCGTCATCGGCCCCGGGTTCGGGGCGACGATGCGGAGCACCTCGGGGTGCCCTGGAGCGAGCTCGGTCAGTCCGAGACCTCTTTGGCGATCGCCTCGCGGGCGTCCTCCGGTTCGAGCACGACGAGGTCGCCGGCGCCGCGCAGGATCTCCCGCACCAGCCAGGGCTTGCCGGCGTAGGGCAGCTCGACGACGACGGCACCGTCGGCCAGCTCCTCGACCACGGTCCGCTCCTCGCGCAGCCAGCGGGCGCGGTCGGGCGAGACCCAGACTCGGGCGACCTCGGCGGTCGGCACCTCGCCATGGGTCATCCAGCCCTCGACCCCGGCGATCTCCTCGACCTCCGGGCGCGGCTCGAAGCTCTCCTTGGAGACGTTCGCCTCCTTGATCCGGTCGAGCTTGAAGTGGCGGATGCCGTTCTGTTTGAGGTCGTAGCACTCGACGTACCAGCCCTCGCGCCCGTTCTCGAGCCGGTAGGGCTCGACCCGGCGATCGGTGAACTGGTCCTCGTTCTCCTTGTAGTAGCTGAGCTCGAGCACCCGGCTGCCGGCGATCGCGTCGTTGACCCGGCGCGCGACGACGGCGTCTCCGCCACCGGCGGAGGCGATCTCGAGGCCCTCCTCGGAGGGGTCGTGGCCGAGCGCCTTGACGATCTTGCGCCGGGCGCTCTGCAGATCGGACTGCGGCAGGTGGTCGCCAAAGAGGTCGATCGCGGCGATCAGCGCCTTCGCCTCCAGCGGCAGCAGCCGCGCCGGGCGGGCGAAGTTGTCGCCGTAGGGCTCGGAGTCGACCTCGATCTCGTCGCCGAGGATTTCGGCGTAGAGGACGTAGGTGCCGCCGCCGAAGTTGACGACGTTGAGCAGCTCGACATCCTCGCGCAGCTCCTCGTCGGTCAGCTCGAGGCGCTGTCGCAGCTCGGCGATCTGCAGCCGCTCGCCCTTTTTGGCGGCTTCGATCAGAAGCCCAGCGAGGGTGACGAGGCGGGCAAAGCGCTCGGGCCGGATCGCCGCCTCGCCGCGGCCGTTGGAGCGCGTGCGGCGCGGTGCCTCGCGCAGCGGGCGGTCGACGACCTCGGCCGGCTTGAAGCCGTTCTCGTGGCGCTCGCGCAGCAGCCCGAGGCGGCTCTCGGCCTCTTCGCGGAGGTCGTCGGGGGCGAGGACGCGGGCGTTGGTGCGCCAGCGCAGGACCCAGGCAATCAGCTCGCGGTGCGAGGCGTAGGACGTCTCGAAGATCCTGCCCTTGCCGCTGGCGCCGTCGGACTTCTTCGCCTCGCGCAGCTCGCCATAGGAACCGAAGTCGCGCTCGATCAGCCAGGCGATCCGCTCTTTGATGAAGATCTTCGCCGTCCCCTGGGTCTCCCCCAGCTGCCAGTCGGCGCGGCTGCCGTAGTCGCGGCGGTCGAAGTTCTCCGGCGGCGAGAAATCGTGCTCCGCCTTGGAGGCGTAGCCGACCTTGCCCTGGATCCGCGAGAGGCGGAAGACGCGAACCGCGTCGCGCTCGTGCGATTGGCCGATCAAGTAGAACTGGCCGCTGCGGAAGACCAGGTGGTACGGGTCGACCTTGCGCTTCTCGGTCTCGCCCCGCTCCATCGTGTAGTAGGTGAACTCGATCGTCTTGCGGCGGCTGATCGCGGTCTCGATCTTGGAGAGGCGCTGGGAGAGGTCGCGGCCGCCGGCGGAGGCGGTCATCGCCATCTCGACCGGGGCGCGCTCGCCCTCGTTGAGCGGGTTCGGGTGGCCCCAGGCGACCTGCTGCAGCGCCAGCCGCAGCGGCTCGGCGTAGGCGAAGCCGCCGTCGGTCAGCAGCATCAGCGCCGTGCTCAGCGCCGCCAGCTCGTCGTCGGTGAATTTGATCGGATCGAGGTAGAAGTTCTCCGGCGGCAGCGAGTAAAGCTCGGCCTCGAAGAAGCCCTCGCCGGGCTTCTCGACCCCGAGCACGATCCCGAGGCTCTCGAGCTCCGCCCGGTCGGCGTAGAAGCGACGCGCGAAGGCGTCGTCGTTCATGTCGCTGTAACCCTCAACCTCGCGCTTGATCTCGAGCGCCGAAACCGGCCTCCCCTGGGCCATCAGGAACGAGATCAGCGAGAGCTGGCGGATCAGCTTCTCGGTGTCCTTAGCCACGTTGGGCAGGATAGTCTGCGGCGGCTGCCATGGACCTCCTGCGCAACCTCTTCGGGAACCTGACCTCCGGCATTATCCGGCTCTTGGTTGCGGTCGGGATCCTCGCCGCCGCCTATTTCTTCCTGCTGAAGCCGGTCCTGAAGACGACCAGCGACACCTTCAAAGAAGTCAACAAGAGCTTCAGCAAGACCTTTCACACCAAAGGCGTCGACGTCACCGACATCAACAAGACGATCGAAGAAGTCAATAAAGAGATCCAGCGCGAGATCAAGCGCTCACTACGGGCGGCGAAGAAGAACGGCAACCCGAAGAAGCTCGTCAAGTGCATCGAGCGGGCCGAGGGCAACGTCCACAAAATCCAGCACTGCACCGTGAAGTTCTAGGTCACCTTCCCGCCGACGAGGGTGATGACGATGACGATCATCCCTCCGATCATCGTGTTGCTCAGCGCCTGGACTCGGTCGCCCACCCGGTCCAATCGACTCTCGATGCGATCTAGACGCTCGTCGACGCGGCCGAGACGCTCGTCGAAGCTCTCGATGTGCATCTCGATCCGATCGAGACGCCCGTCGATCTTGCCCAGGCGTTCGTTGACCTGACCGAATCGCTGGTCGACGCTCGCTTCGAAGTGCTCGGAGCGCTGGTCGACGGCTTCGAAGCGCTCGTCCACTCGCGTGAACCCTTCGCCGACCTTCTCGTTGAGGTCGTCGAGGCGCTCGTCGGTCCAGGTTTCTCTCATCTGCAGCACGATCGTAGCGTAACTTTTCGTCTGCAACGAGATGCGCCTGGGCTGTGCCAACTTGCGCGCCGGATCGGCGCCAAAGTGCGCCGATCCGGCGGGGGCGAGTGGCTTCAGGCGGCGGCGCGGTTGCCGAAGTAGGCGGAGCCGGAGAGGGCGCGGTCGAACGCCGACCAGGACTCGCCTTCGGGCAGCTGGCGCTCGAGGCGGTCGAAGGAGCCGAGGCGGCCGCCGAGGTTGTCGATCATGTGGACCAGGACCGCCTCGCGGGTCATCGGCACCACCGGCGAGCCGTGCTCGAGCGAGCCGTGGTGGCTGAGGATGATGTGGAGGACACAGCGGGCGAGGCCGGGGTCGAACTCGGGGATTTCCTCGATCTTGCGGCGTACGGCGTAGTAGCCGAGCGGGATCTCGCCTTCGAGCCGGCCGGCGTCGGTGAGGTCGATCGCCAGCGGATCGTCGTTGTAGGCCTCGAGCTTGCCGACGTCGTGGAGCAGGGCACCGGCGACCGCGACTTCGCGGTCGATGCCGGGGAAGAAGCCGGAGGCGGCGTTGACCGCCTGGGCGACCGAGAGCGAGTGCTCGAGCAGGCCGTGCTGATAGGCCTGGTGGTAGACCTTCGCCGCCGGCGCCTCGCGGAAGCGCTGCCAGGCCGGCGAGAGCTCGCCAAAGAAGTAGTCGAGCAGCTGCCGCAGCTGGGTGTCCTCGATCGTCGCCAGCAGCTCGCGCAGGCCGCCCTCGAGCTCGTCGACCGAGATCTCCGAAGCGGGCGCCAGCTCCGCCGACTCGTACTCGTGCGCCTCCGCCGCCCGCAGCGAGGAGAGCTTGATCTTCGCCCCCCAGCGTTCGCTCTGCTCGAAGGTGCCGGCGAGGAAGATCGCCGTTCCCGGCGACGCCAGCGCGTAGAGCTCCTCGGCGCCCTCCCAGGAGACCGCCTCGGCGCTGCCGCTGGCGTCGGCGACGCGCAGCCGCAGCCACGGCTCGCCGTTTCGCTTGCGCCTCAGCTCCCGCTCGCGGACCGCGTAGACGCCCCGCAACCGCTGTCCGTCCTGGCACTCGGCGAGCGCAATCCGGACCCCTTGGGGCTCCTCGGTAAGTCCGTCATTTGCAGGGACATCTGACTCCTGCGACACGAACTCCAAGGCGTCGAGCTGCGTTTGCTCATCCATCCCGAACCAAGGTAAAGAGAGGGACGGACGGCGTCCTGGAACTACTGCTGCAGCGCGGCGGCGACGCGCGCGCCCAGCACCGAATCGACCTGCGTCCAGTAGGCGACGACCCGGTCCTGTACCTCGGCGCTGACTTCGACGGAGGCATGGGCGGCGACGTTCGCGGCGAGCGCCTGGCGCTGGGCCTCGTCCATCACCTCCCGGTACAAGGCCCCGGCCTGGCCGAAGTCGTCGTCCTCGTAAGCGGACCGGCCGCCCTCGCGCTGGTAGCCCGCCCCGTCCTCCGGTTGCAGATCGCCCGGCGCACGGGGGTAGCTGCGGATCCGGCCCATCAGCATCTCGTCCGGGCTGAGACCGATACCCGGCACCAGGTTGGCCGGCGAGAAGCCCGACTGCTCGACCTCGGCGAAGAAGTGCTTCGGGTTGCGGTCGAGGACGAGGCGGCCGACCTCGACCGGCGGGTAGTCGCCGTGCGGCCAGACCTTGGTCACGTCGAAGGGGTCGAAGCGGTGGCCGGCGGCTTCGGCGACCGGCATGACCTGCATCTCGAGGCGCCATTCGGGGGCTTCGCCGGCGTCGATCGCGCGACGCAGGTCGCGGCGGTGGGCGTCGGGGTCCTCGGCCGCCATCCGCACCGCTTCGGCCGCGGTGTAGTTCTCGATCCCCTGCACCGTCTTGAAGTGGTACTTGACCCAGAAGCGCTCGGCACCGGCGTTGACCCAGGAGAAGGTGTGGCTGCCGTAGCCGTTCATGTGTCGCAGGGTGCGCGGCGTGCCGCGGTCGGACATCAGGATCGCCACCTGGTGGGCGCTCTCCGGCGCCAGCGTCCAGAAGTCCCACTGCGCCTCGTTCGAGCGCATCCCGGTGTCGGGCAGCCGCTTCTGCGAGTAGACGTAGTCGGGGAACTTGGCCGGGTCGCGGATGAAGAAGACCGGCGTGTTGTTGCCGACCAGGTCATAGCTGCCCTCGTCGGTGAAGAACTTGATCGCGAAGCCGCGCAGGTCCCGCGCGGTGTCGGCCGAGCCGAGCTCACCGACCTCGGTCGAGAAGCGGAGGAAGAGCGGCGTCCTCACCCCCTTCCGGAAGAGGCCGGCCGCGGTGAACTGGGACACGTCCTCGGTCGTTTCGAAGAATCCGTGGGCGGCGCTGCCCTTGGCGTGGACCACCCGCTCCGGCACCCGCTGGGTGCTGGTCGGACGCATCGGCTCGTCATTCATCGTCTGGGCAAATTAGAAGATCAGAGCGCTCCGCCGATCCAGTGGCCGAGGGCGACGGCGGCAAAGCCGGCGACGAGCGAGATGCCGATGTTGAGCCAGGCGAGGTCGGCGCGATCGGCCGCGGCCAGCCGGTGCGAGTCGAGGATCCAGGTCGAGAAGGTGGTGAAGGACCCGATCACGCCGCCGGCGAGCACCGTGTAGCCGTCGCCGTCGAGGCCGGAGCCGGCGACGATGCCCAGCGCCAGCGCGCCGAGCAGGTTGACGACCAGGATCCCGAGCGGGAAGCGCCCCGGGCGGTGCACCGTGACCTCGGCGTCGAGGACAAAGCGCGCGGCGGCGGCGATGCCGCCGAGCAGGCCGACGGCGATCCAGGCGGCGGCGCTCACCGCACCCGCCCCAGCTCCCGGGCGCGGGGACCGCCGTTGCCGGGGCGGCGGCGCTCGAGCGCGATCCCGAGCCGCACCGCCAGGTAGCCACCGGCAAGGGTCGCCGCGCAGTAGGCGGCGGCGAGGCCGAAGTCGTCGTGGTCGATCAGCTCGTAGAGCTCGAGCTGCAGGGTCGAGAAGGTGGTCAGGGTGCCGCAGACGCCGGTGCCGAGAAACGGGTGGTGAAGGCTCTCGTCTGGGTGGTCGCGGAAGAGGGCGAAGAAGTAACCCAGCAACAGCGCCCCGACCAGATTGGCAACGAAGGTCGGCCAGGGCCAGGTGCCGGGGTCTGGCGGGAAGGCCTGGGCGAGACCGACCCGCAGCAGCGCCCCGACGACGCCGCCGGCGTAGATCGCCGCCAGCTTGCGGGCGGGATGGCGGTTCAGCCTCACGGCCGGGACTCCATCAGCTTTGGCTGGCGGAAAACCGACACCGAGGTTGGCGGTGCCCCCATCGACCGGGCCCGTCACCGCTGGGACGCTGATCGCTGGCTGGCAATTGGGGGTTTTCAAAACACTAAGTGGTCGCTTAGCATTAGACCGGGATGGCACGGGGGAAGAAATCCAAGCGGCGGGTGGAGGCGCACGAAGCGGTCGTCGAGGAGATCGACGAGCAAGGCGAAGCCGCACCGGCGCCTGAACGGGCGCCCAAGTTGCGGCTCAAGGCCACGGCCGACCTGCCGACCGCGCTGCCGGGACCTGCTGCCGCGGCCCTGGTGTTCGTCGCTGCCGGTGCGGTCCTGATGCTCGAGATCCTCGCCGTCCGGCTCCTCGCCCCCTACGTCGGCCTCACCCTCGAGACGACGACCTCGATCATCGGCGCCGCCCTCGCCGGCATCGCCACCGGCGCCGCCGTCGGCGGCTACCTCGCCGATCGCACCGATACGAAGCTGCTCGTCGTCGGCCTCCTGGTCTTGGGTGGCCTGCTCACCCTGTTGACGGTGCCGATCGTGCACTGGCTCGGGCCCGGCGCCCGCGGCAGCGGCGACCTCGCCGCCCTGGGGATCACCGCGCTTGCACTTGTACCCGCGGCCGCCGTTCTCAGCGCCGTCTCCCCCGCTGTCGCCCACCTGCAGTTGCACGACCTGCGGGCCAGCGGCACCATCGTCGGCCGTCTCTCGGCCTGGGCGACCGCCGGCGCTCTGCTCGGCACCTTCGGAGCGGGCTTCGTCGTCATCCCGCTGATGCCGGTCGGGAGCGCGGTCCTCGTCATCGGCCTGGTGCTGGTGCTGATCGGGATCGCGCTGGGGATGACGACGCGACTGCTGGCGCCGGCCGGAATCGCCGGAGCACTGGTGGCGACGCTCGCGTTCGGGGCCTTCGCCGCCTCGGCCGACTCCCCATGCCTGCGCGAAACCCACTACCACTGCATCGAACTCGAAGCCGATCCGGAAGATCCCAACGGCGAGGAGCTGGTGCTGGACAACGTCCACAACTCCTACGTCGACCTCAAGGACCCCACCTACCTGCGCTACGAGTACACGAACTGGATCGCCGACGCGATCGATGGGTACTTCCCCCGCCGTAAACCGCTCGACGCCGTCTTCGTCGGCGGCGGCGGCTTCACGCTGCCGCGCTGGCTGCTCGCGACCCGCCCCGGCTCCGAAGCCGAAGTGCTCGAGGTCGACGGTGACCTGGTCGAGTTCGACGAAGAACGGCTCGGGCTGCAAACTTCCGCCGACCTGCGGGCGACCGTCGGCGACGCCCGCATGACGATGCGCAACGTCCCTACCGACAGCGCCGACGTCGTCGTCGGCGACGCCTTCAGCGGCTTCACCGTGCCCTGGCACCTGACCACCAGAGAGTGGCTCGAGGAAATGCAGCGGGTGCTCAAACCCGGTGGCATCTACGCCGCGAACCTGATCGACGTGGGACCGCTCGACTTCATCAAGTGGGAGTCGGCGACCTTCCTCGACGTCTTCCCCGAAGTCAAGATGATCACCTTCATCAATCCCGAAACCGGCGCCCTCTACGGCGGCAACATCGTCCTGCTCGGGTCAAACCGGAAGATGTCGGCGAAGGTGGCATCGCAGGCGTACGGCGGCGTCACCTACCTGAAGTCCGCGGTCGAAGAACTCGGGGCCGAAGGCGAGGTCCTGCGCGACGACTACGCGCCGGTCGATCAGCTGCGGACCGAATAGGCACCCGGGCGGAGGGCCTCCGCCGTTACGGTTGTCCGGTGAAGCGAGCTGCTGTCCTGACCTTGGTCCTCGCCGCACTTGTCGCCGCCAGCGCCCCGATCGCGTCAGCCCAGCCTTTCCGCGGCCACGCGTCTGCGCTCGACCCCGAGCTGCGACAGCGGATGACCGGTGTTTCCTGGCACCCGGGATGCCCGGTCGGTCTCGACGACCTGCGCCTGCTCGCCGTCTCCTACTGGGGCTTCGACGGCGAGGTCCACTTCGGCCGCCTCGTCGTCAACCGCGATGCCGCCCGGCCGCTGCTGACCGTGATGCGGCGCCTCTACCGCCTCCACTACCCCTTCCGGCGCATGCGGCTGGTCGACGCTTACGGCGCCGACGACCACCGCAGCATGGAAGCCGACAACACCTCCGCCTTCAACTGCCGCTTCGTCTCCGGCACCAGCCGCTGGTCCCAGCACGCCTACGGCCGCGCGATCGACGTCAACACGATCGAGAACCCCTACGTCGGCAGCGACGGCCACGTCTCGCCACCGCAGGGGGAGCCGTTCGCCGACCGCAGCCTGCACGCGAAGGGCCTGATCCACGCCGGCGGCGCCGTCGTCCGGGCCTTCGCCGCCGTCGGCTGGGGCTGGGGCGGCAGCTGGAGCGGGGACAAAGACTACCAGCACTTCTCTGCCTCGGGAACGTGACCGGTTCGCTTCAGCGAGCCAAAGCTGAGTGACGAATGCACGTCCCGAGGCGGGACGGGCGCCACTAGGGTCCAGCCCGTGACCGAGAAGTCCATGCGCTGGATCGCCCTCGCCGAGGCGACCAGCTTCATCGCCCTCCTGATCGCCGCCGTGATCAAACGCACCGGCGACAACGAGATCGGCGTCCAGATCCTCGGCCCGATCCACGGCCTCCTCTTCATCGCCTACGTCGTCAACGTCTTCGCGATCCGCACCGACCTCGGCTGGGACGGCAAGACGACCTTCTGGATCCTGGTCGGCGCCGTGATCCCCTTCGGCGGCTACGTCGTCGACTGGTGGATGCTGCGCCAGCGCCGACTCCCCGCTGCCTAGGAACGGCTTCAAGCCGGCAAAAACTTTGCTTTGACATCAAATGATGTCTAATAGCGAATAGGTGACTGACCGGTACTCGAGCAAGCTCGGGGAGCGAGACAGGCTCGTCGCTGGGGTCTTGGCAGTTTTCAGCGCCGCCGCAACGCTCGCCGCCGCACTGAAGGGGCCCGCCTGGCTGACGGCGGTCTTCGCCTCCCTGACCCTGCTCTGCGCCCTCGCCGGAATCGTCCTCAAATCCAGGCGGACTCGGGCGGTCAAGCGCGAGGCCCTCAGTGCGACCTGGCATCTGGCGCCGACCCGGCTGCGCGAGGTCGCCGCCGGCGAGCTCCGCTATACCCTCGGAGTCGACACCGAGGCACCGGAGTCACTCGAGCTGCTCGGGATCGCGACCGACCGCCATCCGCTCTATGTGCCCCGGCGGGCTGACGCTCGGGTGCGTGAACGGATCGAGGCGGCACTGCGCGAGGGGGCGGCCGCGCTGGTCGTCGTCTCCGGTCCTTCGAAGGCCGGTAAGTCGAGGACGCTGCTGGAGGCCGCTGGCGCTGTCCTCGGCAACGCGTGGCTTTTGTCCCCGAAGACCCCTGAGGCTCTGGCCGAGTTGGCCGAAGTCGAACCGAGCGGGATCGGATCGGGTCCGTTTGTTGTCTGGATCGACGACATCGAGGAATTCGCCCAGCCGAACGGCGGCCTCAATACGGATGTCCTGAGAAGCCTCGACGGCTGGAAGAGCGACGTGATCGTCCTGGCGACGCAGGGCGGCAAGGGCATCGAACTCGCCGGCTCCGGGGCGAAGCGATTCCACGAGGTGGTAAGCGACCTGCTGACCAGGTACCCGGCGATCCCGCTGGATCCCGTCCTCACCGTGGAGGAGCTTGCCGCCGTGGAGGAGCGTTTCCCGCCGGAGGCGGCGAAGCGGATCGCTGCGGAAGGGCTGGGTGAGTTCATGATCGCGGCACCGCGATTGCTCGACCGATTGCGGAACGGCGACTCGGACGAAGGGCGGGCGGTCATATCAGCGGCCATCGACTGCCGGCGAGCGGGTTTACTGAGGCCTCTCGGCGTCGACGAACTGGAGAAGGCGTACGTCCACCATCTCGTTGGCGCCCCCGGCGGCGAGCGGTTCCGCCGCGGGCTCGAATGGGCGGCGCAGCCGCTCTACACGACCGTGGCCCTCCTCCAACGGCGCAAACCCAGCTTCGACGAGTACCAGCCGCATGACTTTCTGGTCGACTTCCGGAGGCGCCAGGGCCCGGCGATCGAGGATGCGACCTGGGATTTGGTGATCGAGGAGTTCGCCGACGAGGACGAGCTGCTGCGGGTCGGCACCGTCGCCTACCAGAACAAGCAGCCCGCGCGCGCCGAGCGGGCGTGGCGCCGAGCCGACGCGGCGGGCAGTGCCAAGGGCGCGATCCGACTCGGTTCGCTGCTCGAGGAGCGCGGCGAGACGAGGGCGGCAGAAGCAGCCTACGTTCGGGCCGAGGAGCGTGGCGAGGTGCATGCGGCGGCAAGGCTCGGGATGCTCTTCGCGAACGCGGGCGAGCTAGAGCGCGCGGAGGCCGCCCTGCGCCGCGCCGACGAGGGCGGCGCGGCGCAGGGCGCCTGCTGGCTCGGCTGGCTGCTGGAGTGGAAGGTAGAAGACCTCGACGGGGCCGAAGAGGCGTACCGGCGGGCGGAGGAGCGTGGGCACTGGCACGGCGCGAGCCAACTCGGCTGGCTGCTCGACCGCCGCGAGCGGCCGGGGGCGATCGCCGCCTTCCGACGGGGTGACGACCACGGAGATGCAACGGGAGCCCGCGGGGTCGGCTGGCTGCTCGCAAAGGCTGGCGACTGGGACAGGGCGGAGGCGGCCTACCGGCGAGCGGACGAGCGTGGCGACGGAGCCGGAGCCCGCCTCCATGGCTACGTGCTCGAAAGGCGGGGAGAGCTGGGCCTCGCCAAAGCCGCCTACGCTCGAGCGGACACGCGAGGGGACTGGCGCGGCACCGCCTACCTCGGCTTCTGCCATCGACGCGACGGGGAACTCGAGAGGGCGGAGTCTCTGCTGCGCCGCGCCGACGAGCACGGCGACGGGTATGGGTCGCGCGAGCTGGGGCTCTTACTCTGGGAGCGCGGCGAGATAATCGCTGCGGAGGCGCCACTCCGCCGCGCGGCCGAGAACAACGAAAAGGAGGAGGCCCTCCTCACTCTTGGCCGCCTGCTCCTTTACCGCGGTGAGGAGGAAGCGGCAGAAGCGGCCTTCGCCGAACTCGAGGCCGAGGGCAGCCCCCGCGGGGCGCTGCAGCTCGCGCAAATCCTTGAGGGCCGGGAGGATCCCGACCTTGTCGAGCGCGCCTACGAGCGTGCGGAGAACTTGGCCCGGCTCGCCGACAACCGTGGCAACCAGCCCGAGAGCACCTGCGCACTTGGACGCCTCTTGCTGCGCCGGGGTGATCTTGACGGAGCCGAAGACGCCTTCGAGCGGGCGGCCGACGACAACTGCCTGCTGGCGATGAACTGGCTGGGGTGGCTGCTCGCCAACGAGCGGCTCGACTCGCTCGCCGCTCTTCGGGCCTATCACCGGGCGGACGAGCGCGGTGACCCGCACGCGCCATGCTCGATCGGGATCATCCTCCGCAACCGATCCCCAGCGGACGCACTGGCGGCCTTCATGCGCTCGGACTCGCGAGGCAACGCTGAGGGATCCTTCTACCTAGGCGAGCATCTGATCAGCAGCACCGCCGACCCGGACACCCCTGACCGAGCCCTGGCCGCCTACCGCCGCGCCCAGGAGCGTGCGGAGATGACCGGTGAAGAATCCGTAGCCGAATTGGCCGCGCGCGCAATCGAGGAGCTGCAGGAGAGGTACGAGCTTGGAGCCTCCTGAACCGCCGTCCCGAGCAGCATGGCGAGGGTGGGAATCGAACCCACGACACCACGATTTTCAGTCGTGTGCTCTACCAACTGAGCTACCTCGCCTGGGGCGCGAGCGGCTCGCGCAGCGGGAAGGCTAGCGGCCCGGCGCGGTTCGGGCTGATTGCATTGCGGGGTGGCTTGGGCTCGGGCAGCGTTGGCGGTGGCCGTCGTGGTGGCGGTCGGCATCGTCGTCGTCTCGGGCGGGTCGGACGCGGGACCGCGGACGCCCGCCGCGCTGCCGGGGATGCCGCCGCCCTTCCTGGGGACGGCGGTCACCGGCGACGGGGATCTGACGGCCGCGGTCGACGCCTATGGCGACGTCGTCGACCTGCGGCCGAGCCCAGCCGGTCCGGCGCTGATCGACAACCCGGCGGCGCGGCAAGCTGCCGGGACGGTTCCGGCCGACACCGGGATCGTGCCACTGGTCAGCGTCGACGGCGGGCCAGCGTTGCCGCCGTGGGAGGCCGACTCGGTCGCGCAGCGCTATCTGCCAGGGACGAATGTGGTGCGAACGGTGGCGCGGTTCGGGCAGGTGGAGACGGTGGTGATCGTGGCGGTGACGGGACGGTCGCTCGCTGTCGTGGTCGCGCCTCAGGGCGGCGCTGCGGCCTCGGCCTCGGTCAACCTCGAGGACGGGGTTCGCTGCGCGCGCGAACGACGGGCGGAACAGCTCGACCTACTTTGCAGGGTGGGCC
>DATKIA010000109.1:0-27741 GCA_035509895.1 Solirubrobacterales bacterium
CGTCGCCTCGTTCCGCTCTTCAACGGAGAGCGGTGCCAGGCGCCGGACCGCGTTCGCCTCGATCTCGAGTGCGCGTTCGTAGCGCTCGGCTTCGAGCTCGCTCATTTCTTCGTAGCCCTGCTCGTCGAGCGCCAGCGGCACCCGCAGGAGGCAGCGGTACAGGGTCGAGTCGAAGGTCCCCGCCTCGAGCGCCTGGTGGACGTTGGCGAAGATCAGCTGCAGCGTGTAGCGGGTCAGCGCGTCGCGCTGCTCCGGCAACATCTCGGCCCAGTCCTCGTCGCCGGCGAACGGCCTCGCCGTCGCCCGGTAGAAGTGCTCGGTGGCGCCGCGCACCTGCCGGGTCTCGACCAGCTCGATCACGTTGAATTTCTGCAGCTGGCGGACGTGGTAGCTGACGAGACGCAGGTTGAGACCGGTCTCGGCGGCAATTTGGTTCGGGCTGGCAACCCGCTCGTTGAGGACGACGTACGCGGCGACGCGGGTCGGATGGGCGACGATCGCGTTCAGCGTCGACTCGATACTCCCCCTGCTCTTGGTCGCTTTTTTGGTCGCCTCGGACACTTTGGTCAGTCCCGCCTTTTCCCTTCACAGGCTGAGATGCCTCCATCGTAGTGCACGATCTGACCAATCGAGCGCAATTTTTGGTTAATTCAAACTTATTAAGGGAATCGCCTCCACCGGTCCCGCGGGTCGCTCCAAACGAACGAGTACCCAAAGGCCAAGGGAGGTGAAATCAGTGAAGATCGTCGTTGAAAAGGGACCCCTGCCTAACATCGGAATGATTACCAAGCCGTCCTAGCCGGACCGCGCTGCGCCGGCCCTCGTCCTGGGACGAGGGCCGGCAGCGGCCCTAAGAAGGATTGGCGAAACCCCCGCCCATTCGTCGATCCCGGCGGCAGCGTTAAGATCGACGCGTGCCTAAAACGGGGGTAGCAGGCATCGAGCTGTACTGGGAGCGGACCGGAGACGGTGAGCCGCTGCTGCTGATCCAGGGGATGAGCGGCACGCGCGCGGCCTGGGGCCGTCCCTTCCTCGGCGCCCTCGAGCAGAGCTTCTCCTGCATCGCCTTCGACAACCGCGGGATTGGTGGCTCAACTGCGGTCGAGGAGCCGTTCACGATCTCCGAGCTGGCCGCCGACGCCGCCGGGCTGCTCGACGCACTCGAGATCGAGCGCGCCCACGTGCTCGGGATCTCGATGGGCGGAATGATCGCCCAGCAGCTTGCGCTCGCCCATCCTGAGCGGCTGCTTTCGCTGACCCTCGGCTGCACTTACTGCGGCGGGCCCGGTTCGCAGGTGATGGACGGCGCCGACTTCCAGCAGCTCGCCGAAGCGATGGCGTCCGGAGATGAGCAGCGCGTGTTCCGGGCGATGTGGGAGCTGAACCTCTCCCCCGGCTTCCGCGCCGACGAGAGCCGCTACGCCGAGTTCGTGGCGATGGCCGAAGCGGTGCCGGTGCCACAGCAGACGGTCCAGCTGCAGCTCCAGGCGATCGCTGCCCATGACACCCAGGCGCGCCTGCCGGAGCTGCAGACGCCGACGCTGGTCATCCACGGCACCACCGACCGAATCCTCCCCTACCCAAACGGCGAGTTGATCGCCTCGCTGCTGCCGAACGCGCACCTACAGACGCTCGAGGACGTCGGCCACATGTTTTGGTGGGAGCAGCCGACCCGCTCGGCCGAGCTGATTCGCGCCTACGCGCCGGCCTCGGCCTGAGCCCGGGCCTCAGCCCTTGCTGTTTTCGGGGCAACCCCCGGGATCAAGCTGGCCCTTGACCTTGAAGACGTAGTCGGGCTGGGGAACGATGTCCTTCTCGGCGATCAGCAGTTCCAGCGCCGGGTCGTTCTTGACCCACTTGTAGATCGGATACCAGAATTCGACGCCTTCGACGTCCTGGGTCGCTTCGCTGATGATCAGGTATTCGTAGTTGCCGGCGTTGATTTCGCGGCGGAAGGCGGCGCAGGTGGTCGCCAGCCTGTAGGTGCCGTCGGGACCGGGGACGCCGACGAATTTGACCCGGTTGCTGGCGTCGTTGCCGTAGAACCCGTACTGGCCGAAGATGATCTCGCTCGAGCCGGCGATCCCGATCCGAGCGTCGTGCAGCTTCTGGGCGAAGGCATACGCTTTTTGCGGCCCGCCTTCGCCGAGGAAGAGCGTCGTTTTCGTGTAGTGCTGGTCGGCGTACTGGACCTGCTGCGCCCGTCCCAGCACCACCGCCAGGAGGACGACGAGAGCGATCGCAGCACCGACGATCGGCCGGCTGACCCTGCCCCGCACCCGCCCGAGGCTGAGCGCCGACGGCACCCAGACCAGGGCCAGGGTGATGAAGATCGTGCCGAACAGGTAGGTCGGGTACCAACGCGGCGTCGTCAGCACCGTGATCGCGTAGACCGCGGTGAGGAAGAGCAGCGTCTGCCAGGCGCGCTTGTCTGGGGCCCGCAGCGGCCGGGCGATCGGTAACAGCGCCATCGCCAGGACCAATCCCGGCACCAGGTAGCGGGTGTTGGTGAAGAAGCCGGTCGGCGAGCCCTCCTGGCCGGCCGCGGTCAGCGGCGTGAAGAGGTAGACGACCGCAGTCGCCAACGCCCCGACCGCGAGCACGCGGAGGATCTTGTTGCGCGAACGCACCGCGATGAAGACCACCGCGGCGACGGCGACGATCAGGATCAAAGGCCACAACGGCCCGAAGGCGTTTTCCAGCTCGGGGAAGAACCATCTTCGGTAGATCGTCGGTTCGGTCAGGTAGTGCGAGACGGAGAAGCGCGGCCGCGGGTCGAGCGGCATCTGATCCGGTTGCGGCAGGTGCAGTGGCCCGAAGCCGCTGACTGGAAGCGGGTTGCCGCCACTGTTGAACGCCGCCCGCACGTACCAGTAGCCGCCGACCACGAACGCCGACAGGCCCAGCACCCAGGCGGTGGTGAGGCGCCGTCCCCTGCCGCTGAAGACGACGACGCCGAGCCCGATCGCGACGACCGGGATGAGGAAGGTGATCTTGACCGAGGCGGCGAGGCCGGCGGCGACCCCGGCCATGACCAACGGTCCCTTGTCGAGCAGCGGCGCATTGCGGTCGGGTTCGTCCTGGACCGCGCCCTCTTTCGGCGCTCTTCGCTGGTGGCCGTTGATCAGGAAGGCGGCGAACGCGATCAGGAAGGCGAGGCCCATGATGTCGTTGCGGCCCTCGCCGGGCTGGGTCTCGATCATCACCCCCGAGTCGAGGATGATCGCGGCGGCGACCAGGGTGGCCGGACCGACCTTGTAGGGGCGGCCGACGCACCAGGCGGCGAGCAGCGCGATCGCCAGCCAAATCAGGTTGATCAGCGGCGAGAGCCAGTCGCTCTTGAAGATCACGATCGCGGCGCCGTGGACGAGCTCGGAGCTCTGCGGGTAGAACCAGGCGGCGAGCCGCAGCGGGTCGGTGAAGTGGAGGTGGGTCGTCGAGTGTTCCTGGGCGATCGACGCCGCGAACGGCATGTGGTACCAGGTCGTGTCGCCGCCGAACATCCCCTGGTCGAGGCTGAGCTGGGACGGGAAGGTCCACTCGGCCATCGTGAAAGAGGCGACCGCGATCGCGATCACCAGCGCGATCGTGCTCACTTTCGGCGCCGGCACCGCCTGGCCGTTGCGCGGCGCTTTTTTCCACCCGATCAGCGCCCCGAGCAACCCGATCGCGATCGTGCCGACGATGATCCAGCCCTCGTAGAGGAGGCTGAGAGTGCCGAGGATCTGGAGCGCGACGATCAGCAGCGCGACCGCGATCGTCGCGTCGGCGAGCCGCGCCAGGGCGCCGGAGAATTCCGGCACGATCCAGCGTCGCAGCCAGTAGCCGCCGAGGCCAAGCGCGGCGACCATGCCGATCAGGGCAAGGCAGCCGCCGATGTAGGAACCGAAGGAAGGCGCCACGAGCGCCGGATGCTATTGGCCGCGCCCGCGTCCCGCCGCCGCGGCCGGGCCGCGGCGGTCAGTCTGCGGTATTTCTACGCCGCCGCGGTCGGGATCCGGCAGGAGACGCCGGTGCCTTTCAGGCCGCAGTAGCCGTTGGGGACCTTGTGCAGGTACTGCTGGTGGTAATCCTCGGCGTAGTAGAACGGCCCAGCGGGCTCGATCTCGGTCGTGACCGAATCGCGGCCGGCGCTGCGCAGCTCCGCGTCGTAGGCGTCGCGAACCATCTCCGCCGTCTTCTTCTGGGCGTCGTTGACGAAGTAGATCCCCGAGCGGTACTGGGTGCCGACGTCGTTGCCCTGGCGCATGCCCTGGGTCGGGTCGTGCTCCTCGAAGAAGACCTTGAGCAGGTTCGCGTAGGAGACCTTCTTCGGGTCGTAGGCGACGAGGACCGCCTCGGCGTGGCCGGTCATGCCGCCGCAGACCTCCTCATAGGTGGGGTTCGGCGTCGTTCCGTTTTGATAGCCGACAGCCGTCGTGTAGACGCCGTCGAGCTCCCAGAACAGGCGCTCCGCGCCCCAGAAACAGCCAAGGGCGAAGTAGGCGGTCTCGATCCCCTCAGGGAACGGCGGCTTCAGCGGCGTGCCGAGCACAGCGTGGTTCTCGGCGATCGCGAAGGCGGGCTCGCTGCGACCGGGCAGCGTCTCCTCAGGTGCGGGCATCCGGGTCTTGTCTGGATTCAGCATCTCCATCAGCTTTCCGAGTCTGTTCATTCACGTTTCCTTTCTGCCGGAAACGTTACGCCCCATGCCTAACGATTCGATGACAACCCCGCAACCCGTGCCCCGGGTCGCCGAGGTTGCGTTTTCCCCACCCTATGAGGCGGAAAAGGCAACCTCGGTGAGTTCTTCGGAGACGGTCCAGAGGCGGGCGGCGGTGCCGGGGTCGCGGCCGCGCTTGACCGGCTGCGTCACCTTCGGGTGGCCGCGCTGCTCCTCGAAGCCGTCGGGGCCGATGAAGAGGCCGCCCTCGACGTGTGGACGGGTCGCCGCGTAGAGCTGCGGCAGCGCCCCCATCTCCGCGCTCTGGGCAAGCAGCCGGTTGGAGAGGGCGAAGACGGCGCGATCGAACGCCGGCGGCGCCGCCGTCTGCAGGTTCGTCGCCGCGTAACCGGGATGGGCGGCGAGGCTGGCGATGACCGAGCCGCGCTCGCGCAGGCGCCGGTCGAGCCCACGGGCGAAGAGGACGTTGGCCAGCTTCGACTGGCAGTAGCAACGCCAGCGCCCGTAGCTGCGCTGGCTCTGCAGGTCGTCGAACCGGATCCGGCCGATTTTGTGGGCGGTGCTGGTGACGGTGACGACCCGAGCCCCCTTGCGGCCCTCCATCCGCGGCAGCAGCAGGAGCGTGAGGGCGAAGTGCCCGAGATGGTTGGTGCCGATCTGCATCTCAAAGCCATCGGCGGTCTCACGCCGCTGGCCCGGAGCCATCACGCCGGCGTTGTTGATCAGCAGGTCGAGGCTCTCGCAGCCGGAGACGAGCCGCTCGGCGCAGGCACGAACCGATTCGAGGCTGGCGAGGTCGAGGGGTTCGACGATTACCGAAGCGCCCGGCGTGCGATCGCGGATCTCCGCCGCTGCCGCCTCGCCCTTGGCGGTATCGCGACAGGCGAGGACGACCTGGGCGCCGGCCGCCGCCAGCCCCCGCGCCGTCGCCAGCCCGAGGCCGCTGTTGGCGCCGGTGACGACGGCGGTGCGACCGGCCTGGCTCGGCATCTGCTCTGCGGTCCACTTCTCCGCCATCGCTCAGCGCACCAGCTGTTTGAGGATGCCGCCGCTGTCCATCTCGTCCCAGGCCTGGACGATCAGTCCGTCGCGGACCCGGAGGATCGCGGTCGAGGTGAATTCGATCCGGCGGCCGCTGCCGGCGACGCCGAGGAACTCACCCTCGTGGGTCCCAACCCAGCGCTGATGGGCGGCGACAAGCTCGCCCTCGGCGAGGATCTGCTCGATCCGGTGCCCGAGGTCGGGGAAGGCAGCGAGGAAGTATTCGACCGCCTGGCGCTGACCGGTGCGCCCGCGCGCTTCGCCGTTGTGGATGAAGTCGGCGCTGAGCAGCCGCTCACAGGCGCCGGCGTCGCGTTCGCGGATCGCCTCCCGGTAGAAGCGGCGCACCAGCTCCTTGTTCTCCTCCGCCCGCACCCGGGCCTGCTCCGTCTCCACCCGAACGACCGTAATCGATTCTGCCCCGCCGCCGCAGGCGATACGGTCACGCTGTGGGTTGCTTCGTCGTCCTCTTCGCCCTGATCTCGCCGCGGCTGGCGCTGTTCTTCGTCTGGCTCTTCTCCGACATGCTGAGCCGCGCCTTCGACAGCTGGATCATCCCCTTCCTCGGCTTCTTCCTGCTGCCCTGGACGACGCTTGCCTATGCGGTGATGTGGAGCGTCGGCAGCGACAAGGTCTCGGGCTTCGAGTGGTTCATCGTCGTCCTCGCCTTCCTCGTCGACCTCGGCTCCTGGGCCGGCCGCGACCGCTTTCAGAAGAGCCGTAGCTGACGCCGCAACAGGCCTACTGGCGCGGCGCCGGGGCCGCGACCGGGTAGGCGACCCGGATGTGGCGCTTGTTGATGACGATGAACGGCCGCTCGCTGACCTTGCCATCGGCGAGGTTGGTGATTTCGGCGTGGGTGAGCGGCACGAATTCGAGGTCGTCGCGGTTGAGAGAGTCCGAGAAGCGGCTCTGATACCCCGCCGGCGGCAAGGTGACGTCGCCGATGATCAGATGCCGGTCGGTTTCGAATGCGGCGCGCTCGACCCGGCGCTCGATCTGATCAATCCCCTCCTCGTTCATCCCAGGCACGGAGCAAGTATTCCCCCGCCGCAGGATGGCCAAACCGATATTCGAGCCTATGTGTCGTTTTTGATCCCACTCGTTCGTCGCCCTGGATGAAAGGGCCGATCGCGACGGAGCCCGGCCCCACCCCGAGAGAGGAGAAGCAGATGAGATTCATGATGTTCATGTATCCGCAGATTTCGGAGGAGGACTGGAAGCCCTCGGCCGACGACATGGAGGCGATGAGCCGTTACAACATCGAGCTCCGCGAAGCCGGGATGCTGCTGGCGCTGGACGGGCTTCGGCCGCCATCGGAAGGGGCGTCGGTTGTCTTCGAGGGGCGTGAGGCGCGGGTCGTCGACGGCCCCTTCGCCGAGACCAAGGAGGTGGTCGGCGGCTACTGGATCATCCAGGCGGACTCGACCGAAGAAGTGGTGGAGTGGGCGAAGCGCTGCCCCGGGGTCGACTGCCGGGTCGAGGTTCGGCCGATCTGGGAACCGGAGGACCTCCCCCAGGAGATTCAGGAGATCTACGACCGCCGGCTCCACATCGGCGTCGAGGATCCTTCCGCGCCGGAAGCCTCCGCAGGCTGATAGCGACGCCAGCCGGCGTCGGGGCAGTGGTGCAGTCGGGGTGCCCGGATTCGAACCGGGGACCTCTGCCACCCAAAGGCAGCGCGCTACCAGGCTGCGCCACACCCCGACCGGGCGAAGTGTAGAGCGGGCCAGCGGCGCCGGGCGGGCCTCACCCGTTAGCTTTCCGGCCGATGGCGGAGGTGCTCCCGATCAACGCGCTGCACTACGACCTGGCCAAGGTCGGCTCGCTCGATGCAGTCGCGGCGCCGCCCTACGACGTGATCGACGCCGCCGGGCGGGCGCGGCTGCTTGGCCGCTCGCCCTACAACGCGGTCGCGATCGACCTGCCGAAACCGTTCGATCCCGCCGACCCCGACTACGAACCCGAGGGCGACCCCTACGAGAAGGCGGCGCAGACGATCGCCGACTGGCGCGACGAGGGCGCCCTCGTCGACGACTCCGAGCCCGCCTTCTGGGCGCTGACCCAGGACTACACCGCCCCCGACGGCAACTCCTACAGCCGCCACGGCATCCTCGGCCGGGTCCGGGTCGAGGACTACGAGACCGGCACCGTGCGCCCGCACGAGCGCACCCACCCCGGCCCGCTCGAGGACCGGCTGCAGCTGACCCGCGCCACCCACCTCAACCTCTCGCCGATCTTCTCGCTCTCGACCGCCGACGCTTGGCCGCTGGTCGAACCCGCGGTCCAGGGCGAGCCCTGGGGCGAAGCGACCGACGAGGACGGCACCGTCAACCGCGTCTGGCGAGTCGCCGACCCGGCGATCGTCGCCGCCGTGACCGAGCGCCTCGCCGGCGCCCAGCTCCTGATCGCCGACGGCCACCACCGCTACGAGACCGCCCGCGCCTACCGCGACGAGGTCGGCGGCGACGGGCTCCACAACTACACCCTGATGGCGCTGACCGGGCTCGACGACCCCGGCCTCACCGTCTTCCCGACCCACCGCCTGCTCTCTGGCTTCGCCGACGACCCGGAGCGCCAGCAACGGCTCGGCCGCGGCCTGCGCGAGCTCTTCGACGTCACCGAGGTCAGCCGCGAGGAGATCGACCCCGGCGGCGAGGACGGCGTCGGCGTCTTCGGCCTCTACGACTCCTTCCACAAGCAGGCCTACCGGCTGCGGCTGAAGGACACCACCGAGCTCGACCGCCAGCTCGCCGGCAAACCCGAGCCCTACCGCCGCCTCGACTCGGCGATCCTCGAGACCCTCGTCCTCAAGGGCCTGGCCGGTCTCAGCGACCACGACATCGACGCCCGCAACGGGCTCGAGTACGCGAAGAGCGTCCCCGACGCCCTGGCGATGGTCGACGGCGGCGCTTTTGATGTCGCCCTGATCCAGCGACCGGTCCCGGTCGAGCAGGTGAAGGCGATCGCCGAGACCGACGAGAACATGCCGCCGAAGTCGACCTACTTCTTCCCCAAGGTGATGACCGGGATGGTCTTCAGCCCGGTCGGCTGAGCGGCGGCGTGAGCCGGGCGCCCGCGTAGGATGGGCGGCAGTGGTCAAGATCTACACCAAGAAGGGCGACGACGGCACCACCTCGCTCTGGTACGGCGGTCGCGTCCCCAAGCACCACGCCCGCACCGACGCCTACGGCACCCTCGACGAGGCCTCCTCCCTACTCGGCGTCGCCCGCGCCCTCTGTGGCCCCGAGGAGGCCGAGCTGGCGGCGGACATCCTTCGCCTGCAGGACTACATCTTCATCGCCGGCGCCGAGCTGGCGACCGCGCCGGAGGCGGCCGGGCGGCTCGAAGACGGGGTCAGCCGCACGACCGAGGCGATGGTCGCCGAGCTCGAGGCGCTGATCGACCGCTACATGTCCGAGGTCGATCTGCCGCCGCAGTTCGTGATCCCCGGCGGCAATCAGCTCTCGGCCCAGCTCGACGTCGCCCGCACCGTCGTCCGCCGCGCCGAGCGCCGGATCAGCGAACTGGCCGAGGCCGGCGAGCTCGCCAGCGAGATCGTGATCCACTTCGTCAACCGCGCCTCCGACCTCGTCTTCGCAATGGCGCGCTACGCCGACGTCGACGACCCGGTCCTGTTCGAGGGCCGTGGCCGGACCTGAGCCGGCGATGCGGATCCACGCCCGGCGCCTCGCGGGAATGGCCCACGAGGTCGACCTCGAAGGCGGCCACGAGATCGTCGTCGACGAGCCGCCCGACCGCGGCGGCACCGACACCGGGCCGCGGCCAACCCAGCTCTTGGCCGCCAGCCTCGCCGGCTGCACCGCGATCACGATGGAGATGTACGCCGACCGCAAAGGCTGGGAGCTCGGCCCGATTGAGGTTGATGTCGAGATGGGCTACGACGGCCCGGTGCCGAACCGCTTCGACGTCCAGGTCCACCTGCCGGCCGAGCTCGACGACGAGCAGCGGCGGAAGCTGCTGGTGATCGCGACCAAATGCCCGGTCCACAAGGTCCTCGCCGGCGAAGCCTCCGTCACCGTCTCCGAGCGCCTCGAGGCCGCTTGATGGCAGGGAGGGCGCGATGAACCTCGGCCTCGCCGGACGCGCTTGCGCTGTCACTGGCGCCAGCCGCGGAATCGGCCGCGAGACCGCAATCCAGCTCTGCGCCGAGGGCGCCAACGTGCTGCTCGTCGCCCGCGACGAGATGCGCCTGCGCGAGGTCCAGGAAGAGGCCGACGGCGCCGGCGCCCCGGCCGGCGGCCGCGCCGCGATCCTCGCCTGCGACGTCGCCGACGAGGACTCGGGCGAGCGCATCCTCGCCGCCGCGAACGAGAGCTTCGGCGCCCTCGACGTGCTCGTCAACAACGCCGGCTTCGCCGGCTGGCGCGACCTCGACGAGGTCGCCGACGAGGACTGGCGCGCCCAGTACGAGATCAACGTGATGGCGCCGCTGCGGGCGATGCGGGCGGCCTGCCCGGCGATGGCCGAGCGCGGTTGGGGCCGAGTGGTCAACGTCTGCTCGACCTCCGCCAAGCGGCCCTCGGCGGCGATGGCCGAGTACTCGGTCGCGAAGGCGGCCGAGCTCTCGCTCTCGCGCCTGTTCGCCGACCGCTACGCGGCCAAGGGCGTCCTCGTCAACGCGATCTGCCCCGGCCCGACCGAATCGGAGATGTGGATGGCCCCCGGTGGCCTGCTCGACCAGTCCCAGCAGCTGAGCGGCGCCGGCAGCCGCCAGGAGGCGCTCGAGATCGCCGGCGGCAAACGCCCGATCGGTCGCCTTGCCGAGCCGGCCGAGATCGCCGGCGCGATCGTCTTCCTCTGCTCCGAGCGCGCCTCCTACGTCAGCGGCGCCGCCTGGTCGGTCGACGGCGGCACCGTCGCGGTGATCATCTGACCGAGTTGGCGGAGCTGCTGCTCGACCCGGCGCAGGCCTTCGCCGGTCAAGGCCGCGGCGGCACCGAGGCGGCGGTGCTGCTGGCGATCTACGGCTGGCCCGAGGAGCCGGGGCTGATCTTCACCGAGCGCCGCTCGGACCTGCGCCGCCACGCCGGCGAGATCTCCTTCCCCGGCGGTCGCCGTGACGCCGGCGACACCGACCTGGCGGCGACGGCGCTGCGCGAGGCGCGCGAGGAGATCGGCCTCGACCCAGCCGCGGTCGACGTTCAGGGGGCGCTGCTGCCGGTCTCGACCTTCGTCACCGACTACCTCGTCCACCCGCTCGTCGGCCTCGTCCCCGAGCCGCGAACGCTCGGCCTCGAGCCGAACCCGGCCGAGGTCGAGACCGTCCTCACCTTCACGCTGGAGCTGCTGCGCAGCAGCTACGAGATGCGGCGGCTGGTCCGCCGCGGGGTCGCCGTCCACACCCCGACCTACGAGGTCGAGGGCCAGCTGATCTGGGGCGCGACCGCCCGGATCCTCGGCGACCTGCTGGCCCGCCTCGGCTGAGGCGGGCCGGGGGTCACGCCCTCAGACTTACTTGGGCTGGGGGACGATCCGGATGTAGGGCTTCGGCTCTTTCCACTCGCCGAACATCTCTTTCGCTTCGTCGTTGTTGACCGAGCCGGCGATGATCACGTCGTCGCCCTGTTTCCACTGGGCCGGGGTTGCGACTTTGTTTTTCGCGGTCAGCTGCAGCGAGTCGATCACCCGCAGCACCTCGTCGAAGTTGCGCCCGGTGGTCATCGGGTAGACGAGGATGAGTTTGACTTTCTTGTCGGGGCCGATGACGAAGACGTTGCGCACCGTCTGGTTGTCGGCCGGCGTCCGCTCCTCGGAGTAACCGGTGACGTCCTCGCCGAGCATCCCGTAGAGCTTCGAGACCTTGAAGTCGGCGTCGCTGATGATCGGGTAGTTGGGGGCCGTGCCCTGCGTCTCCTCGATGTCGCTGGCCCAGGCCTCGTGTTTGTCGAGCGGGTCAACCGAGAGGCCGATGATCTTCACGTTGCGGCTGGCGAAGTCCGGCTCGATTTTCGCCATGTAGCCGAGCTCGGTCGTGCAAACCGGGGTGAAGTCCTTGGGGTGCGAAAAGAGGACGGCCCAGGAGTCGCCGATCCAGTCGTGGAAGCTGATCGGACCCTGGGTGGTCTCGGCCTCGAAGTCTGGTGCTACGTCGCCGATTTTCAACGTCGTCATCGAACTGCTCCTCTACATATGCGGTTTTCGGAATTTCCCTAAATTCATATCCGAGTTTATCTATTTGCCCTCACCGGCCGGCGAAATGGCTCTCAGAGTGGCATCCGTCATCTCGACCGCCCAGCTCGATGGGTCACTCGGGTCACTGCTGACGATCTCACAAGGGATCCGCCACGTCATCCCCGCCGTGCGGACGATCTCGGCGCCGGCCTCGAGCAAGTCGGCATCGACGCTTCCCGCCGCCTCGTAGACGAAGCCCCGCACCGGGGTGTCGACGAGTTTTTCCATCAGCCGCTCGAGCCGGGGCCCGTGGATCGCCTCCAGCAGCTCCGCCTCCCCCACCGCCGAACCGAGCAGGTAGTGGACGACCGTGACGTCGCCGACCAGGTCGAGCAGCGTCCCCGGCCGGTCCGGGTCGGCGAGCACCGGGTCGATCCCCGCCTCGAACAGCGGCGGCAGCTTCTCGTCGTAGCGACTCGTCCCGCGCACCGCCCAGCCGGCATCGATCAAGCGCTCGCCGAGCAGCCGGCCGCGGCAGCCGCAACCGACTATCAGCGCACGAGCCACGCGCGGGACTCTACGCCGCGCGGTCCTCCTCGGCCTCGCGTCGCTCGCGGAGCTCCGCATAGCGGCGACGCTGCGCCTCGTTGGCGCCGGGCCCGGGGCGGCTGTGGATGTTCCCGCGGTACACCTTGCCGCCGCACTCCGAGCAGGTCGGGACCATGTGGAAGGCGTGCCCGCACTCCTCGTGGACGGTCTTCAGCGGCGGCCCCCCGGGACCTGCCGTGTAGCGGTCGCCCCAGGCCAGCATCGCCAGCAGGATCGGTTGCAGGTCCCGGCCCTTCTCGGTCAGCCGGTACTCGAAGCGCTCGGGGTGCTCGCTGTAGCGCCGGCGCTCGACGATCCCTTCCTCGACCAGGGTCGCGAGCCGCTGGCTGAGCACGTTGGTCGCCACCCCCAGCGAGTCCTGGAATTCCTCGAAGCGGCGGCGGCCGAGGAAGAGGTCGCGCACGATCAGCAGCGACCAGCGCTCACCGAGGAAGGCCAGTGGTTTCGCGATCGAGCAGTTGAAGTCAGCGAATGCCTTGATTGCCATGAAGTCAGTCTAGCTCCTTACTTTTCTTTTGCAAGTTACTTCTGCTAGGATACCTTGCGATTTGCAAGCGACCCGAACGGAGTTGGCATGGCGCATCGCTGGAAGGTCCTCCTGATCGTCTCGGTCGGGCTCTTCATGTCGAGCCTCGACCTCTTCATCGTCAACATCGCCTTCCCCGACCTCGCCAAGGACTTCGACGGTGCCTCGCTCTCGAGCCTTTCCTGGGTGCTGAACGCCTATGCGATCGTCTTCGCGGCGTTGCTGGTCCCGGCCGGCCGGATCGCCGACCGGGTCGGCCGCAAGCGCGTCTTCGTCACCGGCCTGCTGGTCTTCGCCGCCGCCTCGGCGCTCTGCGCGGCGGCGCCCACGGTCCCGTTCCTGGTCGCGGCGCGGGTCCTGCAGGCCGCCGGCGGGGCGATGATGATCCCGGCCACCCTCGGCCTCATCCTCCCCGTCTTCCCGCCCGAGCAACGGGCGCTTGCAATCGGGATCTGGTCGGCGGTCGGCGGCGTCGCTGCCGCGCTGGGGCCGCCGATCGGCGGCCTCGTGCTGGAGCTGAGCTGGCACTGGATCTTCCTCGTCAACGTCCCGATCGGATTGATTACGGCGCTGCTTGCGATTCGGGTCCTCGACGAGGTCCGGGAGCCGGAGGACGGCCGCCCCGACCTGCTCGGCGCGGTCGAGCTGGCGCTCGGAATCGGCGCCCTCACGCTCGGCATCGTCAAGGGCTCCGAATGGGGCTGGGGCGATGCGCGGACGCTCGCCTCCTTCGTCGGCGCGGTGCTGCTCGTCGCCGCCTTCCTGCGCCGCTCGGCCCGCCACCACTCGCCGGTGATCGAGCTGCCGCTGCTGCGCGTGCGTTCGTTCGCGGTCGCCAACCTCGCCGCGCTGGTCTTCTTCGCCGGCTTCGGCTCGATGCTGCTCGGCGGCGTCCTGCTGCTGAGCGAAGTCTGGGGCTACTCGGCGCTGACCGCCGGCTTCGCCCTCGCCCCCGGACCGCTGATGGCGGCCTCCTTCGCGATTCCCTCCGGGCGGCTCGGCGGCCGTATCGGGCAACGCCCGATCATCGTCGCCGGCGGCCTCCTCTTCGCCGCCAGCTTCGCCTGGCTGCTGCTGACGGTGACGCCCGACTCCGCCTACCTGACCAGCTACCTGCCGGGCAACCTGATCGGCGGCGCCGGGGTCGGCATGGTGCTCGGCACCCTGCCGGCAGCGGCGACGGCCTCGCTGCCTCCCTCCCGCTTCGCGACCGGGACGGCGGTCTTCAGCATGGCGCGCCAGCTCGGGGTCGCGATCGGCGTCGCCGTCCTCGTCGCCCTGATCGACGGCAGCAGCAACCTGCTGTCGGGCCTCGAACGGGGCTGGTGGCTCTCGCTCGGCGCCGGTGTCGCAGCCGCGGCCCTCGCCGTCGCGATCGCACCGCTTCGCAGCCGCGCACCGAAACCGATCGCCGCACCGGTCGAAGCGGCAATTGAGCCCCTATAAGGGGTCGAACTGCCGCATCGATTTCGGCGAAGCGGCAATTGAACGTCCTATGCACGTTCAATTGCCGCCTCACCCCTCTCAGGACTCGAACGGCCCCTGCCCGCGCAACCTGAAGCGCTCGTCTTCGACGACGGCGGCGTCGATGTCGGCCTCGGTCAACTCGGGAGCGCCACGGCGGCGGCGCATCTCGTTCTGCGCTTCGAGCATCTGGCGGACGTCATCGATCTCGTTCTGGGCCTCGACCTCGGGCGAGCGGGTCGGTTCCCAGTGGACGAGGTCGGCGGAGGAGCCAGGGTAGAAGCGGCCGACGAGCAGCAGCGCGCCGACGATGAATGCCAATACTCCCAACGTCCCCAGAACGAAGAGCACAAATACAGGGTAGCCTCGCCGGCGTGAGCGAGGGATTCGAAGAGCTGGCCAGCGTCGACGGCGAGGTGACCGCGACCGCGGCGGCGACGATCGGACTGAAGGACGACGGCCTCTACCGAGGCGACGGCGCCTTCGAGGTGATCCGGCTCTACAGCGGCCAGCCCTTCGCGCTCGGCGAGCATCTCGACCGGCTCGGCCGCTCCGCGGCCGCGATCGAGCTGGAGTTCGACCGTGCCGCGCTTGGGCGCGAGATCGAGGCACTGCTGGCGCAGGCCGGCCCCGTCGACGGGCAGCTGCGGCTGATCGTCACCCGCGGCGGCCGCCGCATCGCCGCCACCGAGCCGGTTCCCGAGCACGCCGCGACGCTGCGCGTCGCCACCGTCACCTACACGCCGACGATCATCCTCACCGGCGTCAAGTCGATCTCCTACGCCGCCAACATGCAGGCGACGCGGCTGGCGAGGGCGCAGGGAGCCGACGAGGCGGTCCTGGTCCAGCCCGACGGCACGGTGCTGGAGCCGCCGACCTCGACGATCTTCTGGGCCGCCGCCGACGGCGAGCTGCGGACGCCGGCGCTTTCCAACGGGATCCTCGACTCGATCACCCGCGACCGCCTGGTCAAGGCGCTCGACGTCACCGAGGGCAGCTGGCAGGTCGACGACCTGCTGGCCGCGAGCGAGGCCTTCCTCGCCTCGACGACGCGCGAGGTCCAGGCCGTCGCCGCCATCAACGACACCGAGCTTGCCGCCGCCCCCGGTCCCCGCACTCGCGAAGCGCAGGAGGCCTTCGCCGCGACCCTGGACCGGGAGCTGCACGAGGGCTGACGACAACGAGGGAGGGGCAGGGACGATGGACTTCCAGCTGAGCGACGAGCAGAAGCTGATCGCGGAAACCGCGCGCCAGTTTGCCGACAAGGAGATCCTGCCGCGGGTCCGCGACAACGACCGCGCCGGTCGCTTCGACCGTGAGCTGGCGCGCAAGATGGGCGAGGTCGGCTACCTCGGCGCCCCGATCGCGGAAGAGTACGGTGGCCGCGGCCTCGATTACATCGGCTACGGGCTGATCGTCGAGGCGATCGGCCGCGCCGACTCCTCGGCCCGCACCGTCGTCTCGGTCATCACCTCCCTGGTCGGCGGCTCGATCGAGCGCTGGGGCAGCGAGGAGCAGAAGCGGGAGTGGCTGCCGCGGCTCTGCTCGGGCGAGTCGCTCGGCTGCTTCGGGCTGACCGAGCCCGACACCGGCTCCGACGCCGCCAACCTCCGCACCCGCGCGACCAAGACCGACGCGGGCTGGTCGATCAGCGGCCAGAAGATGTGGATCTCGCTCGCCAACTTCTCCGACGTGGCGCTGATCTTCGCCCAGACCGACCCCGAGAAGAAGCACCGCGGCCTCGCCTGCTTCCTGGTCCCGACCGACAGCGAGGGCTTCACCACCCAGGAGATCCACGGCAAGCTCGGCCTCCGGTCATCCGACACGGCGGAGATCTCGCTCGACTCGGTCGAGGTGCCGGACGAGGCGCTGCTCGGCGAGGTCGGCGACGGCTTCAAGGTGGCGATGAGCGCGCTCGACAACGGCCGCTACAGCGTCGCCGCCGGTTGCGTCGGGATCTGCGACGGCTGCGTCGACGCCTCGGTCGAGTACGCGAAGGAGCGCAAGCAGTTCGGCGTCCCGCTTGCCCGCTTCCAGCTCGTGCAAGAGATGATCGCCGACATGATCCTCAAGCGCGACGCCAGCCGGATGCTGGTCTTCCGGGCCGGGCTGCTGAAGGACGAAGGCGCGCCGAACACGATGGAGACCTCGGTCGCCAAGCTCTACGCGACCGAGTCGGCGGTCGAATGCGCGAACCTGGCGATCCAGGTCCACGGCGGCTCCGGCTACGTCGACGACTACCCGGTCGAGCGCTACCTGCGGGACGCCCGCGTCACCACCCTCTACGAGGGCACCTCGCAGATCCAGAAGCTGATCATCGGCCGGCTGGCGACGGGGGTCAACGCGATGCTCCCCTTCGAGGAGAGCTGAGCGTGGCGCCGGCGCTGGTCGCGACCACGGTCGACGAGCACGGCGTCGGACTGGCCCGCCTCGACAGCCCCCAGACCCGCAACGCGCTCTCGCTCGAGATGCGCGAGCAGTTGACGACCGCCCTGGAGGCCTTCGACGCCGACGAGAGCGTGCGCTGCATCGTCGTCGCCGGCTCCGACAAGGTCTTCGCCGCCGGCGCCGACATCAAGGCGATGGCGGCACTGGAGCCGGGCGAACCGGCGACCCCCGATGGCGGCCTCTTCTGGCGGCGGCTGGCGGCGCTGGAGGCGCCGCTGATCGCCGCGGTCTCCGGCTACGCCCTCGGCGGCGGCTGCGAGCTGGCGCTGGCCTGCGACATGATCGTCGCCGACGACGGCGCCCGCTTCGGCCAGCCGGAGATCACGCTCGGGATCATCCCCGGCGGCGGTGGCACCCAGCGGCTGACGCGGGTGCTCGGCAAGCAGCGGACGATGGAGTACGTCCTCACCGGCCGCCTCTTCGACGCCGACACCGCGCTCGCCTGGGGGCTCGTCAACAAGGTCGTGAAGAAGGGCCGCTGGCTCGAGGAGGCCCTCGACCTCGCCCGCCTGGTCGCCGAGCGGGCGCCGCTGGCGGCGAAGCTGGCCAAGCAGGCCGTGCTCGCCGCCGAGGCCGGGATCGACGAGGGCCTGGCGACCGAGCGCTCGCTCTTCGAGCAGGCGATGGCGACCGCAGACCGGGTCGAGGGCATGCAGGCCTTCCTCGAGAAACGCGAGCCGGACTTCAAGGGCCGCTGAGCGACGCGCCCGCCCGCGGCGCGAAATCGCCGCCCCGCATCTCGTCTTTAGAAAACGCGGCTAAAGTTCCCAGGGCAAACAGGGCTACGGGCTGTCGAACCACTGCTTTCAGGGCGGGGGCGTCAACGGATCGCAATTCCCTTGACCACCGCCCTAGTGGAAAGCGCTTCCACCCGAGGGACGAGAAGGAAGGTTCGATGGCCGACGAGAGCGAGTACGCGGCAGGCATGCCTGCCGCCGGCAGTGCGATCGACCGCTTCGCCAATCTCGCCGTCACCGTCGTGCCGCTGGCGCTGATCGGTGTCGCCGCCTGGCAGTCCTGGGGCGGGCTCCTGGTCTGGCAGGACATCCTCATCTTCTTCGCCACCCTGATCCCGTTCGGGTTTGGGATCACGGTCGGTTTCCACCGGCTCTTCACCCACCGCGCTTTCAAAACCAGCCGGCCGATGCGCTTCATCTGGGCGGTGCTGGGCTCGATGGCGCTGGAGGGGCCGGTGATCGAGTGGGTCGCCTACCACCGCCGCCACCACCGCTTCTCCGACGCGGAGGGCGATCCGCACAGCCCCCACGTCGGCCACGGCAGCGGTATCCGCGGGGCGATCCGCGGCCTCTTTCACGCCCACGTCGGCTGGGTCCTGTTCAGTGACGAGCCGGCGGAAGAGGAGCGCTACGCCCCGGACCTGATCGCCGACCCGGTCGTCCGCTTCGTCGACCGCACCTTCGTCCTCTGGGCGGTGCTTGGGCTGGCGCTGCCGTTCGGGCTCGGAGTCGCCCTCACCGGCACCGTTTTCGGCGGCCTGATGGGCCTGCTCTGGGGCGGCGCCGTGCGAATCTTCTTCCTCCACCACATCACCTTCTGCGTCAACTCGCTCTGCCACTTCTTCGGTCGTCGCGACTTCGAGACCAAGGATGAGTCCCGCAACCTCGCCTGGCTGGCGCCGTTCACCTTCGGCGAGGCCTGGCACAACAACCATCACGCCTTCCCGACCTCGGCCCGCCACGGTCTCGGCCGCGCCGAGCTCGACCCCTCGGCGGCGCTGATCTCGCTGATGGAGCGGGTTGGGCTGGCCTGGGACGTGGTCCGGATCGGCCCCGAGCGGCTCGCCTCCAAGGCCGTCTAGCCAGTGGTCGCGCTCGGCCTGATCGCGGCTGTTGCCGCCTCGGTGGCGTTCAACGTCGGCATCGTCCTGCAGGCGGCGGATGCCCGTCGCGAGCCGGCGGAGGAGGGGCTGCGGCTCTCGCTTCTCTCGCATCTGGCCCGGCGCCGGCGCTGGATCGCCGGGCTCCTGATCGGCGCCCTCGGCTTCGTCCTGCAGGTGGCGGCCCTCTCGCTGGCGCCGTTCGTCGTCGTCCAGCCGGTGCTCGCGGCCGGGCTGCTGCTGATGCTCTACCTCGGCGTCAGGATGCTCGGCGAGCGGGTCGGCTGGCCCGAGGTCGTCGGCGTGCTCGGGATCACCGCCGGGATCGGCCTGCTCGCCTGGGGCCAGCCGGAGGGGATCGAGACGGTCCGCGGCCAGACCGCGCTGCTCTCGGTGATGGGAGGCATGGTCGTGGTCGCGCTGATCCCCTTCGCCCTGCGCGGGCGCGGGCGCCTGGACTCGGCGACCTTCGTGATCGTCGCCTCCGCCCTCGCCTACGGCGCCAGCAACATCGCGACGAAGCTGGTCAGCGACGGGATCGACGAGCGCGCCTGGCTCGTGGTCGGGGTCTGGCTGCTCGCCGCGGCCGCCACCGGGGTGATCGCGCTGACGACCGAGATGACCGCCCTGCAGCGCCGGCCGGCGACCTTCGTCGTCCCCGTCTCCTTCGCGATCCAGACCTTCCTGCCGGTCGTGCTCGAGCCGATCTACCTGACCGAGCGCTGGGGAACCGCCGCGCTCGGCGGCGCCCCGCTGATCACCGGCCTGGTGCTGATCGCGCTCGGCGCCGTCGCGGTCGCGAAGACGCGGGCGGTCAGCGCCCTCGTCGCCGCCTGAGCGCCGACGGCGCTCAGCTCAGAGCCGCTCGGAGCGGCCGGGATGAGGCAGCCGCTCCTCGATCCGGTGCGCGAGCGCGACCGCCATCGCGCCGTCGCCGACCGCACCGCCGACGCGGCGCGGGGAACCGTGACGGATGTCGCCAGCAGCGAAGAGGCCCGGGACGCTCGTCTCCAGCGCCAATGGGTCGCGGTCGAGTGCCCACTCGTCGGGCCGCTCACCACCGAGGATCAGGTCTGGGCCGGTGAGGACGAAACCGCCGGGGCCGACCCGGACGCCCGAGCCGGACGCCCACTCGGTACACGGAGCGCCGCCGATACAGATGAAGAGCGCCGCCGCCGGCAGCCGCTCGCCTCCGCCGGACCGGTCCTTGACAACCACCGCCTCCAGCACCCCGTCACGCTCTTCTACCGACTCGACCTCGGTTTCGAGCCGGACCTCGATCAGCGGCTGCGCTTCGATCCGCTCGATCAGATAGGCGGACATCGACTTCGCCAGCGAGTCGCCGCGGACCAGCATCTTCACCCGGGCACCGGACCCGGCCAGGTTCATCACCGCCTGGCCGGCCGAGTTGCCGGCGCCGACCACGACAACGTCGTCGCTGCCGCACTGGGCCGCCTCGCTGCGACCGGCGCCGTAGTAGACGCCGCGGCCGAGCAGCTCTTGCACCCCGGCCGCTTCGAGCCGGCGCCAGGCCATCCCGGTGGCGGCGATCATCAGCGGTGCGAAAATCTCGTGGTCGCCTTCGAGGTCGAGCACGAAGCCCTCGTCGGCGCGCCGGGTGCGGTCGATGCCCCGCAGGAGCAGCAGCTCGGCGCCGAACTTCTCCGCCTGGCGGCCGGCGAGACGTGCCAGCTCGGCGCCGCCGATCCCCTCCGGGAAGCCGAAGAAGTTCTCGATCATCGAGGTGTGCGAAGCCTGTCCGCCAGGCACTTCGTGATCGACGACGGCGGTCGCCAGCCCGTCGGAGGCGGCGTAGACGGCGGCGGCAAGGCCAGCCGGGCCGGCGCCGACGATCACGATGTCGTAGGCGCGCCGGCGCGGTGGCTCGCGCACCCTCCACTTCTCCGCCAAGAGACGGATCGTCGCTGCCACGGTGACCTCGTCGCCGTCGATGACGACCGGCAGCTCGGCCCCGGAGGCTCCCTTCTCGGCCAGCAGCCCCTCGGCCTCTGCCGTTCCTGCTTCAAACCATTCGAATGGCTGCGCGGCGCGGGTGAGGAAATCGCGCAGCTCGTGGTCGCTAGCCTCGAGGCGGCGACCGATCACCTGCACGGTCGGTCGCGCCGGGCTCATCCAGGCTTAGGGCGCGAGCTCGGCGGGCTCGCCGCCGGGCATCCAGTGGGCCTCGACCGGGGGCGGGCTGTCGCGGAGGAAGCGCTCGGCGTCGAGCGCGCCCATGCAGCCGGTGCCGGCGGCGGTCACGGCCTGGCGGTAGGTGTGGTCGACGACGTCGCCGACGGCGAAGACGCCGCCGAGGTTGGTCCGGGTCGAGCCGGCCTCGGTGACGATGTAGCCGTCCTCGTCGGTCTCGACCTGGTCGCGGACGACCTCGGAGCGGGGCACGTGGCCGATCGCGACGAAGGCGCCGGTCGCCTCGATCTCCTCCTGCTCGCCGCTCTCGGCGTTGCGGAGGCGGATCTTCGCCAGTTTGCCGTCCTCGCCGGCGACGAACTCCTCCGGGATGAACGGGGTCTTGAGGGCGATGTTGTCCTTCTCGCGGGCACGGTCGAACATGATCTTCGAGGCGCGGAACTCGTCGCGCCGGTTGACGATCGTCAGGTGCTCGGCGAACTTGGAGATGAAGATCGAGTCCTCCATCGCCGAGTCGCCGCCGCCGACGACGATCACCTCGTGGCCCTTGAAGAAGGCGCCGTCGCAGACGCCACAGGTGGAGACGCCGCGACCGCCGAGCTCCATCTCGCCCGGGATCCCGAGCCGTTTCGGCTCCGCCCCCATCGCCAGGATGATCGTCTTCGCGCGGTGCTCCTCGTCGCCGAGGAAGACCTTCTGGACGCCGCCGTCGGAGAGCTCGACCCGATCGACGTCGTCGGTGACGAAGCGGGTCCCGAAACGCTCGGCCTGGGCCCGGAACTGGCTCATCATCTCCGGACCCATGATCCCCTCGGGGTAGCCCGGGTAGTTCTCGACGTCGGTCGTGTTCTGCAGCTGGCCGCCCCACTGGAAGCCCTCGAAGACGAGCGGCTCGAGGTTGGCGCGGGCGGTGTAGAGCGCAGCCGTGTAGCCGGCGGGGCCGCCGCCGATGATGATCACGTTCTCGACCTTCTTCGTCTCAGTCATCCTGGCCTACCTTAGAGAGCGTCGCTGAAGTCCATTACTTTACTTTGTATAGTACTGCGCTGTAGAGCCATTGTCGAGTTTCTCCCGGACGTGCGGGAGGAAGTCGACAAGCGACCTCAGGGGCCACTCGTCACCGGCTCGTACTCCGACGTCGCGCCCTCGCCGCGGTCGATCGGCAGCCCCTCTACTTCCCAGCGGCGAACCGTTTTCCGCAGCTGGAAGAAGGCGACGATACCGGGCGGGATCGGCAGCCAGAAGGCGACCAAGCGGAAGATCAGGATTGCCGGGAAGACCGTCTCCTCGGGGATCCCGAAGAGGACGAAGGCGCCGATCATCCCGGCGTCGACGGCGCCGACCCCGGCCGGCGCCAGCGGGAAGAGGTTGGCGACCATGCCGAGGAAGAAGCCCTGAATGACGACGGCGAGCGGGACGTGGACGCCGAAGGCGTGGAACGAAGCCCAGAGCACGCCGATGCTCGCCGCCCAGTAGCCGGCGGCGCCGAGCACCGCCAGGCCGCCACGCGAGGGGTGCGCGAAGAGGTGCATCGCGAAGCGGAATCCCTCGCCGAGCGTTTCCGGCACTTTCGCCACCGAGCGCACGAAGCCGTGCCATTTCTCGTTGTCGGAGATTGGCATCAACCGCCGTTCCAGATCGGTCGGGATCAGTGCAATAAGCACCCCGACCACCAGCATCAACCCGGCGATCGCCGCCGGGATGATCGTCAGCTCGACCGAGCTGTCGCCGTTGACGACGCCGGTTCGGAGCAGGATCCCGCAAGCGATCAGGGCGATCGGGTAGAAGGCGTAGTGAAGGCTGATGAAGGCGACCATCCGCCGGGCGACGTCCCGCCGCCGCATCCCGGCTTTGCGCAGCGCCCAGTAGGTGAGGGCGATGCCGCCGGCGCCGCCGGCCGAGAACAACAGCGTCGCCGCCACTCCGGCCATGTTGATCTCGTAGGTCTCGAGCCAGGTCAGCCGCAGTGCCTCGCCGCCGACCACGGCCTTGAAGAGGGCGATGTAGGTCGCGAAGGAGGCGACGCTGAAGCCGATCGCAATGCCGATCCAGACCGGGTCGGCGTCGTCGAGCTTGCTCATCGCGTCGCCGAGGCCGACCAGCTTCGGGAACAGGAAATAGATCCCGCCCAGCAGGATCAGGACGATCACGACCGTCTGGATCAAACGCCGCGTAGTGAGCAGCGGCAGCTCGACGGGTCGGTTGCCGTTCGCCGAGTCTTGCTGAGACACTTCGGGTAACGCTACCCGCTCGCGATTCTCTCCAGACGCCGTAGCCCGTCGCTGATCGTGTGAATCACGGGCTCGGCCAAGGGTTCGCCGCGGCGCACGGCGGCGACCAGCGCCGCCCCGGCCAGCAAGTCGGTGACGTAGTGCTCGCCGAGATAGACGAGGGCGAAGCCAAGCGTCAGCGCGTAAGTCCAGCCGAGCGCACCCTCGACCTTGCCCGCCTCCGAGAGTGAGACCGCGGCCGAGACCGAGGTCGCGAAATGGAGCGAGGGCATCGCCGCCCAGGGGTTGCCGCCTAGCGTCTCGTACATCTTCGGCCAGGCCGGCCCCCAGGTCCGTTCGCCGACCTCGACCATGATCCGCCGCACCTCTTCGCCGGTCTGGCCCTGCTCCGACGCCCACCACGGCGGCGCCGTCGGCACCGCGAAGTAGGTGGCGCAGCCGAGGTCGAAGACCGCCGCCATCTGCCGGGCGGCGCGCGGGAAGCGCTCGTTGTGGCGGGTGAGGATCACGAGCAGGGCCAGGTAGGGCTCGATGAACCAGGCCCAGTGGGTGTAGGCGAGGAAGCGATCGAGGACGCGGCGCCCCGGCACCTTGTCCAGGGCGCGCTGCAGCGCCGCGTTCGGCAGACGGCCGCGGCCGATCGTCTTGTCGATCTTGATCGGGTAGCGGCTGCGCAGCCGCGCCCGCAGCTGCTCGGGGTCGTCATAAGGGATCTCGTGGACGAAGGTGAAGGCGAGCATCTGCAAGGCGAACATCGCCACGTCGCGCTTCTTCGAACGCGGGGTGAGGACGGCCAGCGCCAGCGGTCCCGAGTAGGCGACGGCGATCGTCACCGGGACCGGGACCCGCAGCCGCCGACGGAGCGCCGGCACCGCGAGCGAGGCGCCGATGGCGGTGACGGCTCCGGCTCGCACGGCGAATCGAAGCGCGCTGGATTGCCGGGGGCGGCGCATCAAGCCGGCGAGTATAGGTAGGCGCCCTGGATCAGCACCCGGGACCGCGACCCGCGGCGCCGCCCAGCCTGAATAGAATGGCCGCGCTTTGGCGCCGCACTCCCCTGGCACGGACCAGATCGACACTCTGCTTTGGATCGGCTTTGTCGCCGCCGCGATCGTCGTGGTCGCGATCAACCTCGCTCTGTTCTACGCGATCCGCCGCTACCGCGGCGAGCGCGGGGCCGAGCCGCGCCAGATCAGCGGCGGCCGCCGGATCCAGTTCCGGGTCGCCGGCGTCCTCACCGTCTTTGCCGCCGTCGTCTTCATCCTCGGCATCATCTTCACCGGCAAGGCGCACGAGACCCCGACGACCGGCGATGCCGGCCTCACCGCGCAAGAGAGCGCGCCGCTGGAAATCGAAGCGACCGGGCAGCAGTGGCTGTGGCGCTACACGTACCCGAACGGGGCCTTCAGCTACTACAAGCTGGTGGTCCCGGTCGACACCGCGGTCAAGCTCAAACTCGTCTCCACCGACGTCGTCCACACCTGGAACGTCCCGGACCTCGCCGGCAAGCGCGACGCGGTCCCGGGCAAGACCAACAAGGTGATCTTCCGGGCCAACGACGAAGGCAGCTTCACCGGCGACGCGGCGACCCTCTCCGGCCAGGCCTACGCCTCGATGCGGACCGAGGTCGAGGTCGTCTCCCCAGCTGAATACGAGGAATTCATCGAAACGCAGAAAACCGACATCGAAGCCGCCCAGGAACGGGTCGTCGGCCTGATCGAAAACGGAGAAGTGCCATGAACGAGTCCCCGCGTCCCGAGCTCGTCGTCAGCGGTTTCCCGCGCAAGCGCGCGCGCTGGATCGAGCTCGCGACCAGCGGCGACCACAAGGACGTCGCCCGGATCCTGATCAGCGGCGCCCTCGGCTTCCTCTTCATCGCCGTGATCGAGTTTCTGCTGATGCGGCTGCAGCTGGCGATCCCGGAGAACAAGTTCCTCTCCCCGGTCGGTTTCAACCGGATGCTCTCGCTCTACGGCGGCACCGCGATCTTCTTCTTCGCCCTGCCACTGGCGATCGGCCTCGCCTACTACGTGGCGCCACTGCAGGTCGGTGCCCGCGGCACGGCGCTGCCGCGGCTCGGCCAGATCGGGATGGCGCTTTGGGTGGCCGGTGCCGTCGTTCTCTATGCCGGCTTCATGTACACCCCCTCGGAGGCCGGCGTGAACCCATTCGCGCCGCTGACCGAGACTGCCTTCCTCTCCAACAACGGCGTCGACGCCTGGGCGACCAGCGTCGGGCTCGCCACGCTCGGCTTCGTCCTGATCTCGATCGACCTGCTGACGACGCTGCGCAACATGCGGACGCCGGGCATGGCCTGGCGGCGGGTACCGATCTTCGCCTGGGGTGCCACGGTCGGCTCCTGGCTGATGCTGTTCGTCGGCCCGGTCTTCCTCGCGGCGCTGACGATGCTGATGATCGACCGCAATTACGACGGCATTTTCTTCGCCGATGGCTCCGGCGGCGCGCCGCTGCTCTGGCAGCACCTGAGCTGGATCTTCTTCTCCGGCGCCTACATGCTGATCCTGATCTTCGCCTTCGGCGCGATCGCCGAAATCGTCACCGCCTTCTCCGGCAAACCGCTGTTCAACCGCAGCGCCGTGATGACCTCGCTGGCGGCGATCGCCGTGATCGGCACCCTGGCCTGGATGCAGAACATGCTGACCGCCCCGATCGGCCTCGGCTGGATGTACTTCGCGATGCTGATGTCGCTGGCGCTGATCATTCCCGTCGGCCTTGTCGTCTTCAACTTGATCGCGACCCTGTTCGGCGGTGTGCTGCGGATGCGGGCGCCGCTGCTCTATGCGGTCGGCGCGCTGTCGCTGATCTCGATCGGACTCGCCGCCGAGATCCAGCAGTCGCTGGTCGCCGCCGCCTGGGACATCAAGAACACGACCGACGCGACCGCCGCCACCCACTTCGCGCTGATCGGCGGCGCCGTCTTCGGCGGCCTCGCCGCGCTCCACTACTGGTACCCGAAGATGACCGGCCGGACGATGGGCGAGAGCCTCGCCCGGATCTCCTTCTGGACGATGCTGCTCGGCGTCCTCGTCACCTTCGTGCCGCTGGCGCTCGCCGGCTACGACGAGGGTCAGGTGATCGACGCCTACAAGTTCTTCGACGCCACTGGCGTCAACGCCTACAACCTGATCGCGACGATCGGCGCCTTCGTGCTCGCCGCCGGGATCGTCATGAGCCTCGTCAACGCGATCAGCAGCCGCGTCAACGGTGCCGAGGCGGGCCACGATCCTTGGGGCGGCGACACGCTCGAGTGGTTCACGCTCTCGCCGCCGGACCCGCACAACTTCGACGTCCTGGTCGACGTTCGCAGCGAGCGCCCGATGCGCGACATCCGCGAGGCGATCGCTCACCGCACCGCCAGCGCCGAGCTGCCGACGCGCGAGTCGCAGCCGGTAGCCTGACGACATGAATGCCGGTGCCGGCGCGCAGGTCGCGCCCAACCCGTCGGCGGCCGCCCCCCGCTCGCCCGCGGCGCAAGCCGTCCGCGACTACCTGACCCTGACCAAGCCCAAGGTCCAGTCGCTGCTGCTGTTCACGACGGTGACGACGATGTACGTGGCCGGCGACCCCTCGCTGAAGCTGATCCTGCTGACCTGCCTCGGCGGCGCCCTCTCGGCTGGCGGCGCCGGCGCGATCAACCACGCCGTCGACCGCGACGTCGACCGGATGATGGCCCGCACCGCCGACCGGCCCGTCGCCAGCGGTCGCGTCTCCCCCACCGCCGCGATCACCTTCGGCGCCCTGCTCGGCGCCGCCTCGTTCCTGCTGCTGTCGCTGACCGTCAACCCGCTGGCGGCGACGCTCTCGCTCTCCGGCTTCCTCGGCTACGTCTTTCTCTACACCCTTTTCCTCAAGCGCCGCACCTGGCAGAACATCATCTGGGGCGGCGCCGCCGGCGCGGTCCCGCCCCTGGTCGCCTGGGCAGCGGTCACCGGCGGCCTCGACGGGATGGCCTTCTACCTGTTCGCGATCGTCTTCTTCTGGACCCCGCCCCATTTCTGGGCCCTCTCGCTGCTGATGAAGGACGAGTACGCGAAGGCCAACATCCCGATGCTCCCCGTCGTCCGCGGCGAGGCCGAGACGAGGCGCCAGATCGTCCTCTACACGGTCCTCCTCTACGCCGTCACCCAGCTCCCCTTCTGCGCCGGCGGCCTCGGCGTCGCCTACCTCGTCCCCTCAATGCTCCTGGGCGCCGCCTTCATCTACTTCTCGGTCAAGCTCCTGCGGACGGCAGAACGCCGCTGGGCCCTTCGCACCTACCTGTTCTCACTGGCCTACCTGGCCCTGCTGTTCCTCTCGATGGCCATCGCCGCCAACGTCTAAGAGGGAACCTCGAAGAAGGGGCTGGGCGTGGCGAGGTCGGGTACCCCCTCCCGGCTCGCACCTCGTCGCCTGAGAGGCTGTAGCTATCGCCTATTGGAGCCCTGCTCCTCCCGCACTGTTCGCCGGGTGGGGGTACCCGACCTCGCCCAACGAAGCTCCTCCGCGGTTCCAGGGTCATTCAGCTTTCGTGCTTCTAGTAGGGCGGGGCTTGAGCTCGGAGGGGCGTCGGGTGACCCTCTGAATGAAGCTCACGGACCAACGCCTCGCAGGGCCGGGGCTCGGTCAGCTGCGGGAC
>DATKIA010000110.1:0-27467 GCA_035509895.1 Solirubrobacterales bacterium
GCCCGACCAGCCGGTGAAGGTCGAGCCGGCGGCGGCGCTGGCGCTGAGCGTGACGACCTTGCCTTCTTCGAATTCGGCTTCGCAGGCCGGGTCGCAGTTGATTCCGCCCGGGTTGCTGGTGACGGTGCCGGAGCCGTTGCCGGCCTTGTTGATCTTCAGCTTGAAGCTGGGGACGAGGGCGAATTCGGCGGCAACCGATTTCGCCGCGCTCATCGTCACTTTGCAGGTGCCGGAGCCGGTGCAGGCGCCGGTCCATTTGACGAATTTCGAGCCGGCGGCGGGGGCCGGCGTCAGTTCGACTTCTTCGCCGCCGTTGAATTCGGATTCGCAGGCGGAGCCGCAGTTGATGCCCGATGGCGTGCTGGTCACCGTGCCGTTGCCGGTTTTCGAGACCGTCAGCTTGAACAGCGAGGCCGGGGTGCCGACGGTGAAGCTGCGTTCGACCGGGTCGGGGTCCCCCATCACCGCTTCTTTCATCTTGACTTCGAGGCGGACGGTGACTTTGGCGGCGGTGGAGTAGGCCTTGGTGACCGTGGTCGACGCTTCTTTGTCCGGTTCGCCTTCGGCGCCCGGCGTGAATTTGACGGTTTTTTCGGTGCCGTCACCGAATTTCCAGATCAGTTCCTTGCGGAACCCGGTCAGCAGTTCGGAGCCGGCGGCGTTGAAGGTGACGGTGTCTCCGGGTTTGATCCCGGTCGGTTCTTCGCCTTCGGCTTTGCCGTTGATCGTGAATTTGGCTTTCGGTTCCGGGCAGCCGGTCCCACTCGCACCGAAAGTCAGGACCTTGACGCCGTAGGACGGGGATTCGGAAGCCGGCCCGTAGTCGAAGACAACGAGCTTGCCGCCAGGCGCCGCGGCAATCCCGGAGTTGGTCGTCGTGATTTTGCAGGTCGACGTCCCGTTGCCCCACAACGAGGTGGTTTCGCCGTTGGTCAGAGAGAAGCCGCGGACCAGCATGCTGCCCGCTTCCGTCGGTTCGGATTTGGTGACTTTCTCCTTCCAGTACAGCGTCGACCCGTCGACCGAAAGCGCCAGCTGCGTGCCGCCGATGAATTCTTCGGCGCTGCTCGACATCGGCGCGGTCCAGTTCTCTTTTTCGGCTGCGGCGGCGAAGCCTGGAACCGCTTCGACCTGTGAAAGATTGAGTGGCAGCTGCCAGGCCCGGGTCGCACCGGTGGCGTTCGGGTTGCCGGTGAGGGCATAGGAGACGCCAGTCGGGCCAACCACCAGCGAGGTGGCGTCGGTACTCCCCACGACCCTTTCGCCGCCGGCAGGGCGCAGTTTTTTCGCGGTGTCGACGAAGCGTTCTTTCGCCACACCCGTCGAGCTGAAGCGCTGGACGACGTCTTGGTGGGCGGCGTTTTCGGCCAGGACCACGAGGTCATGGTTGGTCGGGTCGACGGCAACCGATTGCGGGTAATACAGCTGGTTGGCGCCGGTCGGCAATGCAATCGACGGCAGCGTTTTGTCGGGGACCAGTTTTCCGCCTTCGGCTTTCGTCGAGTAGACGAGGATCTGTTTCGCCGTCATGAAAGCGCTCGTTTTTTTGCAGTTCGTGGCGCCTTCGGGCGTCTTGCAGCCTTCGACCACGTAGACGCGTTCGAGCGAGTGGTCGACCGCGATCCCGTGCAGGGCGCCGATGATTTCGGTGCCGAGGACCCGGGGAATCGTCACCGAGGCTTTGAATTCACCGCTCGGGGAGAGCTGCTGGATCCGGTAGTTGGCTTTGCCGGAGGTGATGTCGCCGGTGTAGACGGTGCCGTCGACCGAGTCGACGCCGAGCATCCCGGGCAGGAAGAACTGCCCGTCAGCGTTGCCTTTGGTCCCCCAGGATTCGAGCTGGCCGCCTCCTTTGGCGGCGCCACCGGAGGCAAAGCAGGCGGCAACCAGCGCCGTGGCCGCAATCAGCGCGACGAACGCGCGCCCAAATTTTCCGCCAACGGCCACCTGCTGGACATGTTTCCGATGGCTTTAGGGGGCCGTGTGAACTTCGGGAAAAGCTGACGCAACAGAAATGTGAAGGGCCGGGCATTTCGCCCGGCCCTTCCCCTCGCCACCCGTGGAGGGAGCTTGTTCAGCGGATGATCTTGCCCGCCGCCTTGCGGGCCTCGCCGAGGACGTCGCTGCGCGGCGCCCCCGAGCCCGGCAGCGCGGCGAAGCCGGCGCTGGCGAGGGCCACCTGGCCCGCCGGCTGGACGACGAGGCCGTTGATGTAGTCCTTGGCCGTCCGCTCCTGGCCGACGCTGAAGCCGGCGGCTTCATAACCGTGGAAGGCGAGGACGTAGGTCAGCATGCAGAGCGGGTAGGCCCCGCCGCCGATCGCCGGCCTGCCGCCGGAGACCGCCGACCAGTCGAGGTCGAGACCGCCGCCGCCGACCGGCGTTTTGTAGGTCATGTCGGAGCAGTTGGCCGCCGCGCCGGCGCTGGCCGGAGCGAAGGTCGCTTCCCCGAGCGGGGCGTAGCCGTTGTTCTGCAGGCGCAGGGTGTCGGCGCTGCCGGCCTGAGCGTCCGGCAGAGTCGCGAACCCGATCGCGCCGGCGGTCGCATTGACCGCGGCGACCTCGGCCGCACCGCCGTCACTGGCGGGACGGGTGAGCGGGCTGAGCGTCTTTTCGGGGCAGCTCTCGGGCCAGACCGTGTTCGTCGCCTGCAGGCCCTGCCAGGTTGCTTTGCCGGGAGCGCACGCCAGCGCCTTTTTGTTCAGCTGGAAGAGGTAGCTCTTCAGCTGGGTGGTGGCGCCCTCGGCGTCTTTCGGGACGACCCGGGTGATTGCCGAGCCGCAGCTGCCTTCGGCGCTGTCGAGCTGGCTCCATTTCGTGAACCGGCCCTCGAAGACGGCGGCGAGGTCACCGGAGGTGACTTCTTCCACCGTGCATCCCGCCGGGACGTTGGCGATCACCGCGACCGCGGTCTGGGCGACCGGGATCACGGCGAGCTGGACACCGACGCCGGCGGCCGATTTGATCGCGGCGATCTGCGCCGCGGTCGGCGCTTCGTCGCTGCCGACGAAGGCGATGTCGTGATCGATCGTGCCGGTCCACTGCGGGATCCCGGCCCCCGTCTCGTAGGAGACGGAGGCGCCACCCGGGCAGACTTCCGAGCCAAAGCCCGTTGCCCAGAGTCCGTGGGGAGCGAGCTGCAGCGCGCTGCCGGCGCCGGTCGCATCGACGCCTTCGTCGCAGTAGAGGCCGGTGCCTTCTTCACCGCCGCCACTGAGGGTGAAGGCGGCGCCGACTTCCTTCGCCGCGTCGACCGTCACTTCGCAGCTGCCGGTCCCGGCGCAGGCCCCAGACCAGCCGCTGAATTCGGAGCCTCCGTCGGCCGTCGCCGCCAGCGTCACCACGGTGCCGTGGTCGAAGCTGCCCGAGCAGACGACACCACAGTTGATCGAGCCGGGCGAGCCGCTGACGGTACCCGTGCCGGTGCCGGTCTTGGCGACGGTGAGGAGGTGTTTTTCGAGATCGAAGGTCGCCGTCACTTCTTTGGCGGCGCTGATCGTCACTTCGCAGGTGCCGGTGCCCGAGCAGGCGCCACCCCAGCCTTTGAATTCGGAGCCGGAGCCAGCAGTCTGGCTCAGCGTCACTTTTTTGCCTTCGTCGAATTCGAATTCACAGACGAAGCCGCATTCGATCCCAGGCGGGGTGCTCGTGACGGTGCCCGAGCCGCTGCCGCCTTTGACGACTTTGAGTTTGAATTTGGGCGTCGCCGGGGTGCCGACGGTGAAGGTCCGTTCGACCGGTTCGGGGCTTCCCATCACCGCTTCGCGGAGCTTGATTTCGAGCCGGACCGTGACTTTGGCCGCGCTCGAGTAGACGTGGGTGACGGTGGTGACCGCTTCTTTTTCTTCTTCACCGGGGGTGAATTTGACGGTTTTTTCCGTCCCGTCGCCGAATTTCCAGATCAGTTCTTTGCGGAAGCCGCCGAGCAGTTCGGAGCTGGCCGCGTCGAAGGTGACGGTGTCGCCGGGTTTGATCCCGGTCGGTTCTTCGCCTTCTTTTTTGCCGTTGACCGTGAATTTCGCGATCGGTTCGGGACAGCCGGTGCCGGCCGGCCCGAAGGTGACGACTTTGACGCCGTAGCCGGGCGATTCGGAGGCCGGGCCGTAGTCGAAGACGACGAGCTTGCCCGAAGGCGCGGCCGCGATGCCGGAGTTGGTCGTCGTGATTTTGCAGCTCGAGCTCCCATTGCCCCACAACGCGGTCGTCGCGTTTTTCGTCAGCGAGAAGCCGCGGACCAGCATGTTCCCCGCTTCGGTCGGTTCGGAGCGGGTGATTTTTTCCTTCCAGTAGAGAGTCGAGCCGTCAGCCGAGAGCGCCAGCTGCGAGCCACCGAGAAATTCTTCCGGCGCGCTCGACATTTTCGCCACCCAGTCCTCTTTTTCCGCCGCTTCGGCGAAACCGGAGACCAGTTCGACTTTCGAGAGGTCGGAGGGCAGCTGCCAGGCGCGGGTCGCGTTGATGCCGCTGGGATTGCCGGTCAGCGTGTAGGAGACGCCGTTCGGAGCAACGACCAGGGTGACGGCGTCGGTGCCTGCCACCGGCCGTTCGCCACCCGCGGGCCGCAGTTTTTTCGTCGTGTCGACGAACCGTTCTTTCGCCACACCGGCCGAGCTGAAGCGCTGGATCACGTCCTGGTGGGCGGCGTTTTCGGCCAGGACCACGAGGTCGTGGTTCGAGGGGTCGACGGCGATCGACTGCGGGTAGTAGAGCTGGTTGGCGCCGGTCGGGAGCGCGATCGCCGGCACCGTTTTGTCGGGAACCAGTTTTCCGGCTTCGGCTTTCGTCGAGTAGACGAGGATCTGTTTCGCCGTCATGAAGGCGCTGGTTTTTTTGCAGTTCGTGGCGGCTTCGGGGGTCTTGCAGCCTTCGATCACGTAGAAGCGTTCGAGGCCGGGGTCGACGGCGATGCCGTGCAGGGCGCCGATGATTTCGGTGCCGAGGACCCGGGGAATCGTCACCGAGGCTTTGAATTCACCGCTGGGCGAGAACTGTTGGATCCGGTAATTCGTTTTCCCGGACGTCATGTCGCCGCTGTAGACGGTCCCGTTGGAGGGATCGACGCCGAGCATGCCGGGCAGCAGGAACTGGCCGTTGCCGGTGCCTTTGGCCCCCCAGGATTCGAGTTGGCCGCCTCCTTTGGCCCCAGCGGCCGAAGCGAAGATCGTCAAGCCGAGGACTGCGAGGACTGCGAGGACTGCGGTGCTCAACCAACGCGTGAGGGACCTGCTCTTCATTCGTTTCCTTCCCCAGTAGCTCTCATCGACCGCTCGATCGTTTCCGACCCGGTCCTGGTCGATGTGAACATCGGGGAAAGCCAGCGCGACAGAAATGTGAAAGGCCGGGCTCTCGCCCGGCCTTTCGGTGCCGCTTCGACCCCGAGGGATCGAGTCGCTTCTAGCTAACCCTCAACTAGAAGCTGATCCTTGCAGCAGCTTTCTGGGCGGCGCCGAGGATGTTCGTACGAACATCCGGGGTGCTCGGAAGCGCCGCGTAGAAGTTGCTGTTGATGTCCGTCTGGCCGGCTGCCTGGGTGACGTATTCGGTCAGGTAGTCGCGGACGGTGATCTCGTCTTTCTGCGCGAAGCCGGCCGCGCCGTAGCCGTGGAAGGCGAGGGCGTAGGTCAGCGTGCACAGCGGGTAACCGCCTTCGCCGATCGCCGGCTTGGCGCCGAAGACCTGCGACCAGTCGATGTCGAGACCGGTGTTGACGTTGGCGGGGGTTTTGTAGGTCATCGTCGAGCAGTTGGCGGTGTTGCCGGCGGCCGCGGGGGCGTAGGTGCCTTCCCCGGCGGAGCCGAGACCGTTGTTCTGCAGACGCAGGACGATCGCGGTGGTTTTGTTGGCCATCGCGTCGGGCAGAGCGGCGTAGCCGATCGAGCCCGCGGTGGTGTTCACCGTTTTGACCACTTCGCCACCGCCGGTGCCGGCGGGACGGACGAGCGCCGAAAGGGTTTTTTCGGGGCAGGTTTCGGGCCAGGTGGTGTTCGGAGCGCCGGTGACGGAGTTGGTGATCGGCTCCAGCTGCTGCCAGGTCTGTTTTTCAGCCCCGGTGCAGGCCAGCGTTTTTTTGTTCGCCTGGAACAGGTAGTTCTTGTACTGGTAGGTGGTACCGGAGCCGTCTTTGCGGACGACGCGGCTGATCGGGCTGTTGCAGCCTTCGCCTTCAGCGGTGTCGAGCTGGTTCCAGGTGAGGAAACGACCCTCGAATACCGCGGTCAGGTCGGTGTTGGTGATTTCTTCGACTTCGCAGCCCGCGGGCGGGTTGGCGACGATCGCGATCGCGGTCTGGGTGACCGGGATCACCGCGACCTGGGCGCCACCAGCGGTGCTCTTGATGTTGGCGATCTGAGCCGTGGTCGGGGCGTCGTCAGTGGAGATCCAGGCGAGACCGGTGTTGATCGAGCCTTTGGCCCCGTCGTAGTTCCATTCTTTGAGGCCGGCACCCGAGCCGGTCGAGTTGTAGCTGATTTTCGGCAGCGAACCTTTGTTGCAGATGACGTTGCCGAAGTTGGGGCCCCAGACATTCTGCTGCGCGATTTTCTGCAGCGAGGCACCCTGACCGGTAATGCTGTTGCCGGTGCAAGCCGGCGCGGCCGCAGCGGCCCCGGCGTTCAACGCACCAAAGCCGAGGGCAGCAACCACGCCACCGGCGAGGAGCGCAACGCGAGCGCGTGCACGCCCCCGCTTGCTGTTCATACCAGCGAACATTGATCCTCCTTAGATCGTTCTCTCCCGTTTCTCATCTCTTTCGGGACTGGGCGCGATCCTCGTCGCCTCACGATCCGCTCCTGTGAATCTCAGGGGAACTCCCGGTGAATTTGATGCAACGGTTTCGTTGCAGCGAGGTTCTTGTCCGGTCAGAGGCAGGCGCTTTTTCCTCTTGTTCTCAACCTGTTCACATCACCACTCCCCGGAACGGAGATCGTCCCTGCTTCCGGCGTCCAGGGGCGCTTTTTTTTCATGTCCAACCCTCGTCTCGCATCAGCCAAGAGCAAACGTCGCCCGATCAGGGAGAGCGTCGGCAACGCGCTGCGCCCGTTCTGGAAACTGATCCGCCGCGACCCGCTCTCGACGGCGCTGCTGATCGCGTCGATCGCGCTGCTCGTCACCTTCTTCTCCCTGCTCGGCTCGCTCGGCCCCGAGGGCGAGGGCGACAAGGTGCCGCTCTCGACGATCACCCACGTCAGCGAAACCGGCAAGGTCCAAAGCGCCGAACTGCTCGACTACGACCACCAGGTCGTGGTCCAGACCGAGGGCGGCCTGCAGCTCTACGCCGACTACCCCGCTTCCGATGCGGCCACCCAGCAGATCGTCGGCCAGCTGACCGAGGGGGGCGCCCAGGTCAGCGTCAACCCCCAGTCCGGCAAGTCAGAACGGGTCGTCGTCGTCCAGTTCCTGCTCCCGATCCTGATCCTGGTCTGCCTCTTTGCCTTCTTCATCCGCCAGACCGGGGACGCGACCGGGGGCGTCGGCTCCTTCTCGGTCTTCGGCGGCTCGGGCAAACGCCGCAAGAAGGGCCAGAAAGCACCGATCACCTTCGACTCGGTCGCCGGTGCCGGTGAAGCACTGGCCGAGCTGAAGGAGATCCGCGACTTCCTCGACGACCCGACCAAATACCTGACGATGGGAGCGGCGGCGCCCAAGGGCGTGCTCCTGGTCGGGCCGCCGGGGACGGGTAAGACGCTCCTGGCAAGGGCCACCGCCGGCGAAGCCGATGCCACCTTCTTCTCGGCCTCGGGCGCGGAGTTCGTCGAGTCCCTGGTCGGAGTCGGCGCTGCCCGGATCCGCGACCTCTTCGCCAAGGCGCGCAAGACGGCGCCGGCGATCATCTTCATCGACGAGCTCGATGCCGCCGGGCGCAAGCGCGGCGCCGGCGTCGGCCAGGGCAACGACGAGCGCGAGCAGACCCTGAACCAACTGCTGGTCGAGATGGACGGCTTTGGCGGCGATGCCGGGGTCGTCGTCATGGGCGCCACCAACCGCCCCGACATCCTCGACCCCGCGTTGCTGCGACCGGGTCGCTTCGATCGCCAGGTCGTGGTCGACGTCCCCGACGTCCACGGCCGCCTGGAAATCCTCGAGCTGCACGCCAAAGGTCGCAGCTTCGCCCCCGACGTCGACCTGCACGAGATCGCCAAACTGTGCCCCGGCTTCTCCGGTGCTGAGCTCGCCAACCTCGTCAACGAGGCGGCACTGCTGACCGTCCGCGAGGGCTTCACCGAGATCGACCAGGCGACCCTGGAGGAGGCGATCGACCGGGTCGTCGCCGGGCCGGCGAAGAAATCCCACGTCCTGACCGAGTCCGAGCGCTGGACGATCGCGATCCACGAGGCCGGCCACGCGGTGGCGACGAAGGCGGTCGGCCAGGTGGTCAGTGCCCAGAAGCTCTCGATCGTCGCCCGCGGGCGCCAGCTCGGCACCGCCGCCCACATGCTGACCGACCGCGATGCGGTGATGCACTCCCAGACCGATCTCGAACGCCAGCTGGTCGCGGTGCTCTCCGGCACCGCGGCAGAGTGGACTGAGTTCGGCGAGGGCTCAACCGGGGCCTCTGACGACCTCCACGCGGCCACCAAACTGGCGCGGCGGATGGTCACCTCCTACGGGATGAGCCCGGTGCTCGGTTCGATCACGATCGGCGAGGCCGGTGGTGAGGTCTTCCTCGGCGCTGCCCTGCAGGACCTTGGCTCGGTCGGGCCCAACACGCTCGACACGATCGACGAGGAGACCGAGCGGATCATCGAGGAGGCCAAGGCGCGGGCGGTCTACGTGCTCAGGGCCAACTGGGAGCCGGTGCAGGAGACCGCCAGAGCGCTGCTCGAACACGAGACGCTCTCGGGAATGGCGCTGGAGGCGCTGCTCTCTGCGGTCAGCGAGTTCGAGATGAGCGAGATTCCGCTGCCGGCACAGGAAGAGCTGCACCCGACGGGGGATGCCTGAGCCCTCTTCGCGCCCGGCGCGCAGGCTCAGGCAAGATCGGCGTGAGAGCCCGTAGGCAGTTCCTCCATCAGCCTTTTCCAGGCGGGAGACAGCAGCACCTCGAGCTCGTCGTCCCAGGCGGGATGCACCATCACCTCCACCTCGCGGTCGCGGGCAAGCTCAGCCAGACGCTCGAGCCCGACGCCGCCGAGGGCCGGGTGCAGGTCCCGCAGCGAGACGAACAGCGCCGAGCGGAAGCGCCGGCGCAGGCAGAGGTTGACGATCCTGCGATACGCATTCGCAGCCGGCGCACCACCGCCGGCAACGAAGCCGTGAGCGCGGCGCAGGCTGCTGACGCAGCCGAGCGCGGGGGTCGCGAGCACGGTCGGGCAGACCTGGACGTGCTGGTGGCCGTCGGCGTGGGCAGCAGCCGTACCAGCGGCCGCGGTGAAGAGGTCGAGCTGGTCACCGACGCAGGCGTCGAGCAGGCCTCGCGCCCGCGGGTCATAGAGCAGCCGACGGCGCGGCGAGCCGGCGAAGTAGGCGACGGCGCGGGCCTGGCGCGCGCGCAGCTCCGGCGCCACCGCGGCGGCGTCGAAGGGCGTCGTCAGGTTCAGGTGCAGACCGAGCGGCAGCCCCAGCTCCGCCGCCAGCCCGAAGGCGCGCTCGCTGTCGGCCATCGCGACCATCGCCGAGGCGCTGGTGATCGCCCCGGCGCTCCAGCAGGCCGCGATCGCGCCCGTCACCTCAGCGCGCAGCCCCCAGTCGTCGGCGTTGACGATCAGCATCGGCAGCCGGCAAGGTAGCGATGCGGCGGCTCGGGCAAGAGGTGCCGAAGGTGATCTCGCCGCCGCCGGCGGTGACGCTGGGCCGGGCGATGATCTGGAACTGGTGGATCGTCGTCCTCTCGGTCGTGATCTGCGCGGCGATCGGCGCCGGCCTGGCGCTGCTGCGCAGCCCCGAATACACGGCGACGGCGAAGCTGACGGTCGGCCGCATCGACATCAGCTCGCCCGGCGCCCTCTCCGGCTACGCGGTCGCCGCCGAAGCGCTGGCGACCGGCTACAGCCGCACCGTCACCGCCCGCGGCGTGACCGAGAAGGTCTCGAAGGAAACCGGGATCTCGGTCAAGGACGTCAAGGACCACGTCAGCGCGACCCCGATCGCGAAAAGCCCGATCTTCCGGGTCGAAGCAACCTCGGCCGACGCCGACCAAGCGGTGAAGCTGGCCAACGCCAGCAGCCACGCCCTCGTCGGCTACACGGCGAAGCTGAACCAGAGCGACCCCGACAGCAAACGGCTGTACGGGATGTACGAAAAGGCGACGGTCTCCCTGCAGCAGGCGAAGCTGAAGCGCGAACACGCCGAAGCGGACGCGGGCTCGCCGCCGAGCGCCGCCGAGGAAGAGGAAATCGCGACCGCGCAGGCCAAGGTCGAAGCGGCCTCGACCCGGGCCAAGGCGCTCGAGGACGCCTACACCCTGAGCGTCCAGAGCCAGGCCTCGACCGAACTGATCCAGGTCCTCTCCCCCGCCAGCGAAGCGCACAGCGACAAACGCACCTTCCTCGTGATCGGGACCTTCATCGGCGTCGTGGTCGGCCTGCTGATCGGCGCCACGCTGGCCTTCGCCCGCGAGTCGCGCTGGGCCCCGAAGCCCTCGCATTAGGCCAGTCCCCGCGCTCGCCGCAAGGCCGTCAGCCCCCGCTGGCGGGCGCCGAGGTAGCCCCAGCGCAGCCGCTCGGCGCCGCGGTCGAGCGCCATCCGCGCCCCCAGAGTCCCCGCCTCCGGCGCCGGGTCCGGGGGCAACTCCTGCTGCGCCCAGCTGAGCAGGAACTCGTAGACCGAGTCCGGCCCCGGCGTGAAGTCAGGCAGCCGGTGACTGAGCTTGTAGACGGGATCGGTCGCGGCCACGAGGCGCTGGCGCAAGTGCGGGCGCAGCGGCCGCGCCAGCCGCCGCGCGTAGTCCGGGGCGAAGTAGTGCGGACCGTTCGCCGAGCGCTTCGGCATCCCGTCCCAGGCCCGGCGGAACTCGGGCAGGTCGCGATAGGCCTCGGCCCAGAGCTGGTGGAACCAGAAGTAGCGATCGGCCTCGGTGCGCTCGCACCAGTACTCGCGCATCTCCTCGGCGAAGGTGTCGATCAGCGGATGGCCCGGGGTCGCGGCTAGGAACCAGTTGGCCAGCATCCGGTCGGGGGCGGGACGGTCGAAGGCGAAGAAACCCTCGGGCTCGACCAGAGGGTCGAGCCAGGAATCGAGCGGGGCGACGCAGTAGAGGGTGCCGTCGGCCCAGACGCCACCGTGTTCGCGCAGGAGGAGAACGCGGATGAAGTTGGCGGCGACGTTGGGCGGATAGCCGTCGAGCGGGAAGTCGAGCTCGAGGTGCTCGCCGATGGTCTCGCGGCAGAGGCGCTTTACCTCCCAGCCAGGATTGCGGTTCTCCCAGGTCTCGACGCAGGCCTTGACGATCGGCGGCGCCTGCTCCCAACCCTGCAGCCAGCAGATCCAGATCGTCTTTGGCAGCGACCCATCAGTCGTCATCGGGACGCAGCTCCATCTTCAGCAGTTGCAGGTGCTCCCAGGGGAATGAGGCGAGCAGTTCCGTTGGCCACTTGCCTTCGAAGTAGCCGTCTTCCCCGGCGTAGGGGTCGGGGCCGCCGAGGCTGACCGGGTCCTGGCCGAAGAAGTGGACGACGCCGGCGCCGTCGCGGACGAAGATCCCGTAGCGCTGGGCGGCTTCGGCGAGGAGCCGCGTGATCCGCGGCATCTGCAAGGTCGAGAGGTCGAGGCTGGGATCGAGCCGCAGGTGGGCGCCCTCGGGCAGCGAGGACGGGCTTTCGGAGGTGCCGTCGGCGCGCTGCGCCGGCAGTGAGTAGACGCCGGCCCGCACGTCGGGGATCGCCAGCGCCAGGGCGTGGTCGATGACGCCGGCTTCGAGATCTTCGAGGCTGATCACGCCGCCGGCGATCGAGAGCGAGGAGGCCGAGGAGCCCCACCAGGGCTTGGCCCCGGGCCAGGCTTCGGGGCCGTAGACCCCGGGATTCCGTGAGACGTCTTCGATCGCCCCGCCCCAGGAGGCTTCCGGACCCTCGGGCCCGCGGCGAAAGCGCCAGAACTCCCAGAGGCGGTCGCTCGCCGGCTGGTAGACGACGAGGTTGGCGTCGGTCCCGCCCGAGGCCTGGGCGTCGGGCGGCAGCGGCACCGCTGCGAAGGCGGCTTGCAGGGCCGGGGCCGGCGTCGGCGGGGTGAGCTTGACCTCGACCGTCGGCTGGTCGGCGGCGGCGGTGTAGATCGGGACCGCGTAGGAAGTGGTCGAGATCGAGGGGCCGCGGCCGGCGCCGAGCTCGGCTTCGGCCTCTTGGTCGAAGGCGGCGACGAGCGGCGCCGAGCGCGGGTCGAGCGCCGCGTCGGGGGCCAGCGTCGTGTTCCAGAAGCTGGTCGGGGAGAAGAACCGGAAAGGAGCGGCGCCACTCGCTTCCGGTTCGGCCGTGGTCGACGGCGCCCTCGCTTCGACCGCGGTGCTCGTCGCCGGCTCGGTTTCGGCCAGGCGCTCGCTGCCGCAGCCCCAGAGCAGGACCGCGCAGAGCGCCATCGGCATCGCCGCGCTCAGACGGCCCACGAGGCAAAGCGCCCGCCGGTCAGCTGGCGCAGGCGTTCGGCCTCTGGCGCGTAGAGCGCTTCGAGCCGGGCCCGCAGCTCGTCGTCGAGGCTGGCGTCGATCGGCCGCCAGAGGGCGCGCTCGAGGGCGCCGCGGACCGAGCGCCGCAACCCGCGCGGCACCCAGCGCACCCGCGGGGTGACGTAGCGGCCGACGAAGCCCGCATAGCCCTCAGGGGCCGCCCGCCACTGGGCGCTGCTCAGCTTCTCCTCCGTGAGCGCGGCGGCGTCGATCTCGTCGGCGACGGCGAGAAATGAGAAGACCTCAGCCAGCGTCGCCCGCCGCTCGGCGAGCAGCTGCGCCTGGTCGACGACCAGGATCCGCTCGGCCGGGAAGTGGCGCAGGTAGAGCTCGAGCTGGGTCGCGTAGAGGCTGGGGGAGATGTAGCGCGAGGCGGGGTCGTCGAGCGCGTCGCGCAGCGCCTCCGCCAGCGGCCGCTTCTCTCCCATCAGCGCCGCCGCCATCCGGTAGTGGGAGACCGAGCGCTCGATCGGGTCGCGAACCAGGTAGATGAAACGGGCCTCGGGGACCAGCTCCCTGATCCGCTCCGGCGCCCCTTCGCGACGCGGGTGGGCGGCGTAGTCGGTCGAGGACTCGCCGCGGACGGCGACGGCGGGGTCGAAGAGGGCTTCGTACTCCGCCAGGGTCGCGATCCGGCCGGGGAGCTGGGCCTCGCCGCTCTCGGGCAGGGCGAAGAAGCGCGGCTCCTTGATCGCCGACATCTGGATCTGCGGGTGCTGATCCAGGTAGTGATGGAGGCTCGTCGTACCCGCCTTGGGCGCGCCGATGATGAAGAACGTCGGCAGGGTCATCGCGACGCCCGGATGCTCGCGTCTGGCGGTATCGAAGATGTGAAATTCCCGCACGTAACAGCGCCGTAAACGGGATGTGAAAAACCGCCGGACAAACGTCCATCCCGGGCACGAATCACGCCTGAGTGCGTCCCGAAATCCGATACCGGGCAGGCATGCCTCCTGCTCGCGAAACGCTTCCGACATTGACCCCACTCCACTGTGGTCAACGTCGGATGCGATTTCTGGCGCCGGTGTTGGTCGCGGTCCTTCTGGTCGGCGTCGGCGCGGGGCCGGCAGGGGCGATGACGGTCGGCGAGGGGCGCGCCCTTGGCGGCGAGCGCGCGGCGGCGAGCGCCGCCGCCCCCTTCCGCTTCTTCTCGCCGACCAGCTTCTGGAACACGCGGGTGGCCGCAAGCGCGAAGCTCGACCCGCGCTCGCCGAAGCTCCTCGCCAGCTTCGGCAAAGAGGTCGAGGCCGAGCTCGCGGCCGGCCGTGGCCCATCGATCTCGACCACCTCCTACGCGGTCCCGATCTACGAAGTCGGCCCCGACCAGCCGACGGTACGGGTGCGGCTCGACTCCCCGACCCCGGCCCCCGCCCTGCAGGCCGCCTTCGCCGCAGTGCCGGTTCCGGCCGCCGCCAAACCATCCGGCGGGACCGACGCCAACCTCGTCGTCTACCAGCCGGCGAGCGACCGCCTCTGGGAGTTTTGGCGCTTCGGCTGGGACGCCGAAGGCCCGCACGCCTCCTGGGGCGGGGCGATCGAGGACGTCTCCGCCAACCCCGGCGCCTACGGCCCGGACGCCTGGCCGGGAGCCCAACCCTGGTGGGGCTCCTCGGCCTCCTCGCTCTCGATCGCCGGCGGCCTGCTGACGCTGGAAGACCTTGCCGCGGGCAAGATCGACCACGCCCTGGCGCTGGCGATCCCCAACGTCAGGAAAGGCTTCTACGCGCTGCCGGCCCAGCGCGCCGACGGCACCTCCGACTCGCCGCTCTCCCTCCCCGAGGGCGCCCACCTGCGCCTCGACCCCGACCTCGACCTCTCGACCCTGCAGATGCCGCGGATCACGCGACTGATCGCCGAAGCCGCGCAGCGCTACGGGATCTTCGTCCGCGACGGCTCCAGCGTCGTCCACTTCTTCGGCCAGGACCCGGTCACGCTCGGGGGCCCGAACCCTTACGCGGGAGCGAAGGGGTACCTCGAAGGGAAGTGGCCGACGGAACTGCTGGCCTCGTTCCCCTGGGAGCACTTGCAGTTGCTGAAGATGGACCTGCAGCCGGACCAGGACTAGCGCCGCGCCGCGCCCGCAGGCGCGCCGCCAGCTCCCCCAGCCGCTGCCGGTCGCGCTCGTTGACGCCGCCGCAGAGGACCAGGGCGACGACGTAGGCGAGGCCGCCGGCAACGAGGCTGAGCGGCAGTGCTGCCAGCACCGGCAGCGCTTTCTCGACCCCGTGGGCGGCGGCGAAGCCGGCGGCGTAGGCGAGGACGAGCGCGAAGCGCTCCCGGAGCGGCCAGGTGCGGCGCAGCGGCGCCGCCAGGTGGCGACGGAAGGCGAGGCCGAAGAGGCCGGCGGCGACCAGCATCCCGGCCAGCAGCGCCAGCGCCGGCCCGACGTAGTTCATGGTTGGAGTCAGGAGGACGAGCAGGACGATCGTCACCGCCAGTCGCAGCAGGGCGACGATGCTGGTCAGCCCGGGGCGGTCGACCGCCCACAAGCCCTGGGTCTGGGTCTGGGTGACCGCGGCGATCACCGGGAAGAAGAGGAGCAGGACGAGCGCCGGCGCCGCCGGGCTGAAGCCGGGACCGAAGAGGTCGAGCACCTGCTCAGCGGCGCCGCCGAAGGCCGCCGCCAGCGCCAGCATGCCGACGACTTCGTAGCGGATCGAGTCGATCAGGGCGCGGTCGAAGCCGTGGTGGTCGCCGCCGCTGCGGCGGCCGACCAGGGTCGGGAAGAGGACGTCGGTGATCTTCGTGCTCGCCTGCTGAACGTTGCGCGGGATCAGGAAGGCGCGGCTGTAGGCGCCGACGGCGGCGGCCGGGGCGACCATCCCGATCGCCCAGATCCCGCCCTGCTGGCTGGCGCCGATCGCGATCTGGCCCGGGGTCGCCTTCAGCCCGAAGCGCAACAGCGCCGGCAGGACCCGCAGCCCGGCGCGCAGTTCCTCCCGGTTCAGACGCGCCCGCACGAACGGCCGCGCCGCGACCAGGCGGTGGACGAGGGCGATCGCCGAGGCTCCGATCGTCGCCGCGACCAGCGCCCAGACCGAGCCGGTGAGGAACGAGAGGCCGGTGGCGAGGACGATGAAGCTGGCCGCTTCGTTGAGGCGGACGCGGAAGAGTTGTTTGCCGGCGACGAAGGCGGAGAGGATCGAGTCGAGGTTCCAGCCAGTGTTGGTGACGAGGACGTAGCCGGCGATCGAGACCAGCGCCGGCGCCAGCAGCTGCGGCGCGTCTAGCGGGCCGGGGAAGACGAAGCAGCAGGCGAGCGCGACCAGCAGGGCGACGAGGACGGTCAGGCCGGTGGAAAAGATGAAGACGGCGGCGAACAGCTGCGTCACCCGCGGGTGGCCGGGAGCAAGGTCGGCGAGCTCCTTGATCAGCGCCTGCTGCTCCTTGACCGTTGAGAGCACCCAGAGGGCAGCGACCGGCGCCCAGACCAGGGCGTAGTCGCCGACCACCGAGACGCCGTAGAGCCGGGCGGTGAGGATCGTCGAGGCGAAGCCGAGCAACAGCGTCGCGCCGAAGCTGAGCGTGCCGAAGAAGAAGCCGGCCCGGTAGGTCCCGCGCTTGCCCTTGGCGCTCATCCCGGCCGCGTCCCATCCTGGGTGGCGAAGATCGCCGCCAGTTGCCGCCCCGACTCGCGCACGTCGAACTCGGCGCTGACCTTGGCGCGGCCACCGCGGCCGAGCCGCTCACGCAGCTCGGGGTCGCGGGCGAGGCGCTCGAGCGCCGCCGCCAGCTCGTCGGCGCGACCGGGACGGACCAGCAGCCCCTGCGCGCCGTCGTCGACCAGCTCGGAGATGCCCATGATCCGCGAGGTGACGACCGGCACCGCCATCGCCATCGCCTCCATCAGCACCACCGGCACCCCCTCGGCGAAAGAGGGCAGGCAGAAGACGTCGGCGGCGGCGTAGTGAGAGCGGATCTCGTCCTGGCCGACGGCGCCGGCGAAGCGGACCTCGCCGTTGAGGCCAAACTCGGCGGCGCGCCGTTCTGCCCCCTCCCGCGCCGGCCCTTCGCCGATCATCGTCAGCCGCGCGTCGATCCCGCGCCTCCGTAGCGCCGCGGTCGCCTCGAGCAGGATCGCCTGGCCCTTGAAGGGAACGAGGCGGCCGACATAGAGGACGCGGAAGGGGCCGTCGCCGGGTGCCGGCGCGGCGCCGTTGCTGGCCGCGCGCCCGGGATCGAACTCGGTCGGGTCGACGCCGCAGTGGACGACCGTGAACCGCGTCCAGCGATCTTCGTCGGTGAAGCCCATCACCTGGCTGCGGGCGAAGTCGCTGATGCAGGTGACCACCGCCGCCTCGCCCGCCTTCTCGGCGAGCTGGAAACGGGAGACGTCGTAGAGCTCGTTCGGGCCGTGCATCGTGAAGCTCCAGGTCCACGCCGGCCCGCCGCGGGCGTTGGCGTAGCGGACCGCCAGCATCGCCGCGTCGGCGGCCTGGTTGAGGTGGTGGGCGTGAAGGTGGCGGACGCCGCGGCTGCGGCAGCGGTTCCAGACCATGATCGCCTCGAGGAAGTAGAAGAGCTGCCAGACGCGGCCGCGGATGCCAGGCGGGCCGTCGCGCAGCGCCCCGGCCAGGGTCGCCAGGTAGGCGCGGGGCGCGCCGGCGAAGGCGCGCAGGTGGGCTCCCAGCAACGCTCCCAGCCGCACCGGCAGCAGCGCGTAGGTGCGCTCACGCTCGGCCCGGTCGGTCGCCGAGAGGGCGTCGCCGTCCTCGGCGCGGTGGATCGAGATCGTCTCCACCTCGACCCCGGCGGCGCGCAGCGCCAGCACCTCGCGGGTGACGAAAGCGTGGGAGACCGCCGGGTAGCGGCCGACCACGTAGGCGACCCTGCTGGCCCGCGGCGCGGCCGTTTGCAACTCAGTTACCTCCCGGCCAGATTCGCGCCCTAGCGTGGCGGCCATGACCAGGATCGTGATGCTGCTCGAGAACAACCCCTACCCGCAGGACGTCCGCGTCCGCGCCGAGGCCGAGAGCCTGGCCGCCGCCGGCCACGCGGTGACCGTCCTCGCCCCGCGCGAGAACGGCCAGTCGCGGCGCGAGCTGCTCCGCGGCGTCCGCGTCCGCCGTTTCCGCCTGCCGGCGACCCCGGCGACCCCGTCCGGCTTCGTCCGCGAGTACGCGGTCGCCAACGCCCACCTCTACTGGGGCGGCGCCACCGAGCTGCTGCGCGGCGCCGACGTCGTCCACTTCCACAACCCGCCCGACACCCTGTTCGGGGTCGGCTTCCTCGCCCGGGCGCTCGGCCGCAAGGTCGTCTTCGACCACCACGACCTGGCGCCGGAGCTGTTCGAAGCGAAGTTCGGGCCGGGCCCGGTCACCGCCGTGCTGCGCGGCTTCGAGCGCCTCACCTTCCGCAGCGCGACGGTCGTGATCGCCGCCAACGAGTCCCACCGCGAGGTGGCGCGGGTCCGCGGCGGCGTCGCCGCAGAGCGCGTCGCGGTCGTCCGCAACGGGCCGCCAACGTCCGCCTTCGCCGCCGCGACCGAGGCCCGCGGCGGCGTCCTCGCCGATCCCCAGCTGCTGTTCCTCGGCAGCATGGAGAGCCAGGACGGGGTCGACGAGCTGATCGGGCTGCTGGAGCGGCTCGCGCGCGATCACGACCTGCCCGGCGCCCAGCTCACGCTCGTCGGCGAGGGCTCGCGGCGGGCGCCTCTGGAAGCGCAGGCGCTGGCCGCCGGCGTCGCCGAGCGCGTCCGCTTCACCGGCCGTGTCCCCCACGCCGAGGTACCGGCGCTGCTGGCGGCGGCCGACGTCTGCCTCGATCCCGCTCCCTGCACCGATCTCAACCAGCGCTCGACGATGATCAAGATCGCCGAGTACATGGCCGCCCGCCGCGCCGTCGTCGCCAACCCGCTGCTGGAGACGCAGCGCACCGCCGGCGACGCCGTCGCCTACGCCGAGGGCGGCGACCCCGCCTCGTTCGCAGCCCAGGTGGCGCGCCTGGCCCGCGAGCCGGACCGCCGCGGCGCCCTCGGCCGCCGCGGCGGCGAGCGTGCCGCCGGCCTCGGCTGGGATGCGTCGGAGCGGGTGCTGCTCAGCGTCTACGAGCAGCTCGAAGCCGCCTAGCATCGGCTCACGGCGCGGCTGAACGAGCGGCGCTCGCCGAGCAGCTCGTTTTCGGCGGCGCTGAAATATGTCGCCAGCGCCTCGTCCTGCGGCACCGCCTTGATCCGGTCGAGGATCGGCATCGTCTGCTCGAACAGCGTCCAGCCGAAGGCGAGCGCCCGTCGGTAGACCTCCTCGACCTCGTCCTCCGGGTAGATCGAGTAGGTCGCCTGGGCGACGATCGGGCCGTCGTCGATTCCCGGGCTGATCTCGTGGATCGTCACCCCGTGGCTGCGCTCGCCGTTCTTCAGCGCCCAGTTGATCGGCGAAACGCCGCGGTAGCGCGGCAGCGGCCCGTTGTGGATGTTGAGGATGCGGCCGAAACCGGCGATGAAATCGGCCGCGAGGATGCGGTCGTAGAAGACGGAGATCCCGAGGTCGGCAACCCGGCCTTCCGGTGCGCCGAGGTCGGCGTAGTTGCCGCTCTGCACTCGCGGCACGCCGTTGCCGGCAGCCCAGGCGGCGAACGAGTCGGTCCACTCCGGCTCCGGCATCACCGGCACCACCCGCATCAGTTCCCAGTCCTCGTTGGTCCGCAACCACTCGGCGACCCGGATCGCCAGCGGCCCCTTGCCGAGTACGACCGCCGTCCGCACGCTCAATTCACCCCCCGCTTCAGCAGCACCGCCGGCAGCGTCCGCAGGACCAGGCTGACGTCGGTCCACAGCGTCCAGTTGGTGACGTAGAGGTAGTCGAGTTTGATCATTTCCTCGAACGGGATGCTGGTCCGTCCCAGCACCTGCCAGAGGCCGGTGATTCCCGGCGTCAGGTCGATCCGGGTCCGCCGCCAGCCCTCCAGCTGGCGGTCCTCGTCTTCGACGATCGGCCGCGGCCCGACCAGGCTCATCTCCCCGCGCAGCACGTTCCAGAGCTGCGGCAACTCGTCGAGGCTGGAGCGGCGCAGGAAGCGGCCGACTCTGGTGATGCGGGGGTCGTGGTCGAGCAGCAGCCAGCCGGGGTCTTTGCTCTGGGCCAGCAGCTCGGCCCTGCGCTGCTCGGCGCCGACGACCATCGTCCGGCACTTGAGCAGTTGGAAGCGGCGGCCTTCGCGGCCGATCCGGGTCTGGCGGAAGAGGACCGGGCCGCGCGAGTCGAGCTTGATCGCGATCGCGCAGACCGCGATCACCGGCGCGGCGATGACCAGCAGCAGGCTGGCGCCGAGGACGTCCATCGCCCGCTTGAGGAAGCGCGAGGAGCGCGGCAGCACCGGCGGCGTGATCCCCAGCACCGTCACCCCCTCGACGTCGTCGAGCTCGACCGAGGGGCCGAGGGCGTCGAACAGCTGCGGCAGGACGCTGAGCTTGATCTGCAGTTCGCGGCAGCGGCAGAGCAGCTCGAAGAGGCGCTCGTTGTCGTAGTCCTCCTGGGAGACGACCAGGCGCTCGATCTGGTGGCGCTTGGCGGCCCCCTCGAGGTCGAGCTCCTCGAGCGAAACGAGGGCGACCGGCTCGACCGCGTACTCGGGGTGGGAGCCGAGCTTCCGCGCCAGCATCCGCACCGGCTCTCCATCACCGACCAACAGCACCCGTTCGGGCCCGAGCAACGAGGAGCCGAGGTGACGGGCGAGGACCCGGAAGGCGGCGACGGCGGCCATCGTGAAGACGGCGAAGATGGCGAGGTCGCGCAGTTCGAAGCCGCCCAGCGGGGTGAGGCGGAGGAGGCCGAGCAGCAGCAGCGTCCCGAGCAGCATCGCGTGGAAGATCCAGGGCAGGTCGTCGACGGTGCCGTGGCTGATCCGCTTCGTGTCGCGGTCATAGAGCCCGTAGGCCTTGAAGACGACGACCCAGAGCGGCAGCGAGAGGACGCCCCAGAGGAACTCGTCGGGGTGGCCGAGCAGCAGGGTCGAGACCGCGAAGCCGAGGCTGACCGCGAGCACGTCGGCGACCAGGAGGAGGCGCCGGGCCTCGCCGTCGCGGTGGCTGTGGCGGCGGCTGATGACCCGCTGGCGCAGGCCCTCGCGGCCGACGCCGAGGAGGCCGGCGGCGGTGCCGGTCTGGGCGTCGATGTCGAGGTCGATGGCCAAGCCGCTAACCGGCCGCGAGCGTCTGGCGCGAGCGGACGAAGATTTCCTCGTCGGCCGGGGCCTCGATCACGACCTCCGCCCCGCCTTCCCCCAGCGAACGGTCGGCGGCCTCGGCGAGGCGGACGACGTCGCGGGCCATGCGGGCGCTGGCGACGGTCTCACCGCCGCTGCGGATCGCGCCGGCGAAGTCGCGCAGCTCTTCCATCAGCGGCTCGCGGCTGTCGATCTTCGGCGAGAGGATGTCGCCGGTGCGGTAGGAGAGCTGGTACTCGCCGAAGGTCTCGGGGTCCTTGTAGACGACGCCGTGGTCGAAGACGCGAACCGGCTCCGGGGCGCCGTCGTCGTAGACGACCATCTTCTCGCTGCCGACGACGACGGTCCGCCGCAGCTTGCTCGGCGCCAGCCAGCTGAGCTCGACGTTGGCGACGATCCCCGAGGCGTAGGTGAGGGTGACGAAGGCGACGTCGGGGATCCCCGGCACGATCGAGTCGCGGCCGACGGCGCGGACCCGGGTCGGCATCTCGCCGAGCCAGCGCAGCAGGATCGAGAAGTCATGTGGCCCGAGGTCCCAGATGACGCTGACGTCGGGCTGGTGCAGGCCGAGGTTGACCCGGCTCGAGGAGATGAAGAAGATCTCGCCCAGCTCGTCGTTGTCGAGCAGCGATTTCACCGCCCGTACCGGTGGGCTGTAGACGAAGGTGTGCCCGCACATCAGCGTCCGCCCCTCGATCTCGGCCAGCCGCAGCAGCTCGTTCGCTTCCTCCGACGAGGAGGCCAGCGGCTTCTCGACGAAGGTGTGCTTGCCGGCCCGCAGCGAGCGCGAGGCGAGCTCGAAGTGGGTGAAGACCGGGGTCGCGATCAGGATCGCGTCGAGCTCGGGGTCGTCGAAGAGGTCCTCGACGTCGGTGGTCTTGGCGGCGCCGGGGTAGCGGCGGTGGAAGCGCTCGAGCCGCAGTTCGTCGAGGTCGCAGATCCAGGCCACCTCGGCCTCGGTCATGTCCGCCAACACCCGCAGCAGGTTCGGCCCCCAGTAGCCCAGGCCGATCAGCCCGAACCGCAATGGCTCCCCGACTCCGTTCACACCGCTCATCTCTCCCCCTCGATCGCGTCGTTTAGGGACTCGGCCACGCTCAGCACCTCTTGCTCGGAAAGCTCCGGGAAGATCGGCAACGAGATCTCCTCCTCGCTCCACGCCTCAGCGTTGGCGAGGGAGACCTCGGCTCGGTTGGGAAGCCCGGCGAAGGGGGGCTGGCGGTGCAGTGCCGGCCAGTAGTGGACGCCGCTGCCGACTCCGGCCTCCGCCAGCCGTGCCCGGACCTCGTCGCGGTCGTCGACCCGAACCGGGAAGAGGTGGTAGACGCACTCCCCGCGCGGGTCCTCGGCCAGCGGCCGCGCCGCCAGGTCGAGGGCGCCGCGGTAGACGGCGGCGAGCTCGCGGCGGGCCGCGTTCCACTCGTCGAGCCGGCCCAGCTTGACTCGCAGCATCGCCGCCTGGACGCCGTCGAGGCGCTCGTTCATCCCGACTTCGCGGTGGACGCCCTTGCGCTCCTGGCCGAGGTTCCGCAGCCGGCGGGCGCGGGCGGCGATCTCCGCGTCGTCGGTGCAGATCGCGCCACCGTCGCCGAGCGCGCCGAGGTTCTTGCTCGGGTAGAAGCTGAAGCCGGCCGCAGTGCCGAGCGAGCCGGCGCGACGGCCGCGCCAGCTGGCGCCGTGGGCCTGGGCGGCGTCCTCGACGACCGCCAGCCGGTGGCGGTCGGCGAAGGCGCTGATCGCGTCCATGTCGCAGACCTGGCCGTAGAGGTGGACGGGGACGACCGCAGCGGTGCGCTCGCCGAGCGCCGCCGCCGCCGACTCGACGTCGAGCAGGCCGGTCTCCTCGTCGACGTCGCAGAGCACCGGCGTCGCTCCGGCCCCGACGACGGCGAGAGCGGTGGCGATGAAGGTGTGGGCGGGGACGAGGACCTCGTCGCCGGCGCCGATCCCGGTCGCCAGCAGCGCCAGGGTCAGGGCGGCGGTGCCGGAGCCAACCCCGACGCAGTGCTCGACCCCGCAGTAGCTGGCGAACTCGTGCTCGAAGGCGTCGACCTCACGGCCGAGGACGAAGCCGCCGTCGCCGAGCACCTCGTCGAAGGCGTCGCGCAGTTCCTGCGCGATCAGTGCGTGGTGACGCTCCAGGCTCATGAACGGAACCGGCGTCAGCGCCCCCGTCGCACTCATCCCCGCCGCCACTCCCCCCGACACCGACGCCACTGCATCGGTTGGTGAAGTTCTCCTTCGTGCCGGGACATCGCGAGCAGGCTAGGAGCGACCCCCCGGACTCATGTTTGAATTTTGTGTCTTTCCGTCGACCGCTGCGAACCGTCGAAACTGCGTAGCGCGAAACCCCGTTTTTGCCCACCAGAGAGGCGAAAACGGCCGGCTCGGCAGAGAGCGATTCACATCCCTGTTGCACCCCATTCACATGGGCAGGTAAGCGATTGGTCAGTGAGGGAGGAAGCCCTGCGCGATGAAGGCAACGACGACGCTCGCCATCGTCACGACCATCGTTCGCTGCAGGTTGTCGAAGCGAGCCTCGAGCGAGTCGAAACGCCCGTCGACCCTCGTTTCGAAGCGGTCGAGCCGCTTCTCGACCTCGACGAAGCGCTCATCGACGCGACGGAACTTCATGTCCATCCGCTCAGAGAGAGCGTCGATGCGGTCGTCATTCCACTTCTTGTGTTCGCCGTCCATGCGCAGCAAAGCCTAGACGACAAAACGTTACGTGGGTGTCGCAGAAGTGCGAATTCTTCGTCACGACCGCATAGCCTGAGCGGCGACCGCGATGCCCCTCCCCCTCGCCGCCACCAGCGACACCGCCGGGATCCTCACCGATCTCTTCCTCGTCCTGCTCGCGGCCAAGCTCGGCGACGAGATCTTCAAGCGGATCGGGCAGCCGGCGATCGTCGGTGAGATCCTCGGCGGCGTCCTCGTCGGCCCCTCGGTCCTCGACTGGGTCCAGGTCAGCGAGGTGCTGCGGGTCTTCTCCGAGCTCGGCGTCGTCTTCCTCCTCTTCTGGGTCGGGCTGGAGACGCGGCTCTCCGAGATGAAAGCGGTCGGCCGGGTCGCGGTCACGGTCGGCAGCGCCGGCGTCGTCCTCCCCTTCCTCGCCGGGATCGGGTTCGGCCTGGCGCTCGGCGAAAGCACCGAAACCAGCGTCTTCCTCGGCGCCGCCCTGGCGGCGACCAGCGCCGGCATCACCTCAGCCACCTTCCTCGACCTCGGCATCGCCCGCAGCCGCGCCGCCCGCACCGTGCTCGGTGCCGCCGTCGTCGACGACATCCTCGCCCTGATCCTGCTCTCGGTCGCGGTCGGGATGGCCGCTGACGGCGGCGTCGACGCCGGCAAGATCGCCCTCGCGCTGGCGATCGCGGTCGCCTTCGTCGCCTTCGTCGCGCTCGGCGGCACCCAGCTCCTGCAGCGCCGCCCACAGCTGCTGCAGGCTCCCCGCTTCGCCGACTCGCCGCTGCTGCCGGCGGTCCTGGTCTGCCTCGGTCTCGCCGCCTTCGCCGCCAACATCGGCCTGGCGGCGCTGATCGGCGCCTTCCTCGCCGGGATGATCGTCGCCGAGACCAAAGACCAGAGCTCGATCGAGGAAGAAGTACGCCCCCTCTACGCCTTCTTCCCGCCCTTCTTCTTCGCCTTCATCGGGATCGAGCTCGACCTCGGCACCCTGCTCGGCGGCCACGCCCTGGTCCTGCTGGCGGCGATCACGGTGATCGCCGCCGCGGCCAAGCTGATCCCCGCCTACCTGGCGGCGCGGCCGCTCGGCAAGGCTGAAGCGGCGATCGTCGGCGTCGGCATGATCCCCCGCGGCGAGGTCGGCATCGTCGTCGCCTCGATCGGCGCCGCCGAGGGCGTCGTCGACCCCGAACTGTTCGGCGTCGTCGTCGGGATGTCGATCCTCACCACCCTGATCGCCCCCTTCGCTTTGCGCCGCCTCAGCCGGGGCGCAACGCCTGGCTGAGAACGCATTTGTGCTCGCATAGCGAGCGAAACCGCGTTCTCAGCGGGGCGCTTTGACCAGGTCGCGCTCGACCAAGGTCTCGGCGATTTGCACTGCGTTGGTGGCCGCGCCCTTGCGCAGGTTGTCGGCGACGACCCAGAGGTCGAGCGCCTGCTCGTTGCCGGCGTCGCGGCGGATGCGGCCGACGAAGACCTCGTCCCTGCCGGCCGCCTCGATCGCCATCGGGAAGCGCGAGGCGGCGGGATCGTCGACGACGACCACGCCCGGGGCGGCCTCGAGCAGCTCGCGCGCCCGCTCGGGGCTGAGCGGCTGCCTGGTCTCGATGTTGACCGCCTCCGAGTGACCGGTGACGACCGGGACCCGGATGCAGGTGGCGCTGACCTTGATCGCGGGATCGCCGAGGATCTTCCGCGTCTCGTTGATCAGCTTGCGCTCCTCATCCGTGTGGTCGTCCCCGTCCTTGAAGCTGCCGGCCTGGGCCAGCGCGTTGAAGGCGATCTGATGGGGATAGATCGAGGCCGTCGCCTCCTGGCCGTGGAGGATCGCGTGCGCCTGGTCGAGCAGCTCGTCGATCGCCGCCTTCCCGGTGCCGGAGACGGCCTGGTAGGTCGAGACCACCAGCCGCTCGATCCCGGCCTCGTCGTAGAGCGGTTTGAGGGCGACGACCATCTGCATCGTCGAGCAGTTGGGGTTGGCGATGATCCCGTTGTGCCCCTCCAGCGCCTCCGGGTTGACCTCGGAGACGACCAGCGGCACGTCGTCTTTCATCCGCCAGTAGCTGGTGTTGTCGACGACGGTGGCGCCGGCGGCGACGATCTTCGGCGTCCACTCAGCGCTGACCGAGCCGCCAGCTGAGGAGAGGACCAGGTCGAGGTCCTGGATCGAATCCTCACCGATCTCGTGGACGGTCAGCGCCTCACCGTTCCACTCGATCACCTTGCCGGCCGAACGGGCCGAGGCCAGCAGCCGCAACTCGGAGACCGGGAACTCGCGCGCCGCCAGCAGCTCGAGGATCGTCGAGCCGACCAGACCGGTCGCGCCGAGAACACCAACTCTGTAGCCGTCGCCACTCATCTTTGTGCGCCTTTCGGGGCCGCGCTCAGCCGGCGACCGTCGGCCGGTGCTCGGGGCCGGTCGGGTCCTCGGGCCGGACCGCGTCGGCGCCCAGCTCAAAGGTCTTGTGGAGGGCGTTGACTGCGTCGGGGACGCGGTCGGCGGCGATGACGCACGAGATCTTGATCGGCGAGGTGGAGATCATCTCGATGTTGATCTTCTCTTCGCCGAGCACCTCGAAGACTTTGGCGGCGACGCCCGGGTGCGAGCGCATGCCGGCACCGACGATCGAGACCTTGCCGATCTGCTCGTCGGTGCGGACCTTGAGCGAGACGTCGCCGAGCCCGGCGATCACGTCCTTGGCGGTGGTCAGGTCGGCGCGGTCGACGGTGAAGGAGAGATCGGCGAGCTGGTCCCCGCCCACCGGCTCGTTCTGGATGATCACGTCGACGTTGACGCTGGCCTCGGCCAGGGCGGTGAAGATGCGGCCGGCGACGCCGGGCTCGTCGCGGACGCCGGTCAGCGTCACGCGCGCCTCGGCGCTGGAGTGGGTCACGGCGGTTACGAAAGGTTGCTCCATCGTCTCTTCCTCAGATACGACGAGGGTACCGGGGCCATCCTCGAAGCTGCTGCGGCAGTGGATGCGGACGCCGTGGTTGCGGGCGTACTCGACCGAGCGCAGCTGCAGGACGCCGGCGCCGGAGGCCGACATCTCGAGCATCTCCTCGAACGAGACGACCGCCAGCTTGCGGGCGTCGGCGACGATCCGCGGGTCGGCGCTGAAGACGCCGGCGACGTCGGTGTAGATCTCGCAGACGCTGGCGTCGAGCGCCGCCGCCAGGGCAACCGCGGTGGTGTCGGAGCCGCCGCGCCCGAGGGTGGTGACGTCGTGACTCTCGGTCGAGACCCCCTGGAAGCCGGCGACGAGGACGATCCGGTCCTCCTCCAGCGCCTCGCGGATGCGGTCGGCGCGGACGTCGATGATCCGCGCCTTGGTGTGGGTCGAGTCGGTGACGATCCCCGCCTGCGAGCCGGTCAGCGAGATCGCCTCGTGGCCCATGTCGTGGATCGCCATCGCGCAGAGGGCGCAGGAAATCCGCTCCCCGGTCGAGAGCAGCATGTCCATCTCGCGGGCGACCGGGCGCTCGGAGATCTCCAGCGCCTGGCTGACCAGTTCGTCGGTCGTCTTGCCGCGAGCGGAGAGAACGGCGACGACCCGGTTGCCGGCTTCGCGGGCGGCGACGATCCGGCCGGCGGCGCGTTTGATCTGCTCGGCGCCGGCGACCGAGGTGCCGCCGAACTTCATCACGATGATCTCTGAGCCGTCTCCACTCATCAGGAACTGAGGATAAAGGGCGAACCGCGATCGCTCCGGCACGCCTGTCCCATGCCTGGGTCACGCCTAAAGGTACCCGCGCCAAAGCCGATAACCCCGTGCGTGGAGCCAAAAACGAGCAGCCTGCCGATAGTGGCGTCGATCGACGACGCCAGCCCCCAGGGCGGGCGCCTGCTCGTCGCCAGCCGCCTCGCCACCAGCCTCTCGCTGGCGCAGACGATCGAGGAGATCGCAAACGAAGCGGTGCTGCTCCTCCATGAGTCCTTCGACTACTACCTGGCGGTCGTCCAGCGGCTCGACCCCGACGGCTTCCTCCGGGTCGTCGCCGGCGCCGGTCCGCTGGCCGAGGGC
>DATKIA010000111.1:0-3369 GCA_035509895.1 Solirubrobacterales bacterium
TCGCGCCAGGCGCAGACGGCGGTGTCGACCGTCGCGGTATCGAAGCCGACGACGACCAGCTCGACTCAGCCCCCTAGGCGGCCCGGTCGCCTAGCTTTTGACCCGGAAGGCGAAGGACCCGACTTTCTTGCCTTTGACGTACCAGCTGACGACGTGGCGGCCGGGGATCGTCGAGGTGATCTTGTTGACGTAGAGCGTGCCCTGGTCGGCTTTCTGGGCCTGGGCGCAGAGGTTTTTCCCGCTCGGGAACTTGACGCAGACCGTGTACGTCACGTCCGCTTTGGTGCTTTTGAAGAAGGCACCCTTCTTGCTGCCCTTCGGGCAGGCGTGCGAGGGAGTGGCGTTCTTGGAGATGCCGCAGCCGACGTAGTGCCTGTAGGCAGCCGCGCCAGCGGTAGCCGGCACCGCCGCAGCCAGCAACCCCGTCGCCACCATCAGCGCGACCAGCGCCTTCAGTCCCTTCATTGGCTCCATGCCTCCTTCATCGTGTTCCGGGTCGCCGATGCTACAAGTTGCGTTCTCGGCCTCGGAAACACGGCCGGCCGCCGGTTGCTGCGGAATTCCGCAGCAACCGTGTCCTGGCCTTTCACCAGTCAACCTCGATCGCGCGCCGCTCCTCGCCCAGGTGCTCGAGTCGAATCTCCAGCGCCGGCCTCCCCAGCCTGCCCGCTCCGGCCGCCGGCCACTCGACGAAGGCGACGCCGTCGGGCCCGAGGTAGTCGTCGAGCAAGGCCGGGTCCTCGCCCTCGAGGCTCGCCAGCCGGTAGAGGTCGAGATGGGAGATCGGCAGGCGGCCGCCGCCGTAGCGCTGGCCGATCGTGAAGGTCGGCGAGGTGACCGGTTCGGTGACACCGAGGGCGCGGGCGGCGCCGCGGATCAGCGTCGTCTTGCCGGCCCCGACCTCGCCGGAGAGGATGACGACGTCACCGGGCCGCAGGCGCTCGGCAACGCGGGCGCCGAGCGCTTCGGTCTCCTCGGCCGAGGCAGTCTCGACGCGCTCAGCCAAAGAAACCCAGCTGGTCGGCGGGCGGCGGCTCCGACTCGGACGGAGGCATGTCGTCGGCCGCTTCCATCTCCTCCGCGCTCGGCGCCGGTTCGGGCGGCGGGCCGGAGAGCAGGCCGGGGATCGTCGCGAAGTCGGCCTGCAGCGTTTCCTTCATCGACGGCGTCCGCAGCGCCGCCGCCGGGTGTAGCAGCGGCAGCAGGAAGACCGGGCGGCCGCCGAGCTCGTGCAGCTGCGGGGTGCCGCGGACCTTGGTGATCCCGACCTGGCTGCCGCTCAGCAGCTTGGTCGCGAAGTTGCCGAGCGTACAAACGACCTTCGGCTGGATCAACCGCACCTGCTCGAACAGGTAGGGCTCGCAGGCCTGGATCTCGAACGGCTGCGGGTCGCGGTTGCCCGGCGGCCGCGACTTGAGCACGTTGGCGATGAAGACGTCTTCGCGCGAGAGCCCGATCTCTTCCAGCAGCTGGTTGAGGAGCTGGCCGGCGCGGCCGACGAACGGCAGGCCCTGGCGGTCCTCATCGGCGCCCGGCGCCTCGCCGACGAACATCAGCTCGGCATCGGCATTGCCGGCGCCGAAGACCGCTTTCGTCCGCGTCTCGTGCAGCGGGCATTTGGTGCAGGCCTGGACCTCTTTGAAGAGCTCGACCAGGCGCTCGCGCCGCTCCTCGGCGCTCGCCGTCACGGCTTCTCCCCCAGCGCCCGCCGCTTGCGCGACTCGGCGATCCGGTCCGCCCGCGCCGCTTCGCGCTCGCGCCGGCGCGATTCGTCGGAGCGCACGCCGGCGCCGCGTGGCTGGCGACCCGGCGGCGAGACGTTGGAGATCAGCCGCCGCGTCCGCGCCGCGCCGCATTCGGGGCAGGCCGGCGCCGGCGCGTCGGCGGCGACCAGCTCCTCGAAGCGAGCCCCGCACTCCTCGCACTCGAACTCGTAGATCGGCACGGCCGCTCGATGCTACGAGGTTTGGCGGCGCATGGCCTCAGGGCGCGCGCCTGCCGCTGATCCAGTTCGACCTGCCATAGGGCGGCAGCTGCAGGACCAGCCACAGCAGCACCCCGGTCGCGCCGGCGTAGAGGAAGAGCTCGGCGACGCCTTCGTTTTCGCCGACCACGTTCTGGCCGATGCCGAGGATCGAGAAGGTGAAGATCGCCAGCCCGAGGGCGCTCAGCAGCCAGGGCTTGGAACGATTCGGCATGAACTCGAGCCGGACCAGGCTGATCGCCGTCAAGACGAAGATCCCGAACTCGAGGATGCCGAGGATCGTCCAGGCGGCGTCGATCCCGGGGATCGTGTCGAGGAAGGTGCCGGCGAACTGTTTCTCGATCGGCGGCGGCGCTCCCAGCCCGTCGAAGATCTTCTCCTTGCCGGCGTAGAAGAAGAGGACGCCGACCAGGAAGTAGACCCCGGCCAGGATCAACCCGTACACGGCCCAGTCCTCCCAGCGCGCCCGTCCGGACGCCGCGCTCCCACTTGCGCTCTCCATCTCGCACCTCCTTCGGCCGTCGCCGGTCCCCACGACCAGCGACAAGGGACGGTTCGAGCCTACCGCCGCTCGAGGGCCCTCAAACAAATGCACGAGTTCTTGGAATAGCTGAAATAGTCCCGCGCCGATGAGGCCATGGGGACGCGCTGTGATCTGCGGCTTGGCGCTGGCCGCGCTGGCGCTGCCGGCAAACGCTGCCGGGTCGGGAACGGAGCGACCGGTGCTGCCGCGGTTCGAAGTGCAGCGGGCCAACACCGAAGGCTTCATCAACCTCGGCAAGGCCGACGGCTACCAGCTCGCGATTTCGGTCCCGAACCGCCGGGTCGCTGTCCTTTATGTGACCCGGCCCAGGGAATCCGATCCCAACCCCAGCTACACCTCCAGCGTCTACGCGGTCCACGCCCGAGCATCACTCGACCACGGCTCGCTGCGGGCCAGGTTCGGATCGCTGGGCAGCGTCTCCCTGCGCTTCCACCCTCGGGGGAACGCGCACACCGGGCACAAGCCGAAATCTTGCGAAGGCAGGCGGCCGGTGACCGAGCCCGGGATCTACAGCGGACGTGTTTCCCTGACGGGCGAAGGCGGCTACTTCCAGCTCTCGACCACCCGCGCCAAGGGCCTTCGCAAGCGCTCGTTCCAGCTGCGCTGCAAGCCAGGGCACGCCGAAGAGCCGGGTCAGGTGGAGCCGCTGCGCTCCTACGTCTTCGCCGGCCCCTGGCTCTTTGTCGACTTCAGGTACGCGGCGATCGCCCGGCTCGAAGCCTACGGCCGCTTCGACGGGCGGCTGCTCTGGCTGCGAGCGGTCCACAACGTCGGCGAACCGCCCGGCGCCGAGGTGGCGGTGGGGACCCTCGAAGCGAGGGACGGGATGTCGATCGGCCGC
>DATKIA010000112.1:0-3340 GCA_035509895.1 Solirubrobacterales bacterium
CCTCGACATCGACCTCGATCTCGACGCCGACCGCGGCCTCGACCTCGAGTTCAACGTCGACGCCCGCGCCCGCCCCCTCCGCGCCGCGCCGCGGCTCCTCGCGCATCCTCGACTACTTCGCCGACCGCGCGAACGTGATCCCCGGCTTCCGCTCGTTCACCGTCGTCCTCGGCGTCAACCCCATCAACCAGCAGCCGGTCCCGCGCAGCACCGCCGAGCTGCTCCGCGCCGTCGCCGAGCTCCTGCCCGCCGGTGGCCTCCTCACGCGTGCGCTCGACACCTACGGCCTCATCGATCGCGCCGGCGCCTGGATCGATTCCCGGCTCGCCACGCTCGGGCTCAGCGCCGCGACGATCGAGGCCGCGCTCGATCGCTTCGTCAGTACCCTCGAGGCGCGCGACCTCCTCCATCCCGGCGGCGTCTGGAACCGCGCCCGGGCCATCCTCGCCGAGCCGGCCGGCCGCGTCGTGCTCTTCGCCCGCTCCCTCGCCGGCGCCATCGTCGATCTCATCAAGGACGCCGCGCTCCGCCCGCTCGCCGAGCTCGCGGCGCGCCAGCCCGGCTGGGACCTGCTCTGCGCGGTGCTCGGCAAGAACCCGCTCACCGGCGCCGCCGTGCCGCGCGCCGCCGAGACCGTACTCGGCGGTTTCCTGCGCCTGATCGGCCAGCAGGAGCTCTGGGACAACATCCAGAAGGCCAGCGCAGTCCCCCGCGCGTGGGCGTGGTTCCAGGCCGCGGTCGACCGCGGGCTCGGCTTCGTCCGCGAGGTCCCGGCGCTCCTCACCGCCGCGCTCCAGGCGCTCACCGTCGAGGACCTCGCCGTCTTCCCGCAGGCCTTCGCGAAGGTCGCGCGCGCGTTCGGCGACTTCGCCGGTCGCTTCGCCACCTGGGCCGCCGGCACGGTCTGGGACCTCCTCGAGCTCATCTTCTCCGTCGTCACCCCCGGCGCCCTCGTCTACCTCCGGCGCGCAGGCGCCGCCTTCCGCACGATCCTCGGCAACCCGGTCGGCTTCCTGCGCAATCTCATCGCCGCCGGCCGGCAGGGCTTCACGCAGTTCGCCGGCAACGCCGCCAGGCACCTGCAGACCGCCCTGATCGGCTGGCTCACCGGCACCCTCGGCCGCGCGGGCCTCTACCTCCCCCGGAGCCTCGCCCTCCCCGAGATCGGCAGGCTCGTCCTCAGCGTCCTCGGTATCTCCTGGCCGAACATCCGCACCAAGCTCGTCAAGGCCGTCGGCGAGCCGGCGGTGAAGGCGCTCGAGACCGGCTTCAACGTCGTCACCACGCTGGTCCGCGGCGGCACGGCGGCGGCCTGGGACCTGATCCAGCAATCGCTCGCCGATCTCCGCGACACGGTCCTCCAGTCGATCGTCGGCTTCGTGCGCGACCGCGTGATCACCGCGGCGGTGACCCGGCTCCTCGCGCTACTCACGCCGGCCGGCGCCTTCCTCCAGGCCATCCTCGGCATCTACGACACGGTCAGGTTCTTCGTCGAACGCTTGCAGCAGATCGCCCAGGTCGGCGCCGCGATCATCGACTCGATCGCATCGATCGCGAACGGCGTCATCGCCGCGGCCGCGAACAAGGTCGAGCAGACGCTCGCAAACCTCCTGACCCTCGTGACCGGCTACCTGGCCCGCATCGCCGGGCTCGGAAACCTCGGCGCTTCGGTCGGCGCTCTCATCAAGCGGCTCCAGGCCCGGGTCGACCGGGCGATCGACGCGGCGATCCTCAGGATCGTCGAGCTGGCGCAGCGGGCCGGGAGGGCCATCGCGCAGGTGGGTACTCCGAAGGATCCGAAGGAGCGGCTGCGGGTCGGCCTGCGCACGGCGGCAGCAGCGGTCAACACCCTCAGCGGGTCGGCGCCCACCGCGACGCTCATCGAGCCCGTGCTGGCTGCGGTGCGCATCCGCTACGGCTTCCAGTCGCTCCGGCCGGTGGTGCGCAACGGCGTCTGGTGGGTCGAAGGCCGGATCAATCCCGAGGGCGCCGAGAAGACCGAGAAGAAGGCGAAGCCGGACAGCGCCGACGGGCAGCGCAGCGGTGCCCTCACGTTCACGTCGGTGTCGTTTTCGCCAGGCGGCTCCGGAGAGACCACCGCGCATCCGGTAGGTGATTCGCTGCTCGTCCAGACGGCCGAGTACCGGTCGAGCGGCAGGGTGCAGGTGAACGGTGGTACCGATGTCGAAGCACGGGACTGGGAGATAGGATATCTGCAGCTCGTGCGTTCGACCTCGCGCAAGGGCCATTATGTGGGCTCGCCAACGCAGAAGACGTACGCCATCGTTCTCCCCGCGAATTCGCGCGACGCCGTCGAGGGGTCGGAGCCTCCCTGGGTCATCAGCCAGAGCCCGTACAAGAAGCGATTCACGAAGACGTCGTCGACGGAGGAGGTGATCCACCAGGATGCTCCATTTAATCGGTTCCCGTGGAATACACCAGACAAGAAGGGAAGGCTGGCCTACGTCGATGGCAAGGACATGCTGGTGACGTGGATCGTCGCGCGGAAGCGATCCGCGCCCAACGAGATCCGATTCATCCACTGGGAGACCTGGGAAGCCAACTTCGATGTAACGACCAAGTTCGCGAGCCGGGGCATCCAGGATGTCGACAAGGAGAACGGGATCACCAGGAATATCCGCTCGGGCCGCGGCCAGGGCGAGTACTCGCCGAACCTCACCGGGACTCCGGCGAACAAGCTCGTCAAAAGAGAGTGGAGACCTGGCGGATCGAATGACGGCGGCGCGCCCCCGACGGGCAGCGGTCAGCCCACGCCGGCCAGCGGCACACTCCAGCCGCCGTCCACGGCATCCCCCGGAGGCACCCTGAGCGGCACCATCGATCGCATCAGTCCGATTCCAGGCGAATCTATCGTGCGCGCTGCAGGTGGCACCACACCGCCGCCTGCGAAAGGCAGCGCGAAGACATCTAATCCCTCGCCCACACCTGGCCCGGAATCAAAATTGAAGATCACCGCGACGATCACACCCAGCCGAACCGTAGAAGAGAGTCTCACAAAGGCGGATTGGGACAACGATCCGGGGACTAGAGGTGGGATGGTCAACGCCTTCGAGATCGCGCCTAACAGCAGATGGATCGTCCAGGGAGATACGTGCAAAATAACGGCCACTCTCATATGCAAGTATCGATGGGGGACCGACGGTGGTCACCGAAAGAACATCTCGTTTGCGCAAGATGAGGAGGTAAACACCAGTGTACATCCAGAATCGGGCAAAAAGCGCTGGCAAACCATTGCCGACGATTTCACGCCCTCTCCAGCTCCTCCGCACAAGTCACCCGAAAAGTACTACTGGTCAAAGTACCTGACGGAGTGTCATGA
>DATKIA010000113.1:0-12720 GCA_035509895.1 Solirubrobacterales bacterium
TCGGCGTCGTCGTCGTCCGCGCGGCGCTCTACGTGAACGAATCGACCGCCCAGATCACCGTCAAGTCTGACCCGCTGCCGACCATCCTGCACGGGATCCCGCTCGTAGTCCGCTCGGTCTCGGTTCAGGCCGACCGCGAAAGGTTCACGCTGAACCCGACCAATTGCGAAGCGATGGCGGTCGGCGGCGAAGCGGTCTCGACCAGCGGCGCCAGCGCTCGGCTCTCCAACCGGTTCCAGGTCGCCGGCTGCGCGGGGCTCGGCTTCAACCCAACCTTGACGCTTCGCTTCAAGGGCGGCACCGCCCGCACCCGCCATCCGGCACTCAGTACGCAGCTGACCTTCCCCTCGAAGGGGAGCTCCGCCAACGTCGCCAAGGCGGCGGTGACCCTGCCCCACTCGGAGATCATCGACCCCGAACACGTCGGCAACCCCTGCACGCGCCCGCAGTTCGCCGAAGAGAGGTGCCCGAAGATCTCGATCCTCGGCCGGGCGAAGGCTTGGTCACCGCTGCTCGACAAGCCGCTGGAAGGGAAGGTCTACTTCCGGGCCAATGGCGGCGAGCGCGAACTACCCGACGTCGTCGCCGACCTCAAGGGCCAGGTCCACCTGGTCCTGATCGGCGCAGTCGACACGGTGACGCCGAAGACCAACGCTCGCATCCGGACCACCTTCTTCCAGGCTCCCGACGCCCCAGTTTCGAAGTTCGAACTGCAGCTAAAGGGCGGGAAGGAAGGCCTGCTTGTCAATTCCGAAAACCTCTGCCACTCCAAGCAGCGGGCCGTTGTGAGGCTGGTGGCGCAGAACGGCCTGGTCAGGCAAACCCAGCCGAAGATCGCGAACGGGTGTGGGAAGAAGGGCAAGCGCGAATAGGCGATGGCAATCGCGTTGGTGTCATGCGCATCGAGGAGATCCGCAGATGGGAACTCGCCGATCGCTTGCGCGGGCGCCGTGAGGAGATCGAGCAAACGGTTCTCGCGCGTGCGCGGTCGGTCTCCGGTGCCGGCGACCGAGAATCCCCCGAATACGTAGCCGGCTTGCGGTCCGCGGTGGTTGCTGCGGTCGGCTACGCGATCGCAGCACTCGAGAGCGGGGGCGGGCGCCCGGCTCCTGTCCCCGTCGAGCTCTTGAGTCAAGCTCGGCGGGCTGCGAGTGGTGGGATCCCAATTGACACCGTTCTGCGCCGTTACGTCGCCGGTCACACCCTGATCGACGAGTTCATCTGCCAGGAGGCTGAGGTGGCTGGGGTGGATAGTGCGGCCCTCCTGATCGTGCTGAGGATCGAGGCGACGAGCCTCGACCACCTCGTCACCGCGATTACCGCCGAGTATCGGAGCGAGCTGGAGGCGAAGACCGTGTCGCGGCACCGACGGCGCAGCGAGTGGGTTTGCAAGCTGCTGGATGGAGAGCTGTCCGACGCCAGCGGTCTCGACTACGACCTCAACGGCTGGCACCTCGGCCTGATCGCAACCGGCTCCGGCGCCGAGCGCGAGATCAAGGCTGTCGCCGGCGCGCTGGAGCGACGCTTCCTCTTCGTGCAGTACGGGGCGGAGGTCTCCTGGGCTTGGCTGGGTGGCGCGCAAGAACCCACAGAGCAGCAGTTGGAGACACTCGCCGGGTGGAAGTGGCCGAGCGAGGTCCGCTTGGCCATCGGCGAGCCGGGTCGCGGGCTTCCGGGCTGGCGTCTCACTCACCGACAGGCCGCCGCGGCGCTTCCGATCGCCCAGGCAGGTCCCAGCTGCCACGCCCGTTACGCAACGGTCGCAATGCTTGCCTCGGTGCTCCAGGACGAGGTGCTGGCGAACTCACTCCGCGACCTGTATCTGACTCCCCTCACCCGTGCCCCTGACGGGGGGCTTGTCCTGCGCCAGACGCTGCGCTCCTACTTTGCCACCGGGTGCAACACAACGTCTGCGGCCGCGGCGCTGGCCGTCGACCGCCGCACTGTTGCCAATCGTCTTCGGGTGGTGGAAGAGCACCTGAACCGCCGACTGGACGATTGTGCGGTGGATCTGCAGATGGCACTTCGCCTCGACGAACTCGAACGGCACGCGAGTACCAAAACGGCAGCCTGACGTTTCCGTAAGTTACTCGATCGAGGCCGTGTGCAAGGTGTCTCTTTGGGCAACCCTCCATTCCCCGTATTGGTGAGGTCGCCGCCCGCCACCCCGGCGATGATCGGAATACCCCTACGGGGAGAGACAACACGACCCACTAGTCCTGGGAAGGGAGTACCTGTAATGAAGAGATGGTCACGCAGCTCTCTACTCGCGATCGGAGCCGCACTGGTGGCAATGCTCGCGCTCAGTTTCGGGAGTGCCGCGGCATCCGCCGCTACGCAGCACTGGTACGGCATCTACGAAGGACCAAGGCTCCCCACGGGAAGCCCGACCGCAATCACCGGCGAACAGAACACCGCCACCACCATGGCTTTCAGCATCGCCGGCGCTGAAGTCGAGATCGCCTGCAACTCGATGAAAGCATCGGGCACGATCGAAAACCCCGCGGGGGGTGTGAACGGCAAACTCCGCGAAGCTTCGCTGACGTACGGCGAATGTCAAACGGTCAAGCCGGCGGGGGGAGTTTGCACCGTCCCCAGCACGATCACGACGAATGCGCTGCGGGGCGAAGCCACCTTGGGCGGAAAAGCCGGCATCAGGCTCGAACCTGAAAACGGCACGGCCTTCACGACTTTCACCATCGGGGGCTCCAGCTGTCCGAGTTTGTACAAAGGAAGCAAAACGCTCACCGGTGGCCCCACTGCCGAGTTCATCGGCTACGAAAACCAGTATGAAACCGGGGCGTTTTCCCCCAGCACCCTGAAATACGCGGGTCAGACGGTGACGCTGCTGAGCAAGTTCGAGCTCAACTCCAACGCCGGCCTGCCGGTTGCGATCGGCGTCGACACCGACCCGGCGGGAGAGCGCTGGTACGTCGGTGGGGAAAAGTCGAAACCGACCAGCGCCAAGTTCGCGGCGGGTAGCGCGGTCAGCTACGTCTCCCGGCCGGGTTCGACGGGGCTGGCGATCACCGCGACCATTGCCGGGGTGAAATTCAACATGGCGTGCAGCGGCTCCGGGAGCGGCTTCGAAGGCTCCGTTGAAAATCCCGCTGGCGGTGGCGCCGGGACGGCGACCGGCACGATGACCCTGGCGGGGTGCTACGTCTCGGAACCGTCCGGCGGAGTTTGCTCGGTTGAAAGCCCGGTGGTGTCGACCCCGTTGTCGGGACTGGCGGGTGAAGCCGCGGGAGCGCCCGCGGTCACGTTCTCGCCGATCGGGAAATCGACGATCGCGACCTTCGTCGTGAGCGGCGGCTCCTGTCCCACGGCCCTGAAAGGCAGCAAATCGCTGACCGGGAGTGGCCTCACGGGAGCATTCAGCGAAACCGGAAAGCTCCTGTTCTCCTCCAGCCTCAACGCGGGGCTGAAATTCGCTGGTCAGACGGCCACGGTCTCGGCGCAGACCACGCCGGAAGCCGGCGTGGAACGCCTCCTGCTGGCGCCTTAAGGGCTCCACTGGGACGGCCCGCCCCTCGTTGGGGCGGGCCGTCCCACCGCTACCATCTCTGGCGAGGGAGGTCGGCTTCAGCCGGCGCGAGATGGGATACGGGACAAAGAAATCGCCTCGACGAGTGCGGCGTTGCCGTCCCCGCATTCGGTGGGCGCTGGGCTCGCTGCTGCTACTTGTCCTCGTCGCTCCGTCCTCCGCGGCCGGGTTCGAGGTGGAAGCCTTCACCGTCACCGCTCGCGAAGCGAACGGCACCATCGACGAACGCGCCGCGAGCCATCCCTTCGCGCTCGACGTCCACCTGGCGATGGACCTGGAGCCGAGCGAGGAACTGCACACCGTCCAGGTCGATCTCCCACCCGGGCTGGCCGGCAACGCCCTTGCGGTTCCCCGTTGCCCGCTCAGCGCCTTCGAGCAGGCGGTCGAGAGTTGTTTGGGCTCGACCCAGGTCGGCGTCCTCCGCGGGATCGCCACCGGTCTCGGTCAGGTGGAAGCGCCGGTGTTCAATCTGGAGCCGTCGCCCGGCGAAGCAGCCGCTTTCGGCGCTTCGGTTGACGGCGAAACCTTCGTCCTCGGGCTGGTCATGGGCGGCACCGGGAGTTCCAGCTCGATCCGGCTCAGCGGCACGGTGCCACCGGATCTTCGGCTCGTCGACGTCGAAGAGGAAATCTGGGGCATCCCCGCCGATCCCGCTCACGATGCGGAGCGCGTCTGCCCAGCGCCCGGGGAAAGTCAGGTCGTCGGATGCTCCGCGGAAGTCAGTGAACGGGCGCTGCTGACGCTTCCCGCTGCCTGCGCGGATCCGCTCCGGGCCACGCTGACGGCCAGGTCGCTTGGCCCTCCTGCCCTCGCGGTGCAGGCCACCTCTCTCTCGCGCGACGCGGCTGGGAATCCACACCCGCTCGTCGGCTGCGAGAGGATCCCGTTCGACCCGCGGCTCATGGTTCGGACCGAAGCCGCGCCGCTGTCTCCGACCGCTCTCTCGGTGGATCTCGAACTGGCGCAGTACGAAGCCCTCGGTCTGACCCCCGCCGCCCCTCTGGCAGCGCTCCGGGTCGAGCTGCCCGGGGGAATGGCCCTGAACCCATCCTCGGGGTCCTGGCTCAGCGGCTGCTCCCCGGCCGCGATCGGCCTCGCAACCGCGAGCGGGGTGGAGCCGCCCCGCTTCGACGACGGCCGCGCGGCCTGCCCCGGCTCCTCGCGCCTCGGCACGGCGACGCTGCGAACGCCGCTGATCGACCACGAGCTGAGCGGAGCTATCTATCTCGCTGCGCCTGGCGCCAACCCCTTCGGCTCGCGCTACGCGATCTATCTGGTGATCGACGACGAAGCCACGGGCACCATCCGCAAGATTCCCGGCCGCCTTGACGCCGACCAGACCGACGGGCGGCTCACCGCGATCATCCCGGAACTGCCCCGGTTTCCCTTCAGCGAGCTCGACCTCGAACTCTCCGGCGGACCACAGGCGCCGCTGGTCAGCCCGCCGAGCTGCGGCAGGTACTCGACCGCAGCGACCTTCACTCCCTCGACCGCGCCATTCGCTCCCGCGGTCACGCGGACCTCCGGCTTCACCCTATCCGCGGGTGCCTTCGGCGCGCCGTGTCCCGCGCCGGAAGTCGATCGCAACGCCGCGCCCTCATTCGAGGCGGGCACCGAATCGACGCGCGCCGGCGGCGACTCGCCGCTCGTGATCGATCTCTCCCGGAGCGACCTCGACCAACACTTCGGCTCGTTCGACCTGACCCTGCCGCCTGGCCTCGTCGCCGACCTTGGCTCCGTCCCGGTCGGCGCCACCGTCGGCAGCGTCCGGGTCGGCGCCGGGCTTGGTCCGCAGCCGCTGGCGCTCGGGGGCGCCGTCTATCTGGGCGGCCCCTACAAAGGCTCCCCGTACAGCCTCGAAATCGTCGTCCCGGCGAAGGTCGGGCCCTTCGACCTCGGCACGATCGTGCAGCGGGCCGCCGTCTCGGTCGACCCCGAGACGGCGCAGGTCAGCGTCAGCTCCGATCCGCTGCCGCGGATCCTCGGCGGTGTGCCGCTCGAGCTGCGCTCGCTGCGCCTCGATCTCGACCGGCCCGGCTTCGTCCGCAATCCGTCCTCGTGCGAACCGATGAGGATCACGGGGTCGGCGACGACCAGCCTCGGCGTGACGACGCCGCTTTCGCAGCGCTTCCAGGTCGGCGATTGCGCCGCGCTCCCGTTCGCGCCGAAGCTGTCCCTTCGTGCTTCCGGCGCTCTCGGCCGTAACGGGCACCCTGCGATGCGCGCCGTCGTCCGCGGCGAGCGCGGGGAAGCGACGCTCGCGCGTTTGGGTTTCACCCTGCCCGCCGGCGAGCTGCTCGATCTCCGCCACCTTCGCGTGCTTTGCCCGCGCGGCGTGGCTGCCGCGGACTGTCCCCGCGATTCGCGCCTCGGGAACCTGCGCCTCGAGAGCCCGTTTCTCGACGGTGCTCTCGAAGGCGCGGTCTACCTCCGCAGGCCGGGCGGCAAGCTCCCAGATCTGGTTGCGGAACTGCGCTCTGCCCACCTCCGGCTGCTGCTCCATGGCAGGACCATGAACCGGCATGGCGGTTTCGGCCTCAGCTTCGGTTCGCTGCCCGACATCCCGCTCTCGAGAGCGGTCCTGGCCCTTTTCGGCGGCCGGCGCGGGATCGTCGTCAACAGCCGCTCGCTCTGCACGCGGCCGGGCATTGCCACGGCGACCGCCGCCGCTCACAGCGGCAAGCACCGCCAGCTGCGCGTGCCGCTGCGCCCAGCCGGCTGCTGAGCCGGTACAAGACCGTTCTCTTCAGAAAAGGTCCTTGCCTTTCACGTCACCTTGTGCTTTCATCGCTCCCCCGGAGCGAGCAGGGGAGAGATGAGAGGACGCCCTCGCCGAAAAGATCACGAGCGCGTGGGCGCGGACTCGTCGCAACAGCGCGGCGCTGTCGCTGTCCTCGCCGCGACCGCTCTTGCGGTCGTCGTGCTCGGTCTCGTCGGACTCGACGTCGAGAGCCACCTGGAGCCGACCTCGCTGGCGATCGACGGCACTCCCTCGGCCCGCGGCGAAGAGCTCGCCAAAGCTGAATTCGGTGACTCCTCGCCCTTCGCCGTGCTGCTTCGCGGCCCCGCCGGCGCGATCGAACGCCAGGGGCCGCGCATCGCCGCGGCCCTGCGGCGCGAGTCCGACGTGACGGTGATCTCGCCCTGGGACCCCGCCCCTGCCGCCCGCAAGCTGCCGGCTCCGGCCGCCGGAACGTCGCCGGGGACGCCCTCGCACGCCCTGCTCCTGCTCGACTTCCATCAGCCGCTCGCGACCGCGATGCGCGACACCGTCCCGCAGCTCGAAGATGACCTCGAAGCTCACGTCCAGCCGCCGCTCGAAGCGGTTCAGTCGGGCTACGCGACCATCTCCCGTGCGCTCCAGCGTGAATCGCTCTCCGCCGCCGAGCGCGCCGAGCTGCTCGCCGCGCCGCTGCTGCTGATCGTCCTCCTGCTCGTCTTCCGCTCGGTCACCGCGGCCCTGATCCCGCTGGCCTTCGGAGCGGTGACCGTGCTCGTCGGGCGCGGCGTCCTCGTCTTCCTCACCTCGCTGATGCCGATCGGCGCCCTCTCGCTGGTCGTCTGCACGATGATGGGACTTGCCCTCGGCGTCGATTATTCGCTGCTGATCGTCTCCCGCTTCCGCGAGGAGCTCGCCGCCGGCCACCCGCCTGCCCGCGCCGCGGCGCTGACCCGGCGCAGCGCCGGGCGGACGACGGCGGTCGCCGGCGCCACCCTGTTCTTCTCGATCTTCCTCTCCGCCTTCTTCCAGCCGGGCACCCTGCTGGTCTCGCTGGCCGCGGCGCTGGCGGTGGTGACCGCGCTCGCGGTGCTGATCGCCTGGGCCGCCCTGCCCGCCCTGCTCACCCTGCTCGGCGACCGGATCAACACCGGGCGGATCGGGCGCTTGCGCCCCGGCGCCCGCTCTCGGGTCGCCGCCGCGGCGTCCGCTGCCCTGCGCCGCCCGGCCCTCGCCGCGGTCGTGATCTCGCTGCCGCTGCTGCTGCTCTCGACTCCCGCCCTCGCCTTCGACACCGGCTCGCCCGGGGTCGACGAGCTCTCCTCCTCGAGCACCGCCCGCCAGGACTCCGAAGCGATCACGGAGGCGGTCGGGGCGGGGTGGCAGGCGCCCTTCATCCTCACCGTCGCCGCCCGCCGCGGCTCGATCGCAACCCGCTCGCGGCTCGCCTTCCTCGCTGCCACCCAGCGCCGGATCGACGCGATGCCGGGGGTGAAGGCGGTGATCGGTCCCGCCGCGATTGCCACCGCCGCGCGCCCGCTGCGCTCACTCGCCACCGAGCTCGAACCCGGCGGCTCCGCCGCGGTCGACCAGCTCGACCGCCTCGGCCCGCGGCTGCAGCAGGCCTCGGGCGCCGTCTCCAAGCTGCGCGGCGGTCTCGACGAAGCCTCGGCCGGCGGCGCTTTGCTCGGCGAAGGATCGGCCCGCGCCGGCGAGGGTTCGGAACAGATCGCCGCTGGACTCGGCCAGGCCAATGCCGGCGGCGAACAGGCCTCGGGCGCGCTCGAACGCCTCGCCGACGGCTCGGGCCGGCTCGCGGACGGCCAGCGCGAAGCCTCGGCGAGCGCCTACAGCCTCTCGCTCGGCCTCGGCACCCTGCTGCCGAACCTGACCGCCCAGGGGCTCGGACGGGCTCGCCAGCTCGCCGTCCAGCTCGAAGCCGAAGCGGCCACCGATCCCGCCTTCAGCCGTGCCGCGCACGAGTCCGCGGTCCTCGCCTCGGTCCTCGCGGCCAATCGCGAAGAACTCGCCCGCCTGCGCAGCCAGGCGGCGGTCCTCAACAAGGGCCTCGCCAAGCTCTACGCCGGCGGCAAGCGCCTGCACGGCGGCTCGGCCCGCCTCGCCGAAGAAGCCCTACGGCTCAGCGCCGGTCTGTCCGAACTGGAATCTGGCGCCGTGCGGCTTACTTCCGGGCTCGGCGAACTCGAGGGGGGCGCCGAAGCGCTCAGCGGCGGCCTCGCGGAAGGCTCGCAGCGGGCCTACCCGCTGCAGCGCGGGCTGAGCCGGGCCGGCGACCGGGTTGGGAAGGTCAGCGACCGGTTCGAACGCCGGCTGGCGGAGCTCGAAGAGCTCTCGCCGGGCCTGTTCGACTCCGGCTTCCTGACCACGGCGGCGATCGACGGCGCCGACCCGACCCGGCGCTCGCTCGCCGCCGAGGTGATCAACGTCTCGCGCGGCGGCACCGCCGTCCGCTACCTGATCGTCCCCCGTGCCGGCTTCAACACCGCGGGCTCACGGCAGCTTGGCTCACGGCTGCAATCTCTCGCCGACAGGATCGATGCGCGCCCCGCCTACAGCGCCGGACTCAGCGGTGGCGCGGCCGTCCTCAACGACTACGGCAGCGCGACCAAATCCCGCCTGCCGCTGGTGGTCGGCTCGATCGTGCTGATCACCTTCCTGATGCTGGTCGCGCTCCTGCGCGCGCCGCTCCTCGCTGCCCTCGCGGTCGGCCTCAACCTGCTCTCGGTCGCCGCCGCGATCGGGATCGTCACCCTCGTCTGCCAGATCCCGGCCGGTTACCCGCTCGGCGGCCACCCTTATATAGACACGGTCGGGGCGGCGGCGATCTTCGGCGTCACCTTCGGCCTCTCGATCGACTACGCGGTCTTCCTCCTCGCCCGCATGCGCGAGCGCCATGACGAGGGCGGCAGCAACGCCGCCGCGATCCGCTTCGGCCTCGACAAAACCGCCGGGGTGATCACCGGCGCCGCAGCGATCATGGCGGCGGTCTTCGCCTCCTTCGCGGTCGCGCCAGTCGCGACCGTCAGCCAGATGGGGCTGGGCCTGACGGTCGCGATCCTCTTCGACGCGACCGTCGTTCGCATCGTCCTGCTGCCGGCGCTGATGCTGCTGATCGGCGACCGTGTCTGGCGCACACCGGGCTGGCTTGACCGGTTGCTGCCGAGCGCCGGCGAGCGGCCCGCCGCGAGAACCGCAGAGGCGACGAGCTGATGGCCCGCCCGCTCCGCTCTCGTCTCGCGTTCGTTCTCGCGCTCTGCGCTTTGGCCTGCGCCGCCGGCTCGGCGGCGGCCCAGGAACTGACCCGCACCGAATACGTCGCCCGCCTCGAGCAGATCTGCAAGCCTGGCTCCGAAGCGACCGAACGCGCCGTCAGCGGGGTCCGCGCCGACGTCCGCGCCGAACGGCTCGAGGTCGCGGGGCGGAAGTTCGCCCGTGCCGAAAGCATCTTCGTCGCCACTGTCCGTTCGATCTCGGCCGTGCCCCGCCCCGCGGCCGACCGGCCCACGCTCTCCCGCTGGTTCGCCGCGCTCGGCAAGGAGAAGCTCTACCTCGGCCAGATGGTGAAGACGCTCCGCAGCGACGACGTCGCCGGCTTCCAGCGGGTCTCGGCGCGCTTCATCCAAGAGGGCAACCGCGCCAACAACGCGGTCGTCTCCTTCGGCTTCAACTACTGCTCCTTCAAGCCGACGAGGTTCCAGTGAGTCGGTTGCTCTCGCTATTCCTCGTGGCGACCGCAGTGGCCTTGCTGACGGCCGGCGACGCCGGCGCCGAGTGCAGCGGTCGCGATGGAGTCGTCGCCTGCCTCGACGGGTCGATCGCGCCCCGCCGCCTTCCGCGTGAGCGCCCGGCCCCGGTCTCGGTGACCCTGAGCGGCAAGGTCCGCGCCGATGCAGGGGCGCCGCCGCCGCGCCTGGCGCGGCTGGAAGTCGCCTTCGGCGCCCGCGGCGGCCTCGACACGACCGGTCTGCCGCGCTGCACGCGAGCGCGGCTGCGCAACGCGACCGCGCGGCAGGCGCTGGCCCGTTGCGGCGACGCCCTGGTCGGCCGCGGCACGATCGAGGCCGAAGTCCCCCTCAATCCCCAGGACCCGCTCCTCGCGCATGCCCGCGTCCTCGCCTTCAACGGAGGCGAGGACGGGCGCCCCGTGGTCTGGGTCCACGCCTACTCTGCCTCGCCACCGGTCTCTTTCGTCCTTCCCTTTTTCATCCTCAGTCGCCGCGCCGGTGCTTACGGGACGCTCGTTCGTGCTCCGGTCGCCGCCGCGCTCGGCCGTTGGCCGCGCCTGCGCTCCTTCGAGCTGACGCTGGGGCGCCGCTACCGCGCCGGCGGCATCTCGCGCAGCTACCTCAGCGCCCGCTGTCCGCTGCCCCCGCGCTTTCATGCCTTCACCGTTCCCCTCGCCCGTGCCACCTACGAGTTCTCCGGCGGCCCGACCATCTCGACCACGATCCTGCGCCGCTGCGCGGTGCGGGACTGACCAGCAAGGACCAGTTGCTCCTCTATCGCCGCCACAACCAGACCAGCAAGGGCGGATCCGCCCGCCTCTTCGCGACCGCGGCCGGTCGCTACTGGCTGGGGGCGTTCCCCGCCGCCCGGTCGGCCCAGCGCCGCCATCTCCTCGCCGCCGAGGCAATCCCCGACCCGTTCCTGCGAGCCGACGCGCTCACCTCCCACCACGACAAGGGGTCGAACTCCGAGGGCCTGGCCGCCCTGGCCGTCCTCGCTCCCCGCTCCCGGCGCGCCGCGGTCGCCCGCAGCCTCGTCGCCTACCAGCTGATGCTCGACTACCTGGACGGCGTCTCCGAGCGCGAGACCGAGGACCCGCTCGCCAACGGTCTCTGTCTCCACCGCGCCTTCGAGGTCGCTCTCGATCCCGGCGCTCCGCACGAGGACTACTACGCCCACGCGCCGACCCGGGCGGACGGCGGTTACCTGCCGGGGCTGATCGATATCTGTCGGGCGCCGCTGCTCGACCTGCCCTCCTACTGGGTGGTCCGCGACGCACTACTTCGCCAGGCACGGCTGTGCCGGGAATCGCAGGCTCTGAACCACGCCCTGCGCTACGCCCCGATCGAGGACGAGCTCGACGAGTGGGCGGCGCGAACCGCCGGCGAGGTCGGTCTCGAGACAGGCTTCGAGTGGTGGGAGCTGATCGCCGCCGCCGCGGCGTCCTCGCTTTGCGTCGGAGCGCTGCTGGCACTGGCGGCGAGGCCCGGGGCGAGCGAGGCGGACGCCCGCCGGGTGGAGGCTGCCTACTTCCCCTGGGCGAGCGGCCTCAACGCCTTGCTGGACTCGCTGGTCGACCTCGACGAGGACCCCGAGGGAGCGAGCCACCTGCGCCGGTACGAGTCCCGCGAGCATGCCGCCGAGCGCTTGCGGGCGATCGCATCCGGTGCGCGCCTGCGGGTCTCCGAGCTGCCGGAAGGGCGCCTGCACGAGGCGATCCTGGCGGCGATGGGAGCGTTGTACCTGATCCACGAAGACGCCTGGCGGCCCGACCGCGAGCCGATCTCGCTCGCCGTCTATGGGGCGCTCGGACCCTTCGCGCGACCGTCGGTCGCGATCCACCTGATGCGCCGGCGCGGGCGCGGCAGCGCCGGCGCGCTCGCTGCCTCACGGCGCTCCCGTGCCCGCTTGTGAGATACATACCGACCGAGAGCGATGCCAGACCCCAGCACTGAAGAGGCAAGACTGCGCGAGGCGCTGCTCGACCTCTGCGTCGAGCGCGGCTACGCCGAGCTCGAGCTCGGCGACCTGCTTGAGCGCGCGGGCGTCGAGAAGGCCGCCTTCCACCGGCTCTATCCCGACATGGACGCCTGCTTCGCTGCCGTCCTCGGTCAGGTCTACGCCGAGTTCTTCACGCGCGCCCAGGCGGCGGTGGCGGGCCAGAGCGGCTGGCGCGACCGGATGCGCGCGACCGCCTATGCCCTGCTCCGCTACCTGCGCGAGGACGAGCGCGTGGCACGGCTGGCGGCGGTCGAGGCTCAGCACGCCGGGGAGGGCGCCCAGCGCCTGTTCCTGGAGACCTTCAACCGTCTCGTCGACTTGATCGACGAGGGCAGCGCCGAAGCCAGCGGCCCGGACTCGCCGAGTCGGGCGACCGCTCTCGGCGTCGGGGGCGTCGTCTTCGCCCGCATCCAAGAGGCGGTCGCCAAAGGCGAACTCGGACTGGGGGAGGAGGAGATCCCCCAGCTGATGTACGCCGCGGTCTTCCCCTACCTGGGCGCCGAGGCCGCCGAGGAGGAGCTGCGCACCCCGCCGCCGCCGGAGCCGTCGCCCTAGCGGCTCCTGCCGTTGGCGACGGCGACGGCCTGCTCGGGCCCGACGAAGCCGACGAGGGTGATGTAGCTGGCTAGGGGGACGAGGGTTCCGAGGCTCTCGGGGCCGGCGCGGCGAACCTGCTCCCACATCAGTGCGTACACCGTGGCGCCGA
>DATKIA010000114.1:0-14224 GCA_035509895.1 Solirubrobacterales bacterium
CGATGAACGCGATACCCAACAGTATTATCCCCAAGCTCATAGCCTAAAGCCTATCAGGGAAACCACGTGCGAGGCTCTTAGTAGAAGGTAACGTAGGCCCACGCGCGTTCATCCGACGCGCTACACCATGCCCCGGCCAGAATCGCTGCTCCAAGAAAGCTCCAGGCCCCCTTGATGGGATTCCTGGCCCAAGCGTTCGTAGCGACACACCAAGCCCACGCTGAGGCCTTCACCGCAGGGAGCTGCGCGGGGCTCGATACGTGATATTTGAGTTTGGGGATGCAGCTTTTCCTCCCAAAAGCAGCCTTGACAGCTTGTTTATCTGGACCAATCTCGCTTTCCGGAACGCAAGTTCCCCACGCGATTGGCGCGACTATTCCCGCAAGGCTCTTTAGGTAGCTGACGATACTGGTGACAACACCCGAGGCTGAGGCGCTTGGGACGGGCGCTGAGAGGGCAGGCGCTGGGGCCGAGGCAGGCGGTGCCACGGGACGGGAACCTCCCTGAACGGCCGAAACAGCCTTGTTCGAGCTAAGACCCTTCTTGACGGTAGTGCCATCCAAGTCGAAGCTGTTTATGGGATCCGCCGATCCATAGTCATAGTTATTGGCGGATCCACCCGGTACGGCATCTGCGGAAATAAACCGTCCGATCGACGGAACGTAACTTCGCGCCCCCATCTGCACGACACCCGACGGCAGTTCGGTCCGACGGAGCTTCCCGCCAAGCCATCCAAACCGTCCTGCATTTCCTGACATCGGATTGCCAAACTCGTCAAACCGGAAAGTCGCAATCAATTTCGATTCAGCCGGGTTCAAACTCGCGCTCCCCACTACGTCCCCATGAAGGTTCGTAAGACGGAGCGTAGTCCCCGAGGAGCTATCTTCAACGCCGCATAGATTCCCGCCGATTCCGACGATGTTCCGAGTCCAAGTCGACCCGAGCTGAGTCCACGCCATGGAATCGGATCCGTCGTCGTAATGGAATATTTCGACCCCTTCGATGCCACCGGCCTGCACCCGCTGGCGCTGTCGCAAGCTTGAGTCGAGTTGGAACGTGTTCGTCACCCCATTCTGGGTCTGTTTGGCGACCATGTCGGTCGAGAAGTATTCCGTCGTCAGCGCTTTGCCTGCGGCGAATTCGGCTGGCAGGCTTTCAACCCGACCCCAACTGTCATAGGTCGGCCCTTCCAGCCGGTCGGCGGCGTCGTATTTGTAGGTCTGCGGAGTGCCGCCGGACCAGTTGCAGACTCCGCCTACACCCGGACTGCGAGTGGCCATCGACAGCCGGTTGGAGTCTGCGTCGAAGGTGTAGGAGCGGGTCGTGCAGCCCCCTCCGGCAGGGGTTTCAGCCGCCGAGGTCAGCCGACCCGCTTTGTCATAGGTGTAGAGGTAGTTCGCGAGCGTCCCGGTTTGGGAGAGATCCTGGCCGTAAATCGAGCGTTCGATCCCTTCGTCATACCAAGTGCAGCTCGTTCCGCAGCTAGACGCCTTCGTGTAGGTCAGGTGGGTGGATTCACCGGCCTCGTTGAAGGTGGTTTTCGCGGTGAGGCCGTTCGGCAGGGTGCGTTCGGTGAGGTTGCCGTCGGCGTCATAGGCGGCCGTGAAGGTACCGGCGCCGGAGTCTTCAAGTTTCGTAAGTAGACCCGAGGTTGGATCGTAGGTCAGCGTCTGTGAGCCCTTCGCATTCGAGAAAGTTACCGGCCGGCCATTTAGGTCGAAGGTCGTTTTTGCCACGTTGCCGTCGGCGTCTTCGTATTCGGTGACGCGCCCGAGCGAGTCGTAGGTGGCGCTGGTCGCCTGGGAGTCAAACGGAGCCGTCCATTTCTGGATCCGGTCGCCGTCGATCACCGTGGTGATCGCGGTCGCCTTGTCGGTTTCCAGTTCAGCCGCGCTCAGCGCCCTGTTGTAGATGCGGACGTTGTCGATGGTGCCGTTGAAGTACTGCCCTTCTTTTTTCCAGCAGCCGATCTGCAGCGGCCCTTTGCTTTCGGTCACCGCTTTGGCCGAGGCGCTGTCGACCTGTTTGCCGTTGACGTAGAGGCGCAGGGTGGTGGCGTCGGAGGTCATCGCGACGTGCGCCCAGGTGTTGGCGGTCAGTTTTTCGGGCGATTCGACTTCGGCCCACGATTCCCAGGCTTTTTCGGCGACGTAGCCCTGGACGTGGCCGGCTTCGAAGGCGCCGAAGAAGAGCGAGTAGCTGTAGAAGGATTCCGATTCCTTGAAGAAGATCGGCGCCCACTGCGTGAGGTTCGCCGGCTTGACCCAGGCCGAGAGCGTGAAGGATCCGGAGAGCTGCAGGTCGACGCCGTCGGGAACCGTGATGCAGGTGCCTTCGCCGTCGAATTTGACCGCTTTGCCGTATTTGCCTTCGACCCAGCTCTGGTACTGGATGGCGCCGTCGTGGTGCATGGCGCCGTCGCGGGCGACCGTGCCCGTGTTCTCGTCCAGGCCGTAGGCCGCGGTCGGCCCGGCGGGGGCGGAGGGCGCCGTGCGCTTTTCGCGACTCGGCGCGTCGATGACCCAGGGACGACCGCTGGAGTCGACGGCGATGCCGCTCGGATAGCCGAACTGGCCCGCGCCCGAGCCCGCCGAGCCGAACTGCTGGCGGTATTCGCCTTTTTCGTTGAAGCCCTGGACCCGGCCGTTGTTCTGGTCTGAGACCCAGATCGTGCCGTTGCCGTCGGCGGCGATGGAGTCGGGGCGTTTGAACTGGCCGTTGCCGGTGCCTTCGGAGCCGAAGGCGCGGACGAATTCACCGGCTTCGCTGAGCTCGACGACGCGGTTGTTGGCCCAGTCGGCGATCCAGACGTTGCCGCCCGGGCCGACGTCGATCCCGGTTGGTTCGATCGCCCCCATCGCGCCGGGGTTGACGACTTTGACGAATTCGCCTTTTTCGTTCAGTTTCTGGATCCGGTTGTTGTAGGTGTCGGCGACCCAGATGTTGCCGCTCGGGTCGATCGCGATGCCTTCGGGGCCTTTGAACTGGCCGTTGCCCGAGCCGGCAGAGCCGACCGCTTTCAGGAATTCTCCTTTTTCGTTGAACTGCTCGAGGCGGTTGTTGCCGGAGTCAGCGACCCAGTAGTTGCCTTTGGAATCGAAGGCAATCGACTTCGGCGCCTTGAACTGGCCGTTGCCGGTTCCCCAGACGCCGAAGGCTTTGACGAATTCGCCTTTTTCGTTTAGCTCCTGGATGCGGTTGTTGCCCTGATCGGCGACCCAGAGGTTGCCTTTGGCGTCGATCGCGATGTCAGCAGGGTGGGTGAACTGGCCGTTGCCGGTGCCCGAGGCCCCGACCGAGGAGACGTACTGGGGTTCTGCGCCCGCCCCTTCGGAGACGAACTGGCTCTTGGCGGGTAGGCCGGTGTTCGGGTCGTAGGTCTGTTCGACCTTTGGCACCGACGCTCCGCCGCCTTCGATTTTCTCGGTCAGCTGGCGGCCGGCGCTGTCGTAGGTGAGAGTCGTTTTTCGCACGACGCCGCCGCTTTCCTCCCGGATTTCCGTCGGCTGGCCGAGCGGGTTATAGGCAGCGAAGGTCTTAACGGGAAGTTCGGGGCGACCCGCCCCGACCGCCTGCGCCGCAGGGAACACCATGCACGGAAGGCCAGCGTAGACAACATTTGCTGGGCACCCGGCGGAGCCGTCCTTGGTCCAGTAGACGGTCTTGGTGGTCCCGGCGCCGCCGCCTTCTTTGTTCTTAGGCTGGCGCCGTTCGATCGGCAAACCGGTTTTTTCATCGTAGACGGTGACTGAACGGATGTTAAGGCCAGCGGGATCGACAATCGTTTCTTCGGGCTTGAACAGGTTCCAGTTGTACTTGGTTTCCGTCAGCCGTTGATCCGCATCGGTCCCACTGCCAGTGAGGAGTGCGCTGGTTCGTTCCCAAGTGGGTAGGTGCGGGTTGATGCCGGTCCCAGCCCACCCTTCGTTGTATTTCACGAGCTTGTGAAAGCGCGCGTTGGTCGTCGTCCCCAATTCCAGCCGCACCTGATGCAATGGTCCCCATTCCTCTTCCATCTGGGTTCCGTCGGCGTTGTAGCGGCGCTTGGTCTCCAATTCGTGCGATTTCGCTGCCGATTCCGATCCGGCGCCAAGTGCTCGCAGGCGGTTCTGAGCACTTAGTTCTCGCACGACGTTGCCAAATTCGTCGTATTCGGAAGTCGTGATCGATCCTGCCACGGTCCCTGCTCCGGCCGGAGTGGCCCTGTTTACCCCTCGTCCTTCAGCGTTCATGTAGTAGACCGTCGCCTGCGAATAGGAAGCTGGAGGCGTCGCGACCGCCCCCGAATCGGGCGGGAACACGGCGGTCGCCTCCGCGGGCAAATCTTGCTGTCCCCATTGGCCGACTGCCGCGGGGCTGAGATCTGCGAGGCCCGTGACGCCTCCAGCCAAGGGCACCCCATAGGCAATCGTCGTCTTGGCGACATTGTTCGGGCTCGGCAGAAGACTCGCCCGTGATACCGCCTTCAGGCGGCCATTTGCCTGCTCGCCATCGATCGAGGGGCCGTATTCCATCTGCCACGGATTCTGCCCAGGCAAGGTGAGCGTCGCCAACTGCCCTTCCGACGTGTAGCTGTAAGTCTCTTTCAGGGCAGGCGAGATGCGTGGATCCCACTCTTCGGTCAGTCGGCCTTCTGCATTGTAGTTGTAGCGTGCAACTTCCTGTCCCACCACCCCTGCGCCTTTGTTGTAGTACTGAATGGAAGCGACTCGCGTCCCGTAAGAATTTGGCGCACCGTATTTGGTCGCTTCTGCATAGTTGAAGACCAAGGCTTTGCAGCCGGGGGTCGCGAGAGCTTCTTCGCCAACGCAGGAGACCCCGACCGGCGCGGGAGCAATCATCATCTTGAGTCGCTGTCGCCCTTCGACGAGGTCGTAGACCATTTGGGCTTTGTTACTGCTAGCTCCTGGGTAGGAGACCGAGCTGGGCACGTATTCATTGCTTGCTGAGACGCGTTCAAACTTGGTACTGATCCCGTTGGGATCAGCTAGCGCAAGATTCGTGCCCGAGCTGTTGAGGGACCAGCCCGTCAGGGCTGGTGGCGCGATATAGGTGCCACTCCCAATCGGCAATTCTTCAAACGGAACTTCAATACCTTCAACACTGGTGAGAATCGCGTAGGCGAACGTCGCCTGCACGCCTCCCACTTCTTCGATGAAGCTTTCCTTGCGGATGTTGCGCCATTCTGAGCCGCCTTCGGCTTCGACCGCGATCCCCGGCTTCCAGCCGAGCCCGAGAACACCCTTGTTCTCTTCGGCGATCGCTTTCGATTCTTCACCAAAGCCAGGCTGCCCTGGGCCAGGAAGCACCCCGCGAGAGTTGTGAGCGCGGGTGAACGACATGGTTGAGTTAAAGCCGGGCACGGAGACGTCTGAGCGCGTCACAGTGAGGTTGCCAGTGAGCAGGTCGACGCTCCCGGGTCCGACTTCGGCCGTTGCATCGGCGGCGGAACCGGTGAACCGGTTGACGATCGCTTCAACAGGAGCGCTGTAGCCGCGGGTGACGGGGGCGCCGTCGAAGATGGCGCGGATCTGGACCGTTCCGCCGTGTTCTTCCAGGGCCGGCGAGGCCATGGCGGCATCGAAGTAGAGGGGTTCGCTACTGGTTCCCGTCCCCGCATTCTGCGGCCAGGTGACCGTCTGGTTGTTCTTGTCGCGGACGAGAGCGGCTGGGATGGTTTTGAAAGGCCCTTCCTTGCCTTCGCGCCACTGGTAGGTGATGCCGCTCATGGCGCCGCCGCTCCAGGTCGTGGCGAGCTTCAGCCGCCGGGCGGTGATCGTTCCTTCGGTCGGCGAGGTCAGCTTGCTGGATTCAGGTGCTTTCGGCCAGTAGTTGATCAAGAGGTAGGGCCGGCGGCTTGGATTTGAGGCGGCGCTGGATTCGAAGCTGAGTTTGCGGTAGAGACAGGTCGGGCTGCAGCTATGCACTTTCTCCCCGAGTTGCTTGACCGCGACCCCGAAGTTCACGGGTTCGCCGCCGCTGACCCAGTCCTGCACCATCTTTTCCTGCAGCGGGATGTTCCACCAGCCGGCCGCGCTGCCACCACGCGCTGCGGTGGTCACTTCCCCCACCACTTCTGAGCCGGTGCCGCCCGGCGTCGCCCAGGGCGCGCAGGTGTAGCAATTGGGGTAGCCGCTGTATTTCCAGGAGACGTAGCTGCTCCAGGGCACCGTCAGCCTGGTCAGTTCGACGCCGTCCGTGTTTTGCGCGGCTTCGCCGGAATAGAGGTGCATGTCCGCACTGGCCACGTAGGCGTTGGTGGGAATCGGGCCGCCGATCAGGCGAAAGAAGGTGAGGGCGCGGCTGTATTCGTCGGGAGTGGTTGGGCGGTTGTAGGCTTCGGCGGCGAGCGTCGGCACGCCGTTTTGCGCGCATTTGTTCCAGGTTTCGATCGCTGGCGCGCTGTAGACGGTGCAGTCGAAGTAAGAGGCCGTCGACACCAGGAGGGTCGGGTCGATCGTCACCGGCCAGTCCCGGCCGGGTTCGCTCAGCCAATCCTCTGAGGCTTCGACGGTGAGGAGCCAAGCTCCTGAGTCGTTCGGTTCGAGCTTGTATTCGACGGCATCCGAGATCCCGTCCAGGCCCCCGGAGCTGTCGAACATGAACGGCGAGGGGAGCGTGGCGACCAGATCATCGTCCTGGTCGTGGAACTCGATCGCGCCGCCGTTGGTGAGCGTCGGAGTGACGCCGGCGGAGGCGGTGAGTTCGAAGTGGAAGGTGCTGGGCGCCGAAGCGCTCGCGATTTCGATGTCCTCCTTGAGGCCATTCGGAAGACTTGAGAGTTCGATGCTGGCCTCGGGGTTCGGCAGCTCGTAGCTCGCCGTCCCGTCTTCGAGATCGACCGGCGCGGAGGGCGCGCCCAGGAGCGTGGCGGCGACCCAGGCGTCGTCCGTCGCCAAGCGCACGGGACCGACGCCAAGCTGTGCCGGCAGCGTCAGGTCGAAAGAGTGGTCGCCGTTGCTCAACGCTGAGCCGTCTTTCCCTACCAAGCCTTCGTCGATCGGCTGCCAATTGCCTTCATCGTCGCGGTAGTTGACGGGGGACTGGTAGATCCGCGCTTCGCGCGAGCCGTTGGGGAGTTCGAAGGTGTCAGAGGTGGCGGTGCGCTTGGCGGGAAGCTCGACGGCCTCGCTCTCGGTAACTGGCGCGGTCTGCGCCTCCTGTTGGGTCGGAGTCTCATCCGACGCGAAGGCAAGCCCCGCCCAAGTCAGGACACCGAGAATCACGAGGGCACTGGTGAGACCAATGCCACGCCGGTGAATCCCCTTCGAAGCCGCATCTCGCCGCAGCCACTTCTGGCGTCGCGCACTCATCCCAACTCCCCCCGCTCGGTTGACTGGAGATCCGGTACGTACCGAATCGGAGCCGGAGCATTTAGCAGCGAGATGGGGGTTTCAAGAGCAAAATTTGGTTGATCTGATTCCTAGCCTGCTGGAATCTCCTCCACCAGGGGAGGGCCTGTTCAAGCCGCTTCGAAGAGAGCGATCCCAACCACCGCGTGCACGGCTCCGGCATGCGAACTGGCCTTCAGGCGCTGACGGCTTTCGCCTTCGATCAGCTCGATCTCTTCGTCTGCCGCTCGCAGGACCGAGCTCGCGCGACGCCAGCCATCCTCATCGAAGGTTGCGGGGCGAGCGGAGAGCGTGTGGCCTCGCGGCCCGCCGATTGTCCCGGCCGTGATTGCCTTTCTCGCGAGCTTGAGGAACTGCCCCAGGAGGGCGGCAAGGACACCTTGTCGACCAACCGCCGGGAGAGCGTCCAGCTCAAGACTTGAGAACCTGATTGGAGACTTGAGCCGGTAGAAGCACTGGCTTGCCCGCGTCCTACGGCGATCGTCGACTGGTTCGAGAACCTTGCACTCGCGGTCCAGTACCCGGACGTGGTATGCCACCTCCGTGACCGAGGCGCGCAGAGCCTTGGCGAGCGTGGCGGGACTCTCCGGACCGCCGGAAAAGGCTCGCAGCACCTCGATTCGAAGGGGATGTCCGATGGCCTTGAACAGAGCCTCGCGACTGATCAAGGCCGGCTGCTGGCCCCGGTCGTCGCTGCGCGCCTCCAACGGGTCGCCGTCTCCGGGTGTGGGCAAGCTGGGCACGGCCGGAGACCCTTCCCGAGGCGACCGGCTCGTGTCAAATCGACCGGTACGGACTTTGGCTAGTTAGGGATTTTCCAAACCGGTTTTGGCGTGAGACGCTGCAGTGTGGATGATCGTCGCCGTCTTGATCGGAATTCCCTCTTTGCCGTTCCTGATCAGACGGCCGGCACTTTCGGCGGCGATCTTGTTCAGCTCGGCGAGATGGCGCAGTGCCGAGGCGTCGGCTTCCTCGTAGCCCTGCTCGTCGACGATCATCGGTTTCTGCAGCAATGCACGGTGAGGATGGGCGTCGAAGTCGCCAGTTTTGAGCGCCTCGGCAACGTCATCGAAAATGATGCGCAGAATCGAGACGCTGATGGATTCCCTTGCCAGAAGCGGGAACTCCGCCCATTCGTCAGCATCGAGCAAGGGGCGCACCGTCGCTTTGTAGAAGTGCTGGGTGCCACCTCGGCGCTGGTCTTCGGCGACCAACTCTATGAACCCCGCGTCCCTCAGGATCCGAACCTGTTCGCAGACCCGATGGAAGTCGTGCTCGAGAAGTTCAGACAGTTCCTTCGGGCTGGCCTCCACTTCGCCGAGCGCCATCAGGATCCGATAGCGGATCGGGTGCGACAGAGCTTTGTAGAGGGCGTGGTTTCGCCCCTCTTCCAAATCCTGCGTCTGTGGCGATGTCGATTCGGTCTTCACAGAAACTCGATGATCACTCAACACAAGTTGTCGCGGGAGCCTATCGGCACCGTCCGGTACGCGCAGCATCCTCACCCCCTGTAGGCCAGGAAATTCCGGCCAACTCAAGGGGAAGGGGGTGACACGTGAAGCTCATCAAGGAGCAGGGATCCATCATGCCGGTCGCTTCAACTAAGGGCGGCTGAACCGCACGCTGCAGGGCCGGCCTCAGCCTGGGAAGAGGCCGGCCCCCTTTCTCCTTCAGCCATCCACCAGCCGGTAGCCGATCCCCCAGCAGTTGACGACGAAACGGCCGTACTCCGGATCGAGTTTTCGCCTCAGTCGACTGGCATGCGAGTCCAGGGTCCGGGTCCGGCCGGGGTCGCGGAAGCCCCAGACCTCGAGCAGCAGTTCCTCCTTCGAGAAGACCCGGGTTGGATCGGTGGCGAGGGCGCGCAGGAGGCTGAACTCCTTCTTTGCCAGCGGCACCGCGCGCTCGCCGACCGTGACCCGGCGGCGGACCGGGTCGATCGTCAGGTCGCCGACCCGGCGCGGGCCTTCGCGGCGGCTTGCGCGGCGGCGCAGGACGGCGCCGATCCGGGCGCGGAGCTCGGCGTAGCTGAACGGCTTCGTGACGTAGTCGTCGGCCCCGGAGTTGAGACCGCGAACGCGGTCGGTTTCAGCGCCGCGGCCGGTTAAGACGATCACCGGCAGTCGCGGGTCAAAGCGCGACTCGAGGCCGTCGGCTTCGCGGATCTCCCGCAGGACGTCGAGCCCGGACGCGTCGGGCAGCGAGAGATCGAGCAGGAGGATGTCCGGGTGGTTGTAGCGGCAGAGGCGCAGCGCGTCGGAGGCGCTCGGCGCCGGCAGCACCGAGAAGCGGTCGGCGACGAGGTGGTCGCAGAGCAGTTCCAGGGTGACGTCGTCGTCCTCGCAGACGACGACGCTGGCGATCTCTTCTCGGTTCGGCAACATGCGCTCGCCTAAGTCGCCGCCGCCGCGGTCTCTCCCCCCGCCGGCATCTCCAACACCGCGGACGCACCGCGGTGGCCGACGATCCGCCGCGGCGGCACCGCGCGCCGCAGCGCCAGCGGCCGCCACTCGGCGTCGAGGAAGACGAGGTCGAGCGCGAACCGCATGCCAAAGGTGTGGACGCTGGCGCAGCGCGGGATCAGCAGCCCGCTCCCCGCTTCGCCTTGCTCCAGCCAGCTCAATCCGAGCAGGCGCGAGCGCCAACCGCAGGCGACCGGAACCTCGCATTGGAGGATCCGGCGCCGCGGTAGCCGGCTGAGGCGTGGTGCCGTCATGCCCCTCCCAGGGCCCTCGCCGGCACCTTTCTCCCCCGCCGCCGTCGACCCCTGCAAGTGCAACCCGGCGCCCAGTCCCTGCCCGAGACAGGCACGAGACTAGGATGATCGGCAAGATCATGCACCTGCTCCCGCCGGGCTTGCGCGAGCAGAAGGCTTCAGGCTTCAACTCATGGAAAAGAAGACGACCCGCAGAGGGAACTACGAGTCAGGATCGGACTACGTGCTCGAGTACGGCGAGCTCCGGTTCGCCTTCAACGAGGGGGATTTCGGCCAGCGGGTCGAGCAAGCGGCGGTGAAGCTTGCCTTTGTCGATCAGGGTCTCAGCCAGGAGGAGCTCGACGACCTCCTCGACCTCGCCGTCAGCGGTGAGATCGCCGAGCCCAGCTCCGCCCTCGGCGAGCACATCAACGAAAACTGGGAGGACCTCGTCGGCCCCTCCAACCGCAGCCTCGTCCACTGGATCCGCCGCCTCGTCTTCCGCGGCGCCTGGCTCGACCAGCGGGTCAAGGAGGGCGAGCTCGATGTCGTCTTCGACGAGCGCACCCAGACCTTCGGCTACGTGCAACCGGACCGCAGCGACGAGCTGATCGAGCTCTCCAAAGAGCCCAGCTGGCGCCGCATCGCCTACAGGCGCTGAGGCCGCCTGACCGGCGCATTTCGGCGTCCTCGGTCGGTCGCCTTCGGGTCACGCACTGGAGTGCGCTCCCTCGACTCCTCCCTGCGTCCTTGAACTGCTTGGTCAGTCGACCTCAGTAAGTCACGAACGCTCGATCGCCGCGACGATCGTCAGCGAGCCGCCGCCCGCTGCACCCTGGGCGCGGCCGGCGTCGAAGAACTCCTTGGCGGTATCGGTGTCGCCGAAGTCGGTGGCGAGACGGGTCAGCGAGTCGACCAGGAGGAAGATGTCTTCGCCGCTGCCGGCGCGGGTCACCGCCTGAGCGAGGGCGTCAGTTGCGTGGCGGGCCTGGCCGGCGGCGACGATCTCCGCCTGCGGCGCCTCGCGCTTCCAGTCGGCCAACTCCTCCGGCCCCGGGTCGATCAGCAGCACAACCGGATCGGGGCCCTTGGAAGCGGCGGCGAGGTCGGCGGCGACGCCGCGCAGCAGCGTCGTGCAGGCCTCGCGCGTCGCGGCGGCGAGAATTGCCTGGCGGCCGGCCTCGGGCGGCAGCAGCAGATCCTGAACCGTCACGCCGTCCTTGCCGCGACGGCCGAACCGGCGTCGCCGACGGCGGCGCGGGCGCGAAGACTCGGGCGCTGGCGCCGCTCCCGCAGCTGCGGGAGCGGGCTCCGGCGGAGCGGGCTCGGGAGCCGCTGCAGCGCCTGACGGCTTCTCGGGCTCACCTTCGTCAGCCTCATCCGTCCGCTCCTCCCGCTCACGCGGAGGCCGACGACGACGGCGGCGCGACGAGGAGGAGCGCTCGCGGCTCTCGGAACTCGACCGCGACGGGGCGCTGCCTCCGGAGCGGGAGCCGCCGCCGGAGCCGGCGCCATCGGCGTCGCCGTCACTCAGCGCCGCGGCCAGCTCGGCCTTGGACAGCATCCGGTATTTCTCGACGCCGGCCTCGGCAGCCAGGGCGTGCAGCTCGGACAGGGGCTTGGATTCCAGCTCAGCTTTGGTCATCGAAGCCGCAGGTTATTCAACCGGCGGCCCGAGCCGCCGGGTCGACCCCTTCGGTGGCAGCCGCCTGTGGCCACGCCTCGGCCTCCTGCTTGACCCGACGCCGCGACCAGCCGAGCTCGGTGCCCATTACCTCGGCGACGCGGCGGACGGCGGCGGAGTCGCGCAGTTCCGGCGCCGCCAGGATCCCGAGCCGGGTCCGGCGCAAGAGCACGTCGGCGACCGTGCGGGCCTGCTCGTGGCGGGCTGCGATCACCGCCTCGGCGAGCAGGTCGGGACGGCCGGGAACGATCGGCTGCGCCAGCTTGCCGTCCTCACGGGCGAGGGCAAGCACGTTGCGGGTGGCGTGGCCGTAGCGGAATTTGAGCTGCTCGATTGCGTCGTCGCCAACACCCTGGGGAGCTTCGAGGTCCTCCGGCCGCGCCTCCATCCCGAGCGGGATCTCAGCCGTATGACAGGCCGCCTCGCGGCCCTCGCGCTCGACCAGGCGGTCGACGGTCTGCTTCGCCATCCGCCGCCAGGTCGTCAGCTTGCCGCCGGTGATCGTCAGCATCCCCGACGAGGTCTCATACAGCTCCGCCTTGCGCGAGATGTCGACCGACTTGCGCGGGTCGCCGCTGGAGATCAGTGGGCGCACGCCGGCGTAGGCGCCGACCAGGTCGGAGTCGGTCAGCGAGGTGCCGAAGAACTCGTTGACAGCGTCGAGCAGATAACCGATGTCCTCCTCGCCCGGCTGCGGGTGTGTGATGTCGCCGTCGTAGTCGTTGTCGGTGGTGCCGACCAGGGTCCGCCCGTACCAGGGCAGCGAGAAGATCATCCGACCCGAGCCCGCCGGCACGATGCAGGCGGCGTCGCCCATCGGCAGGTCGTCCTGGTTGAGCAGGATGTGGGTACCGCGACTGGGCGCAATCCGCGGCACGTCCTCCTCCTCGACGACCTCCGGGCGGATCTCGTCGGCCCAGACGCCGGTCGCGTTGACGACGTGGTCGGCGCCGACCTCGATCCGCTCACCGGACTCGGCCTCGGTGAAAGCGACGCCGGAGGCACGACCGTTCTTCGCGGTCACCTCGGTGACTTCAGCGCCATTCAGCGAAACCGCGCCGAAGCGTTCGGCCTCGCCGAGGACGGTGAGGACGAGGCGCACGTCATCGGTCTGGCAGTCGTAGAAGAGGTAGGCGTCCTTCGGGTCGCGGGCGGCGAGCGCCGGCACCAGCTCCAGCACCTCGTCGCGGTCGATCGTGCGGTGGCGGTCGGGCGACCAGTAGAAGTCCTGGTCCTCTTCCTTCGAGGAGCGCAGCTCGCGGCGGCTGCGGCCGACCCGGGTCGTCGCCATCACGTCGTACATGTTCAGCCCAAGACCGACCTTGCGGTCGCGTTTCGCCTCGCCCAGCGCCGCGACCAGGAACGGGGTCGGGTAGACGAGGTGCGGCGCCAGTTGGACCATCAGCTGGCGCTCCAACAGAGCCTCGCGGACGAGGCCGAGGTCGAAGTTCTGCAGGTAGCGGAGGCCGCCATGGACCATCTTCGAGGAGCGGCTGGAGGTGCCGACGGCGTAGTCGCCGCGCTCCAGCAGCGCCACCGAGTAGCCGCGCGAGGAAGCGTCGAGGGCGACGCCGGCGCCGGTGATGCCGCCACCGATGACGACCACGTCGAAGTGCTGGCCGGCGATCGCCTCGATTGCCTTGGCGCGGGTCAGCATCAGTCGAGGTAGCTGACGGTCGCGGCGGCGCCGGGACGCTCGGGCGTCGGCCGCTCCTGGCGCGGGTGACCGAGGTGCAGCAGGCCGACGGCGCGCTCCTCGGCGGGCAGGCCAACCGCGGCGCGGCCCTCCTCGGTCCGCAACAGGGCGGGCGTGCGCCAGTAGCCGGCGAGGCCGCGGTCGTGGGCGGCGAGGAGGACGATGTAGGCAGCGACGGCGGTCGCGTGCAGATCCTCTTCGTCTTGGACCGGATCGCCGCCGAGGGCGCTGGAGACGACGACCAGGGTCGGGCAGCGGTCGAGCTTTGCCGCCCCCTCGGGTCCAGCAGCTTGCTTCAGCCGTTCCAGCGTCGCCGGGCCGACGACGCGGAAGCGCCAGGGCACGGTGAGGTTGTGGTTGGGAGCCCAGTTGGCGAGGGCGAGGAGCTCCTCGAGCTGCTCACGCGGCAGCGGGTCCGGGCCGAACGCCTTGTGCGTGCGCCGGGTACGAATCGCCGTCTCTACATCCATGCCCACAGTGTCGCGGTTCGGTGTCGTGGACGGGAGCGTGGTTGAGGTTAGTGGCGCATAGGGCACCTAACCTCAACCACGCTCGGTCAGAGGCCGTAGCGCCAGCGCATCCAGCCCTTGCGGGCGGCCCAGGCGGCGCCGAAGAGGAGGGCGCCGGCGCCGATGCCGAGCAGGGCGGCAACGGCGGGGCTGCCATCGTCGTGCGATTCGGGCTCGGTGGACTCAGACGAAGCGGCGTTCTGGCCCGAGGCAGACGTTTCTTCGGGGGCGGTGTCGGTGCCACCCCCTCCGGACGCGACCCCAGTGGAAGGGTTGACGGGCTTCGCC
>DATKIA010000115.1:0-12742 GCA_035509895.1 Solirubrobacterales bacterium
CCGTATCGACCACAAAGCTCAACCACGGTTACCCTTCTCCGATGCCTGGACTTCCGGGAATGCCGAACGTCGACTTCGACGCCGTCGCCAAGGGGATGGCGATGGCGGTGCCGTTCATCGGCCACCTCAACCTCGAGATCGTCGAAGTGGCTCCCGGCGAAGCGACGGTGCGGCTGCCACGCCGCCCGGAGCTGACCAACCACGTTGGCAGCCAGCACGCCGGCGCTCTCTTCACCGCCGCGGAGGCGGCCTCGGGGGGCGCCTTCGTCGGCGCCTTCGCGGTGCGGATGGGGGACGTCGTCCCGCTCGCCCGCCGGGCCGAGATCGACTACGTCAAAGTCGCCAACGGGCCGATCACCGCCCACGCCAAGCTCGGCGTCGACGCCGCCGAGGCGCTGGCGATCCTCGACGCCGAGGGCAAGGTCGAGTTCCCCTGCGAGATCGAGCTGACCAACGAGGCCGGCGACGTCGTCGCCACCGCCAGCGTCGACTGGCACGTCCGCCTCAAAGAGGCGCCCTGAGCGTTCGCGGTTGTCATTTCACCCGGTAGGCGGGTGAAATGACTGCCACGTGGACGGCAGTTGATGAATCCCACAGCCCCAGCCCGCGGCTGAGGCGGCGGTCAGGGCGCCCGGCCGGGACAATTCGGGCAACCGACCGAAGGGGTTCGAGATGAGTCTGAGTGGGAAGGTCGCGGCCGTGACCGGCGGCGGCTCGGGAATCGGCGAGGCGACCTGCGCGCGGCTGGCCGCGGACGGTGCCCGCGTCGCCGTGATCGACCTCGACGAGAGCGCCGCGGCGCTGACCGCGAAGCTCGCCGGCGACGGCATGCCGGTCCTCGCCGACGTCAGCGACTCCGCCGCCGTCGACGCCGCCCTGGCCACGGTCGAGGCCGAGCTCGGCCCGGTCGACATCTGGGTCAACAACGCCGGCATCTCCGGCGGCGCCCACTCCGAGCGCGTCAACCCTCGGGCCGAACAGCAGCTGGCCGAACTCGGCGCCGGCGAAGAGGTGACGACGGCGCTGGAGGCGACGGCGCGGATGAGTGGCGATGAGTGGCGGCAGATGCTCTCCGTCCACCTCGACGGCACCTTCTACGGGACCCGCGCCGCGGCCCGCTCGATGGGCCCGCGCGGCGGTGGCGTGATCGTCAACATGGCCTCGATCTGCGGGATCGAGGGCTGCACCGGCCACCCGCACTACTCGGCGGCCAAGGGCGGCATCCTCGCCTTCACTCGCACCGTCGCCAAGGAGTTGATCCAGCAGGGGATCCGGGTCAACGCGATCGCGCCCGGCTTCGTCGACACCCAGCTCGTCTCCGGCTCGCTGACCGAGCCGCTGGTCGGCGCCGTCAAGATGGGAACGCCGCAGGGCCGGCTCGGTCGCCCCGAGGAGATCGCGGCGACGATCTCCTTCCTCTGCTCCGACGACGCCAGCTTCTTCGTCGGCGAGACCGTCAGCCCCAACGGCGGCTTCGTCACCGTCTGATGGCCGAGATCAAGTTCATCGACCAGACCCTGCGCGACGGCCAGCAGTCGCTCTGGGGGATGCGGATGCGCGCCTGCCAGGCGACGCCGGCGCTGCCGCACCTGAACGCGACCGGGTTCGACACCTTCGACCTCACCGGCGGCACCTTCTTCGTGGTGATGCTGCGCGAGTCCGGCGACGATCCCTGGGCGGCGCTCGACTGGCTGGTCAAGGGCCTGCCCGACGCCGGCCACCGGGCCGGGATGCGGCCGGTCGCGGTCGGCAGCTTCGGCTTCGTCCCCGACGAGATGCTCGACCTCTGGGTCGCGACCCTGGTCAATCACGGGATCGACAGCCACTGGCTGTTCGACTGCCTCTACGACATGCCGGTGATGAAGGCCAAGCACGAAGCGATCCGGCGGGTCGGCGGCGAAACCGTGCCGGCGATCATGTACGGGCTGACCGACCTCCACACCGACGAGTTCTTCGCCGACCGCGCCCGCGAAATGGCGGCCTGGGAGGGGGTGAAGCGGATCTACGTCGAGGACGCGCCCGGGGTGCTGACCCCGGAGCGGGCGGCGACCCTGCTGCCGGCGCTGCAGGCGGCGACCCCGGGGGTCGAGCTCGAGCTTCACGTACACAACACGACCGGCCTGGCGCCGCTCGTCTACATGGAGGGGATCCGGGCCGGGATCGAGTACATCCACACCTGCTCGATGCCGCTCGCCAACGGTCCCTCGCTGCCCTCGACCGAGGCGATGGCGGAGATCGTCGAGGAAATGGGGCACACCCACAACCTCGACAAGGCGCACCTGAAGCCGGTCGCCGACCACTTCAAGCGCGAAGCGAAGCGGCTCGGCTGGGCGCTCGGTGAGCCCAACGAGTACCGGACGCAGCCCTACCGTCACCAGCTGCCGGGCGGGATGACCGGGACCCTGATCAACCAGCTCGACGAGTACGGGATGCCGGAGAAATTCCCCGAGGTGATCGACGAGATCGTCCGCGTCCGCGAGGAGCTCGGCCAGCCGGTGATGGCGACGCCGTTCTCCCAGTTCGTCGGCATCCAGGCGGTGCTCAACGTGGTCCTGCCCGAACGCTACGAAATCGTCCCCGACGAGGTCCTGCACTACGCCCTAGGCCACTACGGGCCGCTGATGCGGCCGGTCGAGCCCCACGTCGCGGACAAGATCTTCTCCCAGCCCCGGGTCAAGGCCCTGGAAGCGTGGGAGCGCGACCAGACCACCGTCGCCGAATTCCGCGAGAAACTCGGCAAGAACCTCTCCGACGAGGAGCTGCTGCTGCGCTACCTCTGTCCGGAGGAACAGGTCGACAAGATGCTGGCCGGGCCGCCGCTGCGGACCGAGCCGCCGGCCAGCTCACCGGACCTCGGCGACCAGCTGATGCAGCTGATCAGCGAGGCCCAGCAGCGGCCGGTCTCACATATCTCGCTGAGCCAGCCCGGGATCCGGGTCGACCTGCGGCGCTAGGCGGCTGCCTTCAGGCGCCCGGCGGCGTCCTCGATCACGGCCTCCTGGTGGGGCTGCAGCTCGACGTAGCCGATCCCGCGGAAGGCCTCGATGAACGGGTCCTCGACTTGCTTCTCGATCCCGAGCAGGCCCTCGATCACCGCCGCCCCGCAGAAGGGGACGTAGGAGGAGGAGTAGCCGCCCTCGTGGATCGCGACCAGCTTGCCGTCGCAGACGCGCTCGGCGAGCGCGGTCATCACGTCGGTCATTTCCCGGTAGCCCTCGCTGGTCACCATCTGCATCGCCAGCGGGTCCATCATCGAGGCGTCGAGGCCGGAGGCGATGATGACGAGCTGCGGCTTGAAGTTCTCGATCGCCGGCACCACCACCCGCTCGATCGCCGCCACGTAGCCGCCGTTGCCGGTGCCGGGAGGCAGCGGGATGTTGACGCAGGCGCCCTCGCCGGCGCCCTCGCCGGTGTGGGAGACGAGGCCGGATTCGGCCGGGTAGAGGCCGTCCTGGTGGAGGGAGATCGTCAGCACGCCGGGGTCGTCGTAGAAGGCGTGCTCGGTGCCGTTGCCGTGGTGGACGTCCCAGTCGACGATCGCGACTCGCTCGACCCCGTGGACCGCGCGCATGTGCTCGACCGCGATCGCGATGTTGGCGAAGACGCAGAAGCCGCGACCTTCGTCGCGCTCGGCGTGGTGTCCGGGCGGGCGGTTGAGCGAGTAGGCGTTGTCGACGTCGCCGTTCCAGACCGCCTCGACGGTGGCGATCACGCCGCCGGTCGAGAGCGCGCAGATCGCGTAGCCGCCGGCGCCGAAGGGCGCCAGTTCACCGCCGTCACCGCCGCCCTCCTCGCTTTCGCGCTTGACCCGCTCCAGGTACTCGGGGGTGTGGACGCGGAGGATCTCCTCCTCGGTCGCGGCCCGGCCGGGCAGCTCCGTCATCTCGCCGAGGAGCCCGGTGACGTCGAGCAGGTTGCGCAGGCGGCGCTTGGTCGCCGGGCTCTCGCCGTGCTGCTCGGGCTCGACCAGGCCGCCGGTCGAGAGGAAACCCGAGCCGGTGCCCGTGTCGTGCCAGGCATACAGCTCGTTCCAGTGAAATCCGGTGCTCATCTCGCTCCTCCATCGTTGGCTAGCGGCCCCCGCAGCCGACGCAGATCGCCCTCCCTCGACCGACCCTACGTCGCTCTCCCTGACCGAAGCGACAGCCGGCGGCGGCGAATTTGAGTTCCTCCAAAGGGGGGCGGGATGCACACTTGGGATCGGGCCTCCGCTCGTTGAGTCTGTCTGGGGATGAGGCGCGCGCTGTTCGAAGATGAGCACCAGTGGTTCCGCGAGTCGGTCGCGGCCTTTGTCGACCGCGAGCTGATGCCGCACCGCGAGCGTTTCCGCGAGCAGCGCTTGATCGACCGCGAGACCTGGCTGAAAGCGGGCGAGGACGGGTTCCTCGGGCTTGGCGTGCCGGCCGAATACGGCGGCAGCGGCGTCGTCGACTTCCGCTTCAACGCGATCTTCGGCGAGGAGCTGGCCCGCGCCGGCTTCGCCTACAGCTCCAGCTTCGGGATCCAGACCGATGTCGTCGCTCCCTACCTGCTGCGGCTGACGAGCGAGGAGCAGAAGCAGCGCTGGCTGCCCGGCTTCGTCCGGGGCGAGATCATCACCGCGATCGGGATGACCGAGCCGGCGGCCGGCTCCGACCTGAAGGGGATCCAGTCGACTGCCCGCCGAGCCGGCGACGGCTGGTCGCTCTCCGGCTCGAAGACCTTCATCACCAATGGCTACAACGCCGACCTCGTCGTCGCCGCCGCCCAGACCCCGGATCCGGGCGGGATCAGCCTCTTCGCGGTCGAGCGGGGGATGGACGGCTTCAGCCGCGGCAACAAGCTCAACAAGCTCGGCCAGCACGAAGCCGACACCGCCGAGCTCTTCTTCGACGAGGTGCGGATCCCGGCCGAGAACGTGATCGGCGAGCTCGGCTGCGGGATGAGCTACATGATGGATCACCTCACCCAGGAGCGGCTCAGCACCGCCGTCGTCAACGTCGCCCACGCCGCGGTGGCGTTCGGGCTGACGCTCGAGTACGTGCGCGAGCGCCGCGCCTTCGGCCGCCCGATCGGAGCCTTCCAGAACAGCCGCTTCCTCCTTGCCGAGTGCGACGCCGAGCTCGACATGGCCCGCGTCTATGTCGATCGCTGCGTCGAGGCCCACGTCGCCGGCGAGCTGACCGCGGTCGAGGCCTCAAAGGCGAAGCTGCTCAGCTCCGAGATCCAGAACCGGGTGATCGACGCCTGCGTGCAAATGCACGGCGGCTACGGCTACATCGAGGAGTACGAGGTCGCCCGCTCTTACGCCGACGCTCGCATCACCAAGATCTGGGCCGGCACCAACGAGATCATGAAAGAGGTGATCGGACGCTCGCTCGACCTCGGCGAACCGCGCTGAGTTCGCAGTACGGCGTCCATATGGCGCCGAATTGCGAACTCAGGCCGGGCGGCGGCGCATCAGGGCGGCGCGTTCGCAGCGGGCGACGAGCTCGTCGTTCTGGTTGTAGCCGCGGTGCTCGAAGTTGACGATGCCGGCGTCCGGGCGTGAGTTCGAGGCGCGGGCGCTGACCACGGTCGACTCCGCGTGCAGGGTGTCGCCGTGGAACATCGGGCCGGGGAACTCGACCTTGCCGAAGCCGAGGTTGGCGATCGTCGTCCCCAGGGTCAGCTCGTAGACGGTGACGCCGACCAGCAGGCCAAGGGTGAAGAGGCTGTTGACGAGCCGCTGGCCGAACTCGGACTCGGCCGCGAAGGCGGCGTCGAGGTGGAGCGGCTGCGGGTTCATCGTCATCGTCGAGAACAAGGTGTTGTCGGCCTCGGTGATCGTCCGCGTCACCGCGTGGCGGACGATGAGGCCCTCGGGCAGGTCCTCGAACCAGCGGCCGGAGACCGGGCGCCCGGCGGGGCTGTCGGCTTGCTCGCTCATACCGGGAATGATCCGTGATGGCGGCCCGGCGGGCGCCGCTGCCAGTCGGCGGCGTCGGCGAGGCGGCGCTGCAGCTCGCCGCGCAGCTCCTCGGGCCGGACCACCGCCTCGATCAGGAGCTCGGAGGCGAGCCGGATCGCGTCGAGCTCGGGTTCGTACTCGGCGACCCGCTCGGCGATGAAGGCGCGGCGCTCCTCGGGGTCCTCGATCGCCTCGATCCGGTTCGCCCAGACGGCGTTGACGGCGGCCTCGCCGGCCATCGCCCCGATCTGGGCGCCCTCGAGCGCGATCGTCGCCCGCGGCTCGAAGCCGGGGCTCGACATCGCGTAGTAGCCGGCGGCGAAGGCCTTGCGGAGGACGACGCAGAAGCGGGGCACTTCGGCGCTCGACATTGCCGCCACCATCTTGGCGCCGTGGCGGATGATGCCCTGGCGCTCGACCGCGGAGCCGATCATGAAGCCGGGGATGTCGGCGAGGAAGAGCAGCGGCAGGTTGAAGGCGTCGCAGAGGGTGATGAAGCGGGCGGCCTTGTCGGCGGAGTCGACCTGGATCGCGCCGGCGCTGACCAGCGGCTGGTTGGCGACGACCCCGATCGCCTGGCCGTCGACGCGGGCGAAGCCGACGACGAGCTCCTGCGCCCAGCGCTTCTTCACCTCGAAGAAGCTGCCGGCGTCGGTGACTCGCTCGACCACGCCGCGGACGTCGTAGCCGGAACGGAGGCTCTCGGGGAGGACGCCGTCCCAGTCGAGCTCGGCGGGGTCGGCGGGGGGCGCCGGCGCCGGCTTCTGATCCCAGTGGCTCGGCAGGTAGGAGAAGAAGTCCTGGGCGGCGGCGATCGCCTCGGCGTCGTCGGCGCAGAGCTGGTCGCCGAGGCCGGAGACTGCGGTGTGCATCGTGGCGCCGCCCATCTCCTCCAGCGAGACGACTTCGCCGATCGCCTTTTCGGCGATCCGTGGCGAGGCGAGGAACATCGAGGCGTTGCCGTCGACCATCGCCACCCAGTCGCAGAAGGCCGGCATGTAGGCGCCGCCGGCGGCCGAGGGGCCGAACAGGCAGCAGATCTGCGGCACCCGGCCGGAGAGGCGGACCTGGAGGTGGAAGACCCGGGCGGCGCCGCGGGCGCCGGCGTGGAAGCCGAGCTGGTCGGTGAGGCGGCCGCCGGCGGAGTCGACCAGGTAGAAGATCGGCAGCAGGTCGCGGTCGGCGCGTTCGAGCAGCCGGATCTGCTTCTCGACCGTGCGCCGGCCCCAAGAGCCGGCCTTGACCGTCGGGTCGTGGGCGACGACGCCGACCGGGCGGCCGCCGACGGTGCCGGTGCCGCAGATCACCGCGTCGGCCGGCAGGCCCTCGTCGAGCGCGCTCGCCAGGAGGCCGTCCTCGACGAAGGAGCCGGCGTCGAGCAGCAGGTCGAGTCGCTCGCGGACAGGTAGCTTTGTGCCCAGACGGGAGCGGTCGCCACCGGCCAGTGCCTGCTCGGTGGCAGCGGTGAGATCATCAACTTTTCGACCACTGAGTCGAACCACGGCAGGTACTATATCCCGCGCTGTAATGAGGAAAGATTGATGCATTCGACTGACTGGTCCAACCCGAAAGGGGCGTGCTGATGCGTAGCATGCTGTTCGCCGGCGCGACCCGGCCCGACCTCGTCGCCAAGCTCGACCGCAGCGGGCCGGACGTCGCCGTGATCGATCTCGAGGATGCGGTCCCGGCCGAGTCGAAGCTCGAGGCGCGGACCGCGCTGCGTGAGCTGGTCGGGACCGTCTCCGGTCCCAAGCTCTTCGTTCGCGTCAACGCTCCCGACACGAGCTGGTTTGCCGACGACATAGTCGCCGTCTCGTCGCTGCCGATCACCGGCGTCGTCGTCCCCAAGGTCGAGACGGTCGACGATCTCGTGCTGGCACGGTCGGCCTTGGGAGAGAGGGCCGAGCTCTGCGCCGGGATCGAGTCGGCGCGCGGGGTCGCGAACGTCGAGGCGATCCTCGGTGAGGGCGAGCCGGCCGCCGCCTACTTCGGGGCCGAGGACTATGTCGCCGACCTCGGCGGCCGCCGCAGCGCCGGCGGCGAGGAGGCGCTCTACGCGCGCTCGCGGGTGGCGCTGGCGGCGCGGCTCGCCGGTGTCGCCGCGATCGACCAGGTCGTCGTCGACTTCCGCGACGAGGACGCGTTCCGGCACGACGCCGAGGCCGGGCGGGCGATCGGCTACCGCGGCAAGCTCTGCATCCACCCCTCGCAGGTGCCGATCGCGAACGAGGTGTTCGGGGCGAGCGCCGCGGAGCTCGAGCGGGCGCGGGCGCTGCTCGCGACCTGGGAGGAGGGGGCGGCGCGTGGCGTCGCCGCGGTCGAGTTCGAGGGCGCGATGATCGACGGCCCGGCGCTGCGGATGGCCCGTGACACGATCGCCCGGGGCGGCGGATGAGCCCAGCGTCAGACGCCGAGGTTGCGTTTTCCGGGTATATGACAGGCAAAAGGCAACCTCAGCGGGAAATAGTTCCGGGGATCGACGCTGCGGCGGTCTCGGAGTGGATCGGGGGGCGGGTCGAGGGGGTGCGGGGGCCGTTGCGGTTCAGCGCCGTCGGCAACGGGCGCTCCAATCTCACGTACCTGGCCGAGGACGAGCAGGGTGCCGCCGTCATCGTCCGCCGGCCGCCGCTCGGCGAGGCGCTGCAATCGGCCCATGACGTCGGCCGCGAGCACCGGGTGCTCAGCGCCTTGCACCCGCTCGGCCAGCCGGTGCCGCGGCCGCTGGCGTTGTGCGAGGACGCAGCGGTGACCGGGGCGCCGTTCTTCGTCATGGAGCGGGTGCCGGGTGCGCTGGTCGACGACGCCGCAGCCGCGGCCCGGCTCGACCCCGAGCCGCGCGGCCGCGCCGGCCACGCCGTCGCCGAGACGCTGGCGGCGCTGCACGAGGTCGACCCGGTGGCGGCCGGGCTGGGGGAGATGGCGCGTGGGGATGACCACGCCGCCCGCCAGCTGCGGCGCTGGAGCCGCCAGTGGGACGCCTGCCGCACGCGCGAGCTGCCGCTGGTCGAGGAGGTGGGCGAGAGGCTCGGCGCGGCGATCCCGGCGCAGCCGCAGACGACGCTCGTCCACGGCGACTACACGCCCAACAACCTGCTGATCGGCCCCGGTGGCGAGGTCGCGGCGATCCTCGACTGGGAGTTGTGGACGCTCGGCGACCCGATCGCCGACCTCGCCTGGCTCTCGATCTGGTGGCCGGCCGACTCCACCCGCTCGCCACTCGGTTACGAGCCGCCCTCGGCGGCCGCCGGGATGGCGCGGATCGACAAGCTGATCGTCATCTACTGCCAGCGCACGGGCCGCGACCTCGACCGGCTCCGCTTCTGGACCGCGCTCTCCTACTGGAAGCTGGCGATCATCATCGAAGGGGTCTACCGCCGCTGGCTCGACGACCCCGCCAACGGCGGCGAGAGCGCCGGCCGCATCCGTCCCCGCGCCGACCTGATGGTCGCGCTCGCCCTCGAGACCCTGGAAGAGAAGGAGCAACCCGCATGAGCACCCCGACCCTGGCCGCCCCGAGCACGTTCGACCTCGACGACGACCATCGCGACTTCCGCGAGGTCTGCCGCAACTTCGTCGCCAAGGAGGTGGCGCCGCGGGTGAAAGAGGCGGAGGCGGCGGGGACCTTCCCGGCCGAGCTCTGGCCGGCGATGGCGGCGGCCGGGCTGCTCGGGCTGAACCACCCGGAGGAGTACGGCGGCAGCGGCGGCGGCGTGCTGGCGCTGACGATCCTCTCCGAGGAGCTCGCCCACGCCTCGGGCGGGCTGGCGATCACGCCGCTGGTCAGCTCCTACATGGCCGGCCCGCACCTCTCCCGCTACGGCAACGAGGAGCAGAAGGAGCGCTGGCTGCGGCCGCTGCTGGCCGGCGAGGTGGTCGCTGCGATCGCCGTCACCGAGCCCGGCGCCGGCTCCGACGTCGCCGGCCTCGGCACCACCGCGAAGCCGAGCGACGGCGGCTTCGTCCTCAACGGGACGAAGATGTTCATCACCAACGCCGGCCTCGCCGACGTGATCATCGTCGCCGCCAAGACCGCCCCCGAGGCCGGCCACGGCGGGATCACGACCTTCCTGGTCGCGGGCGGGGCCGAGGGGATGGCGCTGAGCGAGCCGCTCGAGAAGCTCGGCTGGCACGCCTCCGACACCCGCGAGGTCGTCTTCGACGACTGCTTCGTCGCCTCCGAGGCGATCCTCGGCGAGGCCGGCCGCGGCTTCCACCAGATCATGGAGGCCTTCCAGGTCGAGCGGCTCTCGTTGGCGGGGATGGCGGTCGGGCTAGGCCAGGCGGCGCTGAACGAAGCCGTCACCCACGCCCGCGAGCGCCGCGCCTTCGGCACCGAGCTGAGCAAGCTGCAGACGATCCGCCACCGGCTGGCGAAGGCGCAGGCGGAACTGGAGGCGGCGCGGACGCTGACCTACCAGGCGGCGGCCCGCTGGGACTCCGGCCACCCGGAGGCGGCGACGACGACCGCGCAGGCGAAGCTCGTCGCGCCCCAGATCGCATCGCATGTCGTGGACGAGGCCCTGCAGATCTTCGGCGGCTACGGCTTCATCGAGGAGACTCCGGTGGCGATGCACTACCGCGACGCCCGCATCCTCCGCATCGGCGGCGGCACCGACGAGGTGCAGCTCGAGATCCTCGCCAAGAGGATGGGGCTCTAGCCATGGCGCGCGGCGGCTGGGGCGGGAGCACCTGATGGTCGACCAGCGGGTGGCGCTGCGCCAGGAGGCGCGCCGGCGCGAGGTGATGGCCGCGGCCGTCGCCGTCTTCTCCGAGCAGGGGTACCGGGCGACCTCGATGAGCGACATCGCCACCAAGCTCGGCATGGGCAAGGCCTCGCTCTACCACTACGTCGGCTCCAAGGAGGAGATCCTGGTCGAGCTCTATGAGGAAGTCCTGCGCGAGAACGTGATCGCCGCTCGCCAGATCGCCTCGGCCGAGAGCACCGCCCTCGACGCCCTCGCCGGGCTGATCGCCGACCGCGTCGCCTACACCTGCCGCAACCAGGAGCTGCTGCGCGTCTTCTTCGAGGAGGAGGCCGAGCTGCCGGCCCGCCAGCAGTCCCGCCTCGTCGCCGTCCGTCACGAGTACGAGCAGACCCTCCTCGACATGGTCGCCCGCGGCGAGGCCGCGGGCGAGTTCACGCTGACAACGACCCCCCAGATCTTCGTCAATACCGTCCTCGGCGCGGCCAACTGGACCTATAAGTGGTACCAGCCCCAAGGCCCTCTCACGCCCGAGGAGCTCGGCGCCCAGATGGCCGCCATCCTGCTCGCGACCCTGCGCAAGCCCTAGAATGCCCCTCCCCGCATCGTGGCTCCTTCAAGCCGGACTGCCGCGATGACGGGCACGCGCCTGTAGCTCAGTTGGATAGAGCGTCGGTCTACGAAACCGAAGGTCACAGGTTCGAATCCTGTCAGGCGCGTTGCTCCGTGTTCCGTGGGAGGCCGCGCAGTTCCCGGTCTAGAGCCGGATCGTCGGTCTCGCCTCGAAATAGGGTGCCGGCGCGTTCCAACCGCTTCCGGGGCGTTCCGGGCGGTCGTGGTCGCATTTCGGTCTCATTTCTCGGCCCGCTTCGCCAGCTCCGCGACCGAGATTCCTAATGCCTTGGCGATCCCGCGCATGGTCGTCCACGACGGGTTGCCTTCGCCGCGCTCGATCAGCGAGAGCATGTTCTTGGTGATGCCGGCCTCGCTGGCGAGAGTTTCCAACGTCGCCCCGCGCTTGTTCCGCAGCTCACGGATCGCTTTGCCGAGCGCGGCCTGTGATTCGGGGTCCTGAGGAGTTCGCGGAGTCACAATAGATTTGGAAGCCTTGCTAGGCTGTGTCCTCAAACATAAGTGGGGCCGCGCGAGTGGAGTCGCCGGCCCCGTGGCGATCGGCTTAGCGATAACCAGGCCGACCGCAGCGGGAACGGTAGCTGGCTACCGGCTCCAATAAGCGGCCCCCGGCCGGCGGTGGAACGCCAACCGAGGGCCTGACCACAAGGAGAACGAGCCTCCTCATGGCTACCGAAGACCCTACGCGCAACAGCGCTGAAGACCCCGCATCGGAAGACCGTCGCACCGAGCGTGCCGTGCTGGCTTTCGTCCTCGACCAGCACCCGACGCTGTTGACGGAGGACGAGCTGACCTTCGCCCTCGACCCGAAGGACCTGGCCGAGAAAGACGCGATCGCGAGGGCGATCCGAGAACTGACCGGAGCCGGTCTCCTGCGGCTCTCAGGCGCCTCGCTGACGCCGACGAGAGCAGCTCTCTACTTCGCCGCTCTGGAGGCCGACTGATGGACGCCATCGCCTCCCAGTTCGCCGAGAACCTGGTGAGCGCCCGTCGTCGCGCGGGCCTGTCCCAGGAAGAGCTTGGCTTTCGTGCCTCGTTGCACCGAACCGAGATCGGAACCTTGGAGCGGGGCATTCGGATCGCGCGAATCGACACCGTCGTCAAACTCGCCGGCGCTCTGGCGGTCTCACCGTGCGACCTGCTGGCCGGGATGACGTGGACGCCAGGCGATCCGCGGCCGGGCGAATTCCAAGCAGCCCAAAAGTGACCAAGCGAAGGCAAAGGCAAAGAAAGCCAGAAGCCGAGCTACATACCCCAGTCAAGACCCAGGCAGCCAGGTCAGCCAGAAGGACAGAAGGCGGCCGATCAGCTCATCCAGATCAAGCGCGAGAGAAGCAACCTCAAACAGCACGACACACTATGCACTGGGTTCCCGTGCCCCTCTCACCGAGGCGTCCAACCACCGACTTAGCGTCCTCGGCGCGACGGGCTGACTCGACATTTGATGTCGCCCACCGGGCTGACCGACGGGTCCTGT
>DATKIA010000116.1:0-2609 GCA_035509895.1 Solirubrobacterales bacterium
GTCGCCAACCTCGATCCTTTGCTCGACATGGGGCTGCTGGAGGAACCGCTGCAGATCTCGCTGGTGATGGGGGTGACCGGCGGCATCCGGCCGACGCCGCGCAACGTCACCCTAATGTCGGACCAGATCCCTGGCGGCCCCGAAGGGCAGAACCAGTGGCAGGTGATCGGGATCTCGCGCGACCAGTGGAAGCTGCTCGCCTCCTCGCTGGTGCTCGGCGGCAACGTCCGCGCCGGGGTCGAGGACAACCTCTACCTGCCGAACGGCGAGATGTGCAAGTCGAACGGCGAGCTGATCGCGAAGGCGCGGCAGATGGCCGAAGACATCGGCCGCCGCCCGGCCAGCGTCGCCGAGGCCCGCGAGCTGCTCGGCGTCCCGAAGCGCGCCGAGGTCTGAGGCCGTGAGCGCTCCGCCGCTCAGCGACGTCAAGGTCCTCGACCTCACCCGCCTCTTGCCCGGCGGCTTCTGTTCGCTGCTGCTGGCCGACCTTGGCGCCGAGGTGCTGAAGGTCGAGGACACCGGGATGGGGGACTACGTGCGCTGGTCGCCGCCCTATTACGGCTCCGACGAGCAGCAGGGCCTCGGCACCCGCTCGGCGCTCTACCTGGCACTCAACCGCGGCAAGCGCTCGGTCCGCCTCGACCTCAAGAGCGAGGCAGGGTGCGAGGCGTTCCTGCGCCTGGTCGGCTCCCACGACATCGTCCTCGACGGCTTCCGTCCCGGCGTCCTCGACCGGCTCGGGGTCGGTTTCGAGCGGATGCGCGAGGCCAACCCGGCGATCGTCGTCGGCGCGATCACCGGCTACGGCCAGGATGGTCCGAACACTGCCCGCGCCGGCCACGACATCAACTACCTGAGCCTCGTCGGCCTGCTCGGCCTGACCGGGGAGAAGGGCGGGCCGCCGGTTTCCGCGGCCGGTCAGATCGCCGACGTCAACGGCGGCCTGATGGCCGCCGTAGGGGTCCTGGCGGGGCTGAACGAGGCACGCCGCTCGGGCGTGGGCCAGCTGGTCGACATCTCGATGGCCGACGGCGCTCTCTCCTGGCTGGCGATGGTCGCCGGCCAGTACCTCTGCGACGGCAACGTGCCGCGCCGCGGCGAGGGGGTCCTCTCCGGCGGCGTCGCCTGTTACCGCTCCTACGAGGCCGCCGACGGTTGGATCAGCTGCGGTGCTCTGGAGCCGAAGTTCTGGGCCGCCTTCTGCAATGGCGCCGGCCGTCCCGACCTGCTCGAGGAGCAGTTCGCTGGGCCCGGCTCCGAGGGCCAGGAGAAGATCGCCGAGGTCTTCCGCTCCCGCACGCGGGACGAGTGGCGCGCCTTCAACGACGAGCACGACTGCTGCATCGAGCCGGTCCTCGACGTCGACGAGGCGCTCGACTCCGAGCTCGTTCGCGCCCGCGAGATGGTTGTCGAGGTCGACCAACCGGGGATCGGGCCGGTGCGCCTGCTCGGCAACCCGATCAAGCTCAGCCGCACCCCCGGCGACCCGACCCGGCCGGCACCCGCCTTCGGCGAGCACACCGAGGAGGTCCTGCGCGAGGCCGGCTACTCCGAGGAGGAGGTGGCGGCGATGCTCGATTCCGGCGCCGCCGCCGGGTCCGACGCGAGCGGGCAGCCGGAGTTCCGGGCGTGAGCCGCACCGAGACCGACGTCGAGCTGCTGCGGATCGGGGAGCTGGCCGAGGCCTCCGACGTCCCGGTGCCGACGATCAAGCACTACCTGCGCGAGGGCCTGCTGCCGGAGCCGGTCAAGACCAGCCGCAACATGGCCTACTACCCGCCCGAGTTCGTCGACCGGATCCGGCTGATCAAGCGCCTGCAGGAGGAGCGGTTCATGCCGCTGAAGGCGATCAAGACGGTGCTCGACGAGGACACCGAGCGGGCCGAAGCGCTGCTCGAGCTCGAGGACCGGATCCTCGACCGCGCCCTGGTCGGTGAGCGGGCGCGCACGCCCGCCGCCGAGGTCCGCAAGCGCTACGACATCCCGAAGGAGGTCCTCGACCGGCTCGCCGAGCTCGAGGTCCTGACCCCGAACAGCCGCGGCTACTCGCCCTCGGACGTGACGATCATCGAGGCGATCGGCCGTTTCCGCGCCGGCGGCTACGACGAGCAGATCGGCTTCACCGTCTACGACACGCTGCGCTACAAGACCGCGCTCGAAGAGCTGGTCCGCCAGGAGATCGACGTGGTGATGAACCGGCTCGCCGGCGAAGTGACGCCGGAGCGGGTGGTGGAGATGCTCGAAGTCGGCGCCGAGCCGCTGCGCGACCTGATCGCCGCCCTGCACACGAAGCTGATGGTCGCCGAGCTCGAGCGCAAGCGCTCCGAGCGGGCCGGCTGACCAACTGATTAGGGATCAGGGTTTGGGGGAGGGTCGGGTGGCCCTCTACCTTCGCTGGGATTTCTGCCTTTAACTGCCCGTCTCTCGCTGAGTCGCCAGTGCAGAAATCAGGACGCCGCTCGTACGAGGGCCACCCGACCCTCCAACCGAAATCGAGATTCCGAATTGGGAAGTGGGCGGGGCGGGGCCGGCCCGAGCTTCGGCTAGCTGGCGGGACGCTGGGGCGTGGCAGTCATTTCGCTCGCTATGCGGGTGAAATGACTGCCACG
>DATKIA010000117.1:0-10574 GCA_035509895.1 Solirubrobacterales bacterium
GCGACCTCGGTCTCGCGGATCGCATCGAGCAACGAGGTCTTGCCGTGGTCGACGTGACCCATGATCGTGACGACCGGGGGGCGGTCGGCGAGGTCCTCGTCGGCGTCGTCGAACTCGGGCTCCTCCGGCTCCTCGTCGGCGGCGCTGACGATCTCGAGCTTGCGGTCGTACTCATCGGCGATCGCCCGGATCGACTCGTCGGTGAGCGTCTGGGTCAGGGTCGCCATTTCGCCCATCATCATCAGTTTTTTGATCACCTCGGCCGGGGCCAAACCGAGCGACTCGGCGACCTCCCGCACGGTGGCGCCGGAGTTCACCTTGGTCGCCTCCGGCTCAACCGGGGTCGCCGGCCCCATCGGCGGCTCCTCCAGCAGCGGCCGGCGGCGGCGGCCACCGCGGCGGCGCGGCGGGCGTTGCGGCGGCGGGCCGCCCATCTGGTCGCGGCGGGCGGCCTGGGAGTCGATCACGACGCGGCGTTTTTTGGCGCTGGCGGCACCGCCACCGGCGGCACCCTGCTGGGCGCCCGCCGGACGCACCGGTTTGGTCGAAGCCCCGGATTTCGGAGCGGCCGGTTTTGCAGGCGCGGCGGCCGGCTCTTTGGCGGCTTTCGGTGCCGGCGCCTCTGCCTTGGCGACAGGCGCGGCTTGCGGCGCCGCAGCCTCGGCCGGCGGCGCAGCGGCAGCTTTCGCGGGAGCTTTTTTCGGCGCCTCGGCGCCGCCATTGCCCTTGGCGGCGGCGATCGCTTTCAGCGCGTCGGCTTCCTCGACGCTGGAGGCGGCGGCTTTGGCCTCGACCCCGGCCGCTTTCAACGCCGCCAGCAGCTCTTTGCTGCTGACCCCTTGCGCTTTCGCGATCTCATGAACCCGCTTCTTAGCCACTCGCGCTACTCAGCCTCCTCGGCAACCGGCTCGCCCTCGGACTCGGGATTGGACCCGTTCTCGGGCTCGGCCTCTTCTTCCTCGGCGGCCTCGACGACCTCCTCGGCTTCCGCCTCGGCGACGGCCTCCTCTGCGATCTCTTCGCCGACCTCTTCGGCCAGCTCCTCTTCGATCGCCTGCTCGTCGCCTTCCTCGACGATCTCCTCGGCCGCGGCCTCGACAGCCGCCTCCTCGACGGCCTCCTCGGCAAGCTCCTCGGCGACGGTCTCCTCGGCTTCCGCCTGCTCGGCAGCCTCGACGAAGTCCGCGGAGGCGCGGGCGACGATCTCGTCGATCTGACCCTGGTCGCCATCGGGGTCGGCCAGGATCTCGACCTCCGCGTCGGCCAGTGGCGCCAGGATCGCGACCTGGCTGGTGTCGAAGCGAGAAAGCGCCTGGTGCTGGGGCAGGCCGCAGTAGGTCGAGCCCGGGATTGCCGCGTTGGGGCAGCGGCGGCCGTTGGAGAGGACCGCCAGACAGCGCCCGTCGGACTGTTCCTCGCCCTCGATTTCGAGCTCCGGTTCCTCGGAGGCAAAGTCGGTCTCGGATTTGATGTCGACGCGCCAGCCGGTCAGGCGAGCAGCGAGGCGGGCGTTCTGGCCGTCGCGGCCGATCGCCAGCGAGAGCTGGTCGTCGGGGACGATCACCGTCGCCTGGCGCTCCTCGTCGTCGACGATCACCTCGCGCACCCGCGCCGGCGACAGCGCTTTGGCGACGAAGCGGGCGGGCTCGTCGTTGTGGGGAATGATGTCGATCTTCTCGCCGCGCAACTCGGAGACGACCATCCGCACCCGCGAGCCACGCGGGCCGACACAGGCGCCGACCGGGTCGACCCCGTCGGCGTGGGAGACGACGGCGATCTTCGAGCGGTAGCCGGGCTCACGGGCGACGCCGACGATTTCGACCAGCTTGTCGGCGATCTCGGGGACCTCGAGCTCGAACAGGCTCTTGATCAGCTCCGGGCTGCGGCGAGAGACGACGATCGCCGGGCCTTTGGTCGAGTCGGAGACGTCGGTGATCACGGCCTTGACCCGCATCCCGTGGTCGTAGCGCTCGTTGTAGACCTGCTCGGACTTCGGCAGCAGCGCCTCGACCCGCTCGCGCAGCTGGACCAGCGTGTAGCGCTTGTCGGACTGCTGGATGATCCCGGTGATCAGCTCGCCGACCCGATCCTGGTACTCGTCGTACATCATCTGCCGCTCGGCCTCGCGAATCCGCTGCAGGATCACCTGCTTGGCGGTCTGGGCGGCGATCCGGCCGAAGTCTTCAGGGGTGACGTCGCGGGTCGTGATCTGGCTCTCGTAGGGAGCGAGCATCTCCGGGTCGAGCTCGGGGTCCTCGGGCTCTTTCAGTTCGCCGGTCTCCGGGTCGACTTCGGGCTCCTCCTGCTGCTCGACCGCTTCGGCCAGCAGTTTCTCCTCCAGCTCGGGAGGCAGGATCAGTTCGAAGACGCGGAAGTCGCCGGTTTCGTGGTCGAGGTCGACGCGCGCGTATTTGGCGGCGCCGGGAGTCTTCTTGTAGGCCGAGAGCAGGGCGTCCTCGAGGGCGTCCATCAACTTGTCGGCGGAGATTCCCTTCTCCTGCTCGAGCGCTTTGACTGCGTCGACGATCTCCTTGCTCACTGGGGTGACTCCTCGGGGTTGGAATTGGCGCTCTGACGGCTGTACTTGGGGCCGGGGGACGAGACCTCGAGCGAGTAGTCGACGAGCAGGTGGCTGAGGTGTTTCGTGACCTGTTCGCAGCGGGCGAGATCGACACCGTCGGGGTGGTCGATGAAGATCCGCAGCGCCTCGCCGCCGGGGCGCTCCACGGCGACGACGTCGAGCTCGGAGTCGAGCTCGGACAGCTGCTGCTGAATGTTCTGCTGAATGTCGGTCATAGAAAGGTCCTGGAAATCCTGATTCGGCCGTAAAAAAAGTGGGCCAGGCCCACTTCGAGTTACTGCGAGTACTGAGTTAGGACAGAAAGCTTGGAGCCAGTATAGCTCGGCCAGAAAGCCGGGCAAGGAGGCTAATGCGCCTGCAGCCCGGCACGGTCGCGGAGCTGGCCGACCCGGTCGAGAATCGCCTCGGCGATCGCGTCCTTGGGGGCGATCGGGACCTCGGTCTCGGCTTCGGCTTCGATCAGGGTCACCGCGTTCTCCGCACTCTCGAACCCGATCGCCGGGTCGGAGACGTCGTTGAGGACGATCATGTCGACCTTCTTGCGCTCGAGCTTGGCGCGGGCACGGGCCGTGGCGTCCCCCCCGTGCTCGGCGGCGAAACCGACGATCGTCTGGCCGGGGGTCCGCTTGGCGGCCAGCGCAGCGAGGATGTCTTCGGTCGGCTCCAGTTGCAGGTCGAGACCGTCGGCACGCGCCATCTTGCCGGCGGCAACCGCGGTCGGGCGGAAGTCGGCGGGGGCGGCGGCCATCAGCAAGACGTGGCTGTCGGCGAAAGCATCATCCGCGGCCTGCGCCAGCTGCACGGCGGTCTCGACGTCGACCCGGTTGACCCCGGCCGGGGCCGGCAGGGCGACGTTGGCGGCGACCAGGGTGACGTCAGCCCCGCGCCGGGCGGCAGCAGCGGCGAGGGCGATCCCCATCCGGCCGCTGGAGCGGTTGCCGATGAAGCGGACGGGATCGATCGGCTCGCGGGTGCCACCGGCGGTGACCAGGACGCGGAGACCGTCCCAAGGCTTCTCGCCGGCCGGCAGCGCCGCCTCGACCAGGGCCAGCAGCCGCTCGGGGTCAGGCAAGCGCCCGCGGCCGTACTCGCCACGCGAGGCGAGCTTGCCCTCCTCGGGCTCGATCACCTCGACCCCGCGCTCGCGCAGCGTCGCCAGGTTGGCCTGCGTCGCCGCGTCCGCGTACATGCGGTCGTTCATCGCCGGCGCCACCAGGCGCGGCGCCGCGCAGGCGAGGAAGGAGGTGGTCAGCATCGAGTCGGCGGCGCCGGTGGCGAGCTTGGCGACGGTGTTGGCCGAGGCCGGCGCGACCAGGAAAGCGTCGCAGTTGGCGGCCAACTCGAGGTGGGAGATCGGGTCGTGGCCGGGCGCGGCCTCGCCAGGGAAGGCGCCCCGCATCGGATCGCGCTCGAACTCGGAGGTCAGCACCGGAGCGCCGACGATCCCCTCGAACGAGGCGGCCCCGACGAAGCGCGTCGCCGTCTCGGTCATCAGGACCCGGACGCCGTGACCGGCGAGCGTCGCCAGGCGAGCGAACTCGAGCGCCTTGTAGGCGGCAATCCCTCCGCTGACACCAAGCAGGACTCGGGCCATCTCGATCGGCTCCTCGGGTTCGCGCCCGGGCGGGGCGCTAGCTGCGGTACTCGTATTTGAGCTTGCCCTCGGCAAGCTCTTCGAGCGCCATCGTCAGGTAGTTCCCCTCGGCATTGGTCTCGACCATCGGCGGTGGGTACTCGCCGAAGCCGCCCTCACCAAGGTTGTGGAAGTAGCTGTTGATCTGGCGCGCGCGCTTCGCCGCAACGACGACGGCGGCGTAATGCGAGTCGGAGTGCTCCAGAAGCTTGTCTACGCGTGGTTTGATCATCGGCGGCGGAGTGTAGATGATCAGCCCGGCGAGCCCTTGCCGAGCTCCTCGCGCACGATCCCGACCAGCTCGCCGGCGGCGGTCTCGAGGTCGTCGTTGACGACGCGGTAATCGAAGTCGGCCTGCGATGCGAGCTCGATTTCCGCCGTCTCCAGGCGCCGGTCGATCGCCTCGCCGGAGTCGGTGCCGCGGCCGACGAGCCGCTCGCGCAGGACGTCGGGGCCGGGGGGCGCGATGAAGATCTGGATCGACTCCGGCATCGCGGCGCGAACCTGGGTCGCGCCCTGGACCTCGATCTCCAGGACGACCGAGTGGCCGGCCTCGATCCTGCGCTCGACCTCCGAGCGCAGCGTCCCGTAGCGGTTGCCGCTGTAGGTCGCCCACTCGAGGAAGTCCTTCTCCTCGACCCGGGCCTCGAACTGCTCCGGGCTGAGGAAGTGGTACTCGCGACCGTCCTCCTCCCCAGCCCGTGGCTGCCGCGTCGTCGCCGAGATCGAGAGCTCGAGGTTGGGACAGCGCGCCAACAGTTGCTTGATCAGCGTGCCCTTGCCGACGCCGGACGGGCCCGTGATGACGAAGACCTTCGAGGAGGGCATACGAGCGCCGATACTGACCGGCGCGGCGGTCGTCTAACTAGCGACGAAGGAGGCTGACGAGCTCAGCGCGCTGGCGCTCGGACAGGCCGCCGATGGTCTTGGACGGCGAGATCCGGCACTGGTTGAGAATCCGGTTGGTCTTGACGCGGCCGTACTTGGGAACGGCAAGCAACATGTCGAAGACCTTGGCGGTCATCACGTACTCGGGCGGGTCGAGCAGGATCGCGTGAATGCTGGCGCGGCTCGCCTTCAGGTCCTTCTTCAGCTTGGCGCGGGCGGTCCGAATGTCGTTCGCCCGCTTCAGCGCCTCCATCCTCTGATCGAGGGACCGTTCCGGGGCCGCAAGCGAGGTTTTGACTGGAGGGGCTGCCATGTGGGCGGCGAGTATAGCCGCGGGTCGGGCACGTGCAAGGGGCCGGGCGCCTTTTGCCCATAAATTCATCTCAACCTCTACTCGAGGTCTAGTGGCAGGTGGGCGACAACCGCCCTTTGCGGGGCCGAACCTAGCTCCGCGGCGATCCGCGAGCCCGCCCGGGGGTCCCTGAAATTCTCCGTTCCGACCGCCACCAGGCTGGCGCCGGCGGCGAGGAATTCGGCCGCGTCGGCGCCGTTGGAGATGCCGCCCATGCCGATCACGGGGATCGCGACGGCGGCCGTTACCGCGCGAAGCTGCTGCAGAGCGATCGGCCGTACCGCCGGCCCCGAGAGACCGCCGTGACCGGCTGCCAGGGCCGGCTCGCCCGTCGCGTCGAAGGCGCTCGCCTTCAGCGTGTTGATCAGCGAGACGGCGTCGGCGCCGCCCTCTCCGGCAGCGACCGCGACCGCCGCCGGGTCGGCGACGTTCGGCGTCAGCTTGATGATCAGCGGCTTCTCGGTCAGCGGCCGCAGCGCTTCCGTCAGCGCCTCGGTCTCGGCCGGCTGCTCGCCGACGATCAGGCCGGAGTGAACGTTGGGGCAGGAGACGTTGAGCTCGATCGCCGCTACCTCCTCGCGCTCGGCGACCGCCCCGACCAGGCGCGCGAACAGCTCCTTGCTCGTCGCCATCACCGAAACCACCAACGGCACCGGCAGCTCAGCCAGCTGCGGCAGGTCCTCGGCCAGGAAGCCCTCGAGGCCCTTGTTCGGCAGCCCGATCGAGTTGATCATCCCGGTCGGCGTCTCCCAGATCCGGCGCGGCTCGTTGCCGGCGCGCGGCTCCGGCGTGATCGTCTTCGAGACGAAAGCGGAGAAGGGGAAGTCGGCGAGCAGCGCGTCGCCGAAGACGCGGCGAGCGGCGATCGCGTCGTAGGTTCCGGAGGCGTTGATGACCGGGTGGGCGAGCGGGGTCCCGCAGAGGTCAGGCATGGGCCACCTCCGCCACCCGATCGCCCTGGACGACCGGCCCGTCGACGCAGAGACGGATGTAGCCGCCCTCGGGCTTCGGCACCGCGCAGCCGAAGCAGGCACCGAAGCCGCAGGCCATCGGCGACTCCAGTGCCAGCTCGCAGGCGACGCCGCGCTCAGCACAGAGCACGCGGACGGCTTCCAGCATCGCCGGCGGCCCGCATGAGTAGACGACCGCCGAGGTCGCATCGTCACCGGCGAAAATCGCCGCCAGCAGATCGGTGACGTAGCCGCGGTGGCCGGCGTGGCCGTCCTCGCTGGCCAAGCGCACTTCTGGGCAGAGGTCGCCGCCGGCGCCGCAGAAGAGCTCCAGCCCGCCTTGGTGAACCCGGTCGCGAAAGCCGAGCAGGACTCGCAGCGGCACCCCGCGTTCGGCGAAGCCGCGGCGCAGGAAGGCCAGCGGGGCGACGCCGATGCCGCCGCCGACGAGGACCGCGCCGGCGGCCCCGGGGCTGACCTCGCGCGGCTCGGAAAAGGAGTTGCCGAGCGGTCCCGTCACCCAGACCGTCTCGCCCTCCTCGAACAGGCAGAGCCGCTCGGTCCCCGGCCCGACGCCCTCGACCAGGAAGTCGAGGCGGACGCCGTTCGCGGCGGGCCCGGCTTCGGCGACCGAGATTGCCCGCGGCAGAAAGGGACGGCCGCCGCGATGGGCCCAGTGGCGGCCGGCGGCGAGCATGTAGAACTGGCCCGGCAGCGGCTCGGGCCCCTCGCGGTCCAGCAACGAAAAGACCCGGTATCCGCCCGTCACCCGGTTCTCAGCGACCTCGCAGAGGCGCCTGCCGAACGGCGCCGTCATCGCGAGCGGGCGGCCTCGGCGGCGCCCTCGTGGATCTCCTGGATCGACCGCACCTCGGCTTCCTCCTGCTTGCCGGCGGCGATCGCGCGGGCTGCCGCGGTGGCGCCGGTCATCGTCGTGATGCAGGGGATCCCTTGGCGCACCGCTGCGGTGCGGATCTCGTAGCCGTCGGCGCGAGCGCCGGACCCGGTCGGGGTGTTGATCACGAGGTCGCACTGGCGCTTGCGGATCAAGTCGACGACGTGCGGCGAGCCCTCGCCGATCTTGTTGATCCGGGTCACCGGCACCCCCATCCGCTCGATCGCCTGGGCGGTGCCACCGGTCGCGATCACCTCGAAGCCGAGGTCGTGGAAGCGGGTCGCGAGCTGGGTTGCGGCGGGCTTGTCGGTGTCGGTGACGGTGATGAATACCGACCCTGCTTCCGGCAGCACCGCGCCCGCCGCCGCCTGGGCTTTGCCGAACGCGGTCGGGAAGTCGGCGGCGATCCCCATCACCTCGCCGGTGCTCTTCATCTCCGGGCCGAGGACCGAGTCGGCGCCGGCGAAGCGGGCGAAGGGCAGCACCGCCTCCTTGACGCTGACGTGCTCGGGCAGCCCCTCCGGCAGCTCCTGGTCGGCGAGCTTCTCGCCCAACATCAGCCGGGCCGCCATCTTCGCCAGCGGCACCCCGATCGCCTTCGAGACGAAGGGAACGGTGCGGGAGGCGCGTGGATTGGCCTCGATCACGTAGAGCTCGCCGCCGGCGACCCCGTACTGGATGTTGATCAGGCCGATGACGCCGAGCTCGAGCGCGATCCGTTCGCTCGTCGCCCGGATCTCCGCCAGCATCTCCTCGCCGAGGCTGAGCGGCGGGATCACGCAGGCCGAGTCGCCGGAGTGGACACCGGCCTCCTCGACGTGCTGCATGATCCCGGCGACCCAGACCTGCTCGCCGTCGCCGAGCGCGTCGACGTCGACCTCGATCGCGTTCTCGAGGAAGCGGTCGAGCAGCAGCGGGTGCTCCTGGTCGGCCTTGACGTGCGCCTTCAGGTACTTGGCCAGGTCCTCGGTCGAGTAACAGATCTCCATCGCCCGGCCGCCGAGCACGTAGGAGGGCCGGACCAGCAGCGGGAAGCCGACCTCGGCGGCGATCACCTCGGCCTCCTCGGCCGAGAGCGCGGTCCCGTAGGGCGGGTGTTTGACCCCGAGCCGGCGCAGTAGGGCGCCGAATCGCCCGCGGTCCTCGGCCAGGTCGATCGCGTCGACCGGGGTGCCGAGCAGCGGCACGCCCGCCTCTTCCAGCGTCCGCGCCAGCTTCAGCGGCGTCTGGCCGCCGAACTGGACGATCACCCCGAGCGGGTCCTCCTGTTCGCAGACGGCGAGCACGTCGTCGGCTGTCAGGGGCTCGAAGTAGAGCCGGTCGGAGGTGTCGTAGTCGGTCGAGACCGTCTCCGGGTTGCAGTTGATCATCACCGCGTCGCGGCCGAGCTCGCGAGCGGTCATCGCGGCGTGGACGCAGCAATAGTCGAACTCGATCCCCTGCCCGATCCGGTTCGGGCCGGCGCCGAGGATGACGACCGAGTCGCGGCCGGTGTCGCGGCGGATCTCGGAGGCCGGCGGCGCCCCGTCGGGACCGCGGCGCTCATGGGCTGAGTAGTAGTAGGGCGTCGCCGCCTCGAACTCGGCGGCGCAGGTGTCGACCGCCTTGTAGGTGCGGGCAAGACCCTCGGTGCCGTCGCCCTCGCGGGCGAGCTGCTCGAGCTCACGCAGGAACCAGCGATCGACCAGGCAGCGCTCGTGCACCGCCTCGACCCCGAGGCCGCGGCGGAAGGCCTCGGCGATCAGGTCGAAGCGCTCGGCGCAGGGGATCTCGATCGCCGCCAAGAGCTCCTCGTCGTCGGCCGGCGGTTCGGCCGGCGAGTCGAGCTCGCGCGAGCGCATCGCCTTGGCGAACGACTCGCGGAAGGTGCGGCCGATCGCCATCGCCTCGCCGACGCTCTGCATGTAGGTCGAGAGGCGGCCGGTCGAGCCGGGGAACTTCTCGAAGGCGAAGCGCGGGATCTTGGTGACGACGTAGTCGATCGTCGGCTCGAACGAGGCCGGCGTCGCCCTGGTGATGTCGTTGGGGATCTCCTCCAGCGCGTACCCGACCGCCAGCTTCGCCGCCATCTTCGCGATCGGGAACCCGGTCGCCTTCGAGGCCAGCGCCGAGGAGCGCGAGACGCGCGGGTTCATCTCGATGACGACGATCTTGCCGCTCTCCGGATTGACCGCGAACTGGACGTTGGAGCCGCCGGTTTCGACCCCGATCGCCCGGATCACCTTGATCGCCTGGTCGCGCAGCTCCTGGTAGAGGCGGTCGGTGAGCGTCTGCGCCGGCGCAACCGTGACCGAGTCGCCGGTGTGGACGCCCATCGGGTCGACGTTCTCGATCGAGCAGATGATCACGACGTTGTCGTTGCGGTCGCGCATCACCTCGAGCTCGAACTCGCCCCAGCCGAGCACCGACTCCTCGACCAGGACCTGGTTGATCGGGCTCGCCGCCAGACCCTCGGAGACGACCTGGCGCAACTCGGTCTCGGTCCTCCCCACGCCGCCGCCCTGGCCGCCCATGGTGAAGGCCGGCCGGACGATCGCCGGCAGGGTGATCTTGCCCTCGGCGAGGTCGAGGCGGCCCTGGCGGAGGGCAGGATCTCGCTGCCCGCGATCGTCCGCCCGGCCTTCACCATGGGTGGCCAGGGCGGCGGCGTGGGGGAGGCCGAGACAGAGCTGCGCCAGGTCGTCTCCGAGGGCCTCGCGGCCAGCCCGATCAACCAGGTGCTGGTCGAGGAGTCGGTGATCGGCTGGGGCGAGTTCGAGCTCGAGGTGATGCGGGATCGCAACGACAACGTGGTGATCATCTGCTCGATCGAGAACGTCGACCCGATGGGCGTCCACACCGGCGACTCGGTCACCGTCGCGCCCGCCCAGACCCTCACCGACCCGCTCTACCAGGAGCTGCGGGCGCTCGCCGCCCACGGCATCGAGAGCTCGCCGATCGGCCAGGTGCTGCTCGACCAGTCCGTCCTCGGCTGGGGCGAGTTCGAGCTCGAGGTGATGCGCGACGGAGCCGACAACGTCGTGATCGTCTGCTCGATCGAGAACGTCGACCCGATGGGGGTGCACACCGGCGACTCGGTCACGGTCGCCCCGCAGCAGACGCTCACCGACCAGCTCTACCAGCGGGTGCGCGACCAGGCGCTCACGGTGATCCGCGCGGTGGGCGTGGAGACGGGCGGCTCGAACGTGCAGTTCGCAGTCAACCCCGAGACCGAGGAGATCCTCGTGATCGAGATGAACCCGCGCGTGTCGCGCTCCTCGGCGCTCGCGTCGAAG
>DATKIA010000118.1:0-24306 GCA_035509895.1 Solirubrobacterales bacterium
CCATAGGCGGAGGCTGCGCCGCGGTCGCCGATCGCCATCAGCAGGTCGGCCCGGGTCGCCATCAGGTCGGCGCGCTCGGCGACGCTGGCCCGCTCGAGCTCGGCGTCGATCTTGGCCAGGGCGCCGTCGAGCGCCGGGCCGCCGGCGATGCGGGCGTGGAAGGCGACGACGCCGACGCTCGGCTGCAGGCCGTGCTCGGCGAGCGCCGCCGCCAGCGCCTCGTAGGCGGCGAGCGCGCCGGGTCGGTCGCCGGCCGCGAGGCGGGTCCGCATCAACGCCCGCTGTGCTGCCTCGTCGGCCGGTTCGGCCGCCGCCACCTCGGCCCAGCGGCCGGCCTCGCGGAGCGCTTCGAGCTGGCGTTCGCGCAGCTCCTGGCGCCGCTCCTGCGTCCAGGTCGCGTAGCGGTCGCCGGGCAGCAGCTCGCCGCCGTAGAGGTCGGGGTCGCCGCTCGCCTCGAAGCGCTCGACGTCGGTCTCGACCGCCGCCCCCGGCGCCAGCTGGACCTCGCCCTCGCGAAGGACGACCGCCTCTGCGGCGCCGAGCGCGCGACGCGCGTGGTGCGCGGCCTTGTGCAGGTTGGCGACGCCGGCGTCGGCGTCGAGCTGGGGCCAGAGCGCCTCGACGACGCGCTCGCGGACGAGCCGGTGGCCGGGCGCCAGCGCCAGCAGCTTGACCAGGTCACGCGAGCGGCCGTGGGTCCAGGTGTCCTCGGCGACGGGCTCGCCGTCGATCTGCGCTTCGAAGCCGCCGAGCAGGGTCAGGTCGAGCCGTTCCACGCTGTCGATTACACCCTGCCGGTCGCGCCGCGTCCAGTTTCGGTAACCTACAACCGAATGGTTGTAGGTTTGCCAAGAGAGGAATCCGTGGACGCTCTGCTCCACGCCCTCGCTGACGCCACCCGCCGCGACATCGTGCGGCGCTGCCTCGAGGGTGAGGCATCGGTGTCGCGGCTGGCCGACGGCTACCCGATGAGCTTCGCCGCGGTGCAAAAGCACGTCGCGGTGCTCGAGCGCAGCGGCCTCGTGGCCAAACAGCGGCGGGGCAGAGAGCAGTTGGTGCGAACCGACCTCGACGCCGTCACCCGAGCTCGGACCGCCCTCGAAGAGCTCGAGCAGCAGTGGCGCGGCCGCGTCGACCGCATGTCCGAGCTGCTCGCCCAGGTGCCGGAACCGGCATCGAACAAGATCCGGAAAGGAAAGAAATGACCGTCACCAGTGTGGACAAGGACCTCGACAACCTGACCATGACCCTGATTGCCGATTTCGCCGCCCCCGCCGAGCGGGTCTGGCAGTTGTGGGCCGACCCGCGGCAGCTCGAGCGCTGGTGGGGCCCGCCGACCTACCCGGCGACCTTCGAGCAGCACGATCTCTCGGCGGGCGGCGAGGTCACCTACTTCATGACCGGCCCCGACGGGGGGACCTTCCACGGCTGGTGGGGCGTCGAGGCGGTCGAGCCGCCGCGCTCGCTGCGCTTCCGCGACGGTTTCGCCGACGCCGAGGGCAACCGCAACGACCAGATGCCGGTGACGTCGGTCGAGATGACCCTTGCCGATCACGACGGCGGCACCCGGATGCAGTTGCGCTCGACCTTCCCCTCCCGCGAGGAGATGGAGAAACTGCTCGAGATGGGCATGGACCAGGGCCTGAGCGAAGCCGTCGGCCAGATGGACGCCCTGCTGGGCTGAGGAGGGATTGGCGAAACCCCCGCCGCGCCCGGCGGCGGCGGACACGGCGCGGTGCGGCGTCCTCAGTCGGCCAAATAGCGCTGCTATTCAGCCTCCCTGCGTCCTTGCCCCGCTTGGTCCGGCGCTCGCCGGACCGCAGACGCGGGTTTCGCCAATCCCTCCTTGGAACCTGTTCTGACGCGTGGACGGAGCGGCGGCGCGGGTGTAACGTCGCAACATGTCGCACAAGGCAGCGGACCGGATTCGGAACGTCGCCCTGATCGGGCACCGGGGAAGCGGCAAGACCAGCCTGCACGAGGCGCTGCTGTTCGAGGCCGGGGCGATCAATCGGCTCGGCAGCGTCGAGAACGGCACCACGGTCTCCGACCACGAGCCCGACGAGCAGCGCCGCGGCCTCTCGATCAACGCCTGCGTCTCCTGCTTCGAACACGCCGAGCGGGAGATCAACCTGATCGACTCGCCCGGCGATCCGAGCTTCGTCGCCGATGCGGCGGCGGCGCTGCGGGCGGTCGACTCCTGTGTCGTCGTCGTCAGCTGCGTCAACGGGGTCGAGGTCCACACCGAACGGCTCTGGCGGCGGGCCGACGAGGAGGGGCTGGCGCGGCTCGTCTTCGTCAACATGCTCGACCGCGAGCGGGCCGACTTCTTCGCCGCGCTGGAGGCGCTGAAGAAGGCCTTCGGCCAGCACGTGGTCGCGACCGAGATCCCGATCGGCAGAGAGCGCGAGGTGCGCGGGGTGATCGACCTGATCGACATGGAGGGCTACCTCCACGCCGACGGCGAGCGCGGCGGGGCGGAGCGGGTGGAGATCCCGGACGAGCTCCGCTCGCAGGCGGAGGAGTACCGCGAGAAGCTGATGGACGAGGTCGCCGAGAACTCCGACGAGCTGATGGAGCGCTACCTCGACGGCGAGGAGATCTCCCACGAGGAGATCGTCGCCGCGCTCAAGCGCGGCGTCACCGAGGGGCACCTGTTCCCGGTCACATGCGGGGTCGCGACCCGCAACCTGGGCACCGACCGGCTGCTCGACGCCCTCGTCGAGGACCTGCCCTCGCCGCTCATGCGGGGGCCGCTGGAGGCGCTTGACGGCGACGGCGAGGTGGTCGAGATCGTGCCCGAGGACGGCGGCCCGCTGGTCGCCTACGTCTTCAAGACCACCGCCGACCCTTATACGGGCCGGATCAACCTCTTCCGCGTCTACAGCGGCACGATCCGCTCCGACTCCCACGCGGTCAACGCCCGCGGCGGCGAGCGCGAGCGGATCGGCCAGCTCGGGCAGCCGCTCGGCAAGGAGCTGAAGCCGGTCGCCGACCTCGGCGCCGGCGACATCGGCGCCGTCGCCAAGCTGAAGGAGACGCGGGCCGGCGACGTGCTCGGCGACGGCGATCGGAGGCTCGCGGTGCGGCCGCTCGACCTGCCGGCGCCGGTGATGGCGTTCTCGTATGAGCCGAAGTCGAAGGGCGACGAGGAGCGGGCGGCGAACGCGGTGCGGCGCCTCGGCGAGGAGGACCCGACGCTCGACGTCCACCGCGACCCGCAGACCGGCGAGCAGATCATCGCCGGCCTCACCCAGGTCCACGTCGAAGTCCTGGTCGAGCGGATGAAGGAGCGGTTCGGGGCCGAGATCGAGCTGCACCCGCCGCGCGTCCCCTACCAGGAGGCGATCCGGCGGCCAGCCACCGCCCACGCCCGCTACAAGAAGCAGACCGGCGGCAAAGGCCAGTTCGCCGATTGCACGATCGAGGTCGAACCGGGCGAGGACGGCGCCGGCCTCGAGTTCGTCGACAAGATCAAGGGGGCGGCGATCCCCGGCGGCTTCATCCCCGCGGTCGAGAAAGGCATCGTCGAGGCGATGCGCCACGGCACCCTCGCCGGCTACCCGGTCAAGGACGTTCGGGTGCGGCTCGTCGACGGCAAGCACCACGACACCGACTCCTCGGAGATGGCCTTCAAAATCGCCGGCGCGACGGCCTTCAAACAGGCGATGGAAGAAGCCGATCCGGCGCTGCTGGAGCCGATCGTCAAGCTCACGGTCAGCTGTCCCGACGAGGTCGTCGGCGATGTGATCGGCGACCTCAACTCGCGCCGTGGTCGGCCGCTTGGGATGGAGGCGAAAGGGTCGACGACTGAGGTCCGGGCCGAGGTGCCGATGGCCGAGGTGCTCGACTTCGCTCCCGACCTGCGCTCGATCAGCGGCGGCCGCGCCGACTTCACGGTCGAGTTCGAGCGCTACGAGGAGGTCCCCGCGCAGCTGGCCGGGAAGGTCGTCGACGCCGCCGGCGACCGCGAGGTCCTCAGCGCCTGATCCCTCTCAGCGGCGGGGTGCTGATCTAGGCTCCGGCCTGTGACGAGAGAGCCGGGTCGCCACCCCCAGCCGCTACTGCGCCGCGCCGACCTGGCGGACGATCCGACCCGGCAGTTCGACCGCTGGTACCGGCAGGCCGCGGAAGAGGTGCCGCTGCCGGAAGCGATGACGCTGGCGACGGTCGGGCCCGACGGCGGGCCGGACGCGCGGATGGTCCTGCTCAAGGGCCACGGCGTCGACGGCTTCCGCTTCTTCACCAACTACGAGAGCGCCAAGGCGGAGCAGATCGCCGCCGACCCGCGGGCGGCGCTGGTCGTCTACTGGCGCGAGCAGGACCGCCAGGTCCGGGTACGCGGTGCGCTCGAGCGGCTGCCGGCCGCCGAGTCCGACGCCTACTTCGCGACCCGGATCCGCGACAGCCGGCTCGGCGCCTGGGCCTCGCCGCAGAGCCGGACGCTGCCCGACCGCGGGACGCTGGAAGCGAAGCTGCGCGAGGTCGAGGAGCGCTGGGCGGGCGAGGAGGACGTGCCCCGGCCCGAGCACTGGGGCGGCTTCCTCCTGCGCCCCGAGACGATCGAGTTCTGGCAGGGCCAGCGCGGCCGCCTCCACGACCGCTTCCGCTACTCGCGGGCGGCGGGTGGGTGGCGGATCGAGCGGCTTGCGCCATAAGGCGCGTGCGCGCTAATGCGCAGTAAAACTTGACTATTGACCCCGGCGGTGTGAAGATCGCCGCGATGACGGGGGTCATGAAGCAGCTGGTGGCGGTGAGCCTCGCGGCGGTGTTGGCCGCGGCCGCATTCGCCGCGAGCGCGGGCGCGAAACCGACAGGCGAATTCGCCCAGTTCGCCCAGTGCGAGTACGAAAACCCCGAAGTGACCGACTGCCTCTACACAGTCACGAGCGGGGGGTCGATCGGGATCGGGACGAAGACGATCCCGCTGGTCAACCCGATCACGCTCGAGGGCTCTTACGCCTACGAAGAAATGTGGCTGCGCGGCGGCACAAACGGCGTCACGCTCTCGAAAACCCCGCAGCCGGTTCCGGGTGGGATCAAAGGGGTCACGGCGCCGGGCTCGTGGCCCAAAGCGGTGCAGGAATGGTGGAACGAGGGGATCGAAACAGGCCTAACCGGAGTCAACGCGACGATCGAACTCGCCGGCCCGACCAAAGGCATCACCAACGTCACATTGAGCACCGAAAACCTTCTCTTCGAAGAAGGCACCGGGCTTGGGCTTCCGGTCAAAATCCACCTCGAGAACGCGCTGCTCGGCAGCAATTGCTACTTCGGATCGAAAGCCGAACCGATCCAACTCGACCTGACGACCGGCAGCAGCGGCGAACTCACCGGAACGCCCGGAGAAATCTCCTTCAACGGTTCCTTCACCATCTTCACTCTCAAAGGCCTGCGCCTGGTCGACGAAACCTTCGACGTGCAGGCCGTGGACGGATGTGGCGGCATCTTCGCGGAATACGTCGATCCGCTCGTCGACTCGATCTTCGGCACGCCCGCCGCCGCCCCCGAAAACCGCATCACGTTTGAAGGGAAACTCCAGGACGCCAGTGCCGAAGCGGTCTTCAAAAGCGGTCCATAGGGGGCATCGATGACGGGAATCACGAAGAAACTGATGACCGCGGGCATCGCCTTGGTGCTGGTCGCGGCGGCTCTGGCGGCTCCCGCCGCCGCGGAACCGACAGGTGAATTCGCCGAGTTCAAACAGTGCGAGTACGAAAACAAAGAAATCAGCACCTGCATCCACTTCGTCTTCAACAGCGGCACAATCCAGATCGGTAAAAAAGCGATCCCGCTGAAAAACCCGATCACCCTGCAGGGGTCTCTTACACCTGAAGCGGACCTGCTTCACGGCGCCACAAGCGGAGAAACGCTCTCGAAAACGCCGCAGCCGGTTCCCGGCGGCCTGGTCGGGGTGACGGCGCCGACCTGGTGGCCCCCATTTCTGCAAAGCCAATTCAACGAGCAGATCGGGACAGGGATGACCGGGATCAACGCGACACTCGAGCTGGCCGGCCCGACCAAAGGCCTGACCAACGTCACACTGAACACAGAAAACCTGCTCTTCGAAGAAGGCACCGCGCTCACACTGCCGGTGAAGATCCATCTCGACAGCTCGGTCCTCGGCAGCAACTGCTACATCGGTTCGGACTCGCAGCCGGTCCATCTGCAGTTCACGACCGGCACCAGTGGCGGGCTGAAAGGCAGCGCCGGTGAACTCACGTTCAACGAAGAATTCACGATTGCCGACATTGCCGGTGTCCGCCTCGTCGACAACACGTTCGCCGTGCCGGGGGCGAAAGGGTGCGGCGGAATATTCTCCGCCTTCTACGATCCGCTCATCAACTCCCTCTTCGGCTTGCCTTCTGCATCTGGCAAAAACCACGCGGTGCTGGAAGGGACACTGACAGAGGCCGACCGCGAAGAGGTCTTCCTGAGCGGCCCCTAGGGCCGTGGCGAAGTTCGTTCCGATGACCGGGATCGCGAAGAAGCTGCTGGCCCTGGGCGCCGCCCTGATGCTGGCGGCGGCCGCCCTCGCGGCTCCTGCCGGGGCGGAACCGACAGGGGAATTCGCCGAGTTCAACCAGTGCGAGTACGAAAACGTCGAAGTCAGCACCTGTATCCACTGGGTCTTCGACGCCGGCACAATCAAGCTCGGGGAAAAGGCGATCCCGGTCACCAATCCGATCACCCTGCAGGGTTCCCTGCTGCCTGAATCCGACCTGCTGCTCGGCGCCACAAACAACGCGACGCTCTCGAATACGCCGCAGGCGGTGCCGGGCGGCCTGCTCGGGATCACGGCGCCGGGCTCATGGCCCGAATGGCTGCAGGAAGAATTCAACAACCAGATCAACGAAGGGTTCACCGGCGTCACCGCGACGGTCGAGCTGGCCGGACCGCCGTCAGGTCAGACCAACGTCACAGTGAACACAGAAAACCTGATCTTTGAACTAGGCACCGCTCTTGGCCTGCCGGTGAAAATCCACCTGGAAAACCCGATCCTCGGCGGCGAATGCTATTTCGGCTCCGAATCGGAACCGATTCAGCTGAACCTCACGACCGGGACCAGCGGCGCCTTCAAAGGCAGCGCCGGCGAACTGATGTTCAACGAACCGTTCACGCTCATCGACCTGACAAACGTCCGCCTCGTCGACAACACCTTCGCGGCGCCAAGCGCGAACGGGTGCGGGGGTATCGCCTCAGAATTCATCGACCCGCTCGTCGACTCGATCTTCGGCACCCCTGCCGGCGCCGGTGAAAACCACGCGGTGCTCGAAGGGACATTCACAGAGGCTGACCGCGAAGCGGTCCTCAACAGCGGTCCCTAGACGCGGGCGCTCGGGACACCGGCGGCGCGAGCCGCGAGCACCCGTTCGAAGGCCGTGACGACCTCGGGGTCGAACTGGGTGCCGGCGCCGCGGGCGAGCTCGTCGAGGGCCCGCGCCGGCAGCATCGCGACGCTGTAGGGGCGCTCGGAGACCATCGCCTGGTAGGCGTCGCAGACGGCGACGACGCGGGAGCCGAGCGGGATCTGCTCGCCCTCCAGCCGGTCGGGATAGCCGCTGCCGTCCCAGCGCTCGTGGCTGGAGCGGACGATGCGGGCGACCGGGACCAGGGCCGGCGCCGAGGCGATGATCCGCTCGCCGATCAGCGTGTGCTTGCGCATGAACTCCAGCTCCTGCGGGTCGAGCGGGCCGGGCTTGTTGAGGATTGCGTCGGGGATCGCCATCTTGCCGACGTCGTGGAGCTCGGCGGCGCGGAAGATCTCGTCGCGCTGCTCGGCGCCGACGCCGAGCTCCTCGGCGAGCGGGCGGGCGAGAGCGGCGACGTCGACCAGGTGGGCGTGGAGGTCGGGCTGGCGCTCGCGCAGGGCGGTGAGGAGGACGTCGCGCGACTGCGAGCCGGCGGAGGAGCGCTCGCGGCTCTTGTTCGCGTACATCCGCCGGTCGGCCAGCTGCAGCGCGGTTTCCGGCGTCCTCGCCTCGCTGGGGAGGAGGACGCTGCCCTGCGAGGCGGAGACGACGAAGCCCTCACCGCGCTCCGAGAGCGCCGCGGTGCCGCCGGCGACGAGGCCGTCGACCGCCGCCGCCGTGCAATTGGCGAGCAGGCAGAACTCGTCGCCGCCGAGCCGGTAGGCGCAACCGTGTGGAGTGCTGAAGGCGGCGAGCCGGTGGCCGAGCCTGGTCAGCAGGGCGTCGCCGGCTGGGTGGCCGTAGCTGTCGTTGTAGGCCTTGAAGCCGTCGAGGTCGAACATCACCAGCAGGCTCAGGTTGCCGGCGGCGGCGGGCTCCGAGGCTCCCGACTCCAGGTCCTCCATCAGCTTGCGGCGGTTGGGCAGGCCGGTGAGCGGGTCGGTCAGCGCCTCGCGGACGCTCGACTCGAGACTCGCCTGGGTGTCGCGGAATGAGATCGCCATCCGCACTACGACCGCCAGCAGCGTCAACATCGAGAGCCCGACCGCGATGCTGGGAATGACGGTGATCCGTTCGGCCGACTGGACGCCGATCGCGATCAGCGCTGCGGCGGCGGGGACGAAGGCGATCCGCAGTCCGCGCGCCTGCACGACCCGCTGCTTGGGGCCGGGAGGGATCCAGGCCGCGGCCGCCAGCAGCAGCGCTCCGAGCGGCCAGGCGGCGTCGAGGATGCCGCCTTCGACGTAGGTCCCCTGCGCCGACTGCAAGAGGTAGAGGCCGTCGGAGACGCCGAGCACGATCAGGCCGCCGCCGAGGGTCAGCCAGCCCGCCCCCGGCCGCCAGCCGGTGAAGGAGGCGGCGGTGACGACCAGCGTCAGCAGGGTCAGGTCGGCGATCGGGTAGGCGAGGTTGGTGGCGACGGCGGCGGTGCTGTCGCTGCTCGAGGCGTCGACGATCGGGCCCAGCGCCAGCGCCGCGGCGAGCGCCGCGACGGCGGAGCCGACGATCAGCCCGTCGAGCCAGCGGGTGGCTGGGAAGGAGCCGATCCGCTTGCGCAGGAGGACGATCAGGGCGCCGTAGGCGAGCGGGTAGAAGGCCAGGTAGCCGGCGTCGGCGAGCGAGGGGATCGGCACCGATTCCGACCCCGCGAAGGCGGCCGAGTAATAGATTTCGCCCGCCGTCCAGGCCAGCAGGCCGGCGCCCAGCAGGCCCCAGGCGAGCCGCTCGCGGCGGACGATCGCCGCCCGCGCCAGGCAGGAGGCGGCGGCGCCGAGCATCAGCGAGTCGTAGTCCCAGATCCCGAAAAACGTTTCCGCGGCGGAGCCGCCGAACCCGGTCGCGGCGTGCAGCACGAAGGCGAGGAAGCCGAGCACCAGGGCGCCACCGCCGCAGCGGAGGAGGAGGCGGTTGCGGGGGCTCAGCTTCGCCATCCTCAGCTATCGAACGATTGCAGCGGGAACTTGATTCTTCTGCAGTGAAAACCCGCTCGTTAAGGGGTTTCAGCCTGCTCCGTACTCGCGGTACGGGTACCACCATTCCTTGCGCTCGATCCGCGTCTCGATGTGGACGTGCTTGGTCTCCTGGAAGGCCTCGAGGCCCTCGCGGCCCAGCTCTCTCCCCAAGCCCGACTGCTTGAAGCCGCCGAACGGGCCGGCGTCGTTGTCGGTCAGCGGGTCGTTGATCCAGACCGTGCCGGCGCGCAGCTCGCGCATGCAACGGACCGCGTTCTCGAGGTCGGCGGTGTAGACGTTGGCGCCGAGCCCGAACTCGGTGCCGTTGGCGAGTGCGATCGCCTCGTCGAGGGAGGCGACCGGGACCAGCGGTGCGACCGGGCCGAAGGTCTCCTCGGTCAGCAGGGCGCTGTCGGCGGCGGCGCCGGTGACGACGGCGGGGGCGAGGAAGTGACCGCGCGCCTGGCCGCCCCCGTCGCCGCCGACCAGGACCTCGGCCCCGGCCGCGCGCGCCGCTTCCAGCTGGGCGATCACCTTCGCCCGCTGCGGCTCGGAGACCATCGGCCCAAGGTCGGTCGCGACCTCGAACGGGTCGCCGAGGACGAGCGAGCGGGTGTGCTCGACGAAGGCGGCGACGTAGTCGTCGAAGACCTCCTCCATCACGTAGAAGCGCTCGGCCGAGGTGCAGACCTGGCCGGCGTTGAGGAAGGCGGCCCAGGCGCCGCCGCGGGCGGCGACCTCGAGCTGCGGGGCGACGTCGGCGCAGACGATGAAGGCGTCCTTGCCGCCCATCTCGAGGTTCATCCGCGCCATCCGCGGCGTGCAGGCTTCGGCGACCTTGTGGCCGGTCGCGACCGAGCCGGTGAAGGCGACGCAGTCGACGCCGGGGTGGGAGGCGATCGCGCCGCCGACCTCGCCGGCGCCGGCGAGGAGGTTGACGACGCCGGCCGGCAGGTGCTCGAAGACGGTGGCCAGCATCAGGGTCGAGAGCGGGGTCAGCTCCGAGGGCTTGGCGACGATGCAGTTGCCGGCAGCCAGCGCCGGGGCCACCTTCCAGGCGAGCAGCAGCAGCGGGTAGTTCCAGGGGACGATGCAGCCGACGACGCCGAGCGGGTCATTGACCACCAGCGCCAGCTGCGTCGCCTCGATCGGCGGGATCACCCGGCCGGCATGGTCGCGGCCGATCTCGGCGTAGTAGTCGAAGGCGGCGGCGGTCCACTCCAGCTCGTCGCGGTTCTCGAGCAGCGGCTTGCCGCCCTCGGTGGTCATCGTCCGCGCCAGCTCCTCGGTGTTCTCGCGCAGGCGCCGCGCCACCTCGTGCAGGAGCTCGCAGCGCTCGCCAGCGGTCGTTCGTGCCCAGCCGGGCCAGGCGTCGCGCGCGGCGGCGACCGCCGCCTCGACCTGCTCCGCCGAAGCGCTTGGCACCGTCGCGATCGTCTCCGTCGTGTACGGGTTCTCGACCGCGACCGGCGCCCCGGCGCCGGCGACGAGCTCGCCACCGATCAGGAGCTTCGTGGGACGGTCGACCTCGGGCGCCATCGGCGCTGGTCAGGCTACTGCGTGCTGAGGTACCAGGCCCTGTGGACCTTTCCCTTCTCGGGGTCGGTCACCCAGGCGAATTCGCCGCTGACGGCGAGGTCGCTTTCTTCTTTGGCGGCTTCGCTGCCTTGATAGCCGGGGATCTCGTCTCCCGTCACCCTTCGCTGTCCGTCGAGGTGGACCGGAGTCAGCAGGCCCGCTTCAGGCTGCCAGACGAGGACCCCACCGGGAATCGCCGCGATGTCATCGCCGGTGACCCCGCCGACGACTTGGAATCTGGCGATGGTTTCGTGGGAATCCGCGTCGACCGCGATCACCAGGTTGCGGCCGGAGTCGGCGAGCCAGACCGTTCCTTCCCCGTAGGCGATGCCGTCGAATCGGTGGGGGGGACCGAAGGGGATCGTTTCGGGCTCGGCGGACGGCCCGAGATCGATCCAGACCAGGTCCGAGTAGCCGTCGGTGTCGCTGGTGAGCGCCCAGATCGCGCCGTCGCCGACAGTGAAGACCCCCTTGAACTGATCGCCGAGCTCGTATGGCCGGCCGATCTCGTCTCCCGTTTCGAGGTCACGCTCGATGATCGTCCGTTCGAGCGCAGATCCCGTCCAGAGCTTGCCGTCGGCGATTTCGATCTGGACGACCCCGTTCTCCGATTCCCGCGCGTATCTCGGCTCCTTCGTCGCCGGCGGGCCCGGGTCGATGTGCTGCAGCGCCGAATCGCCGTCGGGTTCAACCGTGACCCAGACCGCATGGTCCGCCGCGGCGACCTTGCCGGGGAAGGATTCGACGTGAAGCCGTTCGATCTTTGCCGGTTCCCCCGATTCGATCCTGCTCACCTGGCCGGCTTCGTTGCGTGCCACCCAGGCGACGCCTCCTTCGACCGCGACTCCCTGCGGCCTCCCGGGAGCGGGGAAGGACTTGGCGCCGGAGTATTCGGGCTGTGGGTAGTGGCGTCGTTCCGACTCGTCTCCTCCCGTCAGCAGCAGCACCGCTGCGATTGCGACTGCGGTGCCGACCAGGGCGCCGCCGGCGGCGATCTTCGCCCGGCGACGGGACCCGGCCGGCGGTCTCTGGCGGGGTTCCGCGGGCGGCACCGGTCCGGAGGCTGGTGGCGGGGGAGTGGGCGGCGGTGCAGCCGGCGGTCCGGGGGTCACCGAAGTTGGCTCAGGCCCGGTGCCGAGCGCCGCCTTTGCCGCGGCGGCGACGGCGGCGACGTCCTCGGCGGCGATCCGCTCGAGCTCGGCGCGGGCGCTGAGGGCGCGGCCGGCGTCATCCCCGTTCAGCAGCTCGGCGAGCTCCTCGACGCCGCTTTCGCGGACCCGCGGCCGGTGGCTCTCGAGCAGCATCGCGAGGTCCGCGGGCAGCGGCACCGGCTCGACGATCGCACCCCGTGGGCTGCGGGCGACGGCGAGGTCGCCCTCGGCGCCGTAGGTCCAGAGCGTCGGCGTCTGCCGCGCCTCCTTGGCCCGGACCGCGTCGTAGGCGTAGTCGTAGAGCTCGCCGACCGAGACGACGCCGTCGCCGTCGCGGTCGGCGTCGCCGCTGCGCAGGCCCTCGATCAGGGCGCCGGTGAAGACCGAGGAGCTGCTCTCGCCAACGACCTCGTCGTGCTCGAACGAGTACTCGGTCCCGCGCGAGCCGGTGAGGACGACGCGGCCGCGGCCTTCGAAGCGCTCGCCCAGCGCCAGCTCGCTCTCGCCCTTGGCGCCCTTGGCGAAGGCGCCGCTGTGGCAGCAGTCGAGGACGAGGATCTGACGCCGACCGCGGCAGTCCTCGAGCTGCTCGTTGAGCCAAGAGGAGGGAACGGCGGTGGCGGCGAGCAGCGCCCGGTCGGTGTCGGTGGTTGCGTAGTACAGGCGGCCGCGGTCGTCGAGCACGCCGTGACAGGAGAGATAGACGAGCACGAGGTCGGTGGGGGAGGCCTGCCCGCAGAAGCTGGCGATCTGCCGTCGCAGGCCTTCGGCCGGCGCGTCGAGCGCGGTCTCGACCTCGAAGCTGCCGAGGTTGATATCGCCGAGGACGCCGGCAAGGTCGCTGGCGTCGCGGCCCGGCGCCCGCAGCTTCGAGAGCGCCGGGTCGGCGTAGGTCCCGGTCGCGATCACGAGCGCCAGCCGGCGCCCGTTGCCGCCCAGGTGCGAGCCGCCCGCCTCAGGCGTCGGCGGCATGGCGGGCGATCCACTCGTCGACGAGCCGGCTCTGATCCTCGGAGGAGACCCCGGTCAGCTCCAGCGTGTCGCCGTCGAGCGTCAGCTTGACGCTCCGCGCCTGCTGGCGCCCGAGCCAGGCGGTGGTCGTTTCGACCACCGATTTCAGTACCGCCGAGTTGAGCGCGAACTTGAGCACGAGGCCGCCGAGCGCCAGCAGTTCGACCGCCTTCGCCCCGTCGGGCGCCTCGCCTTCGCCTCTTAGCTCGACCCCGTCGACGTCGAGCTCAAGCAGCTCGCCCCGCAATCGCTGCGTCAGCTCGAAGGTTTCCTCTGCATCGATCCCGGGCCCCGGATCGAGGACCGCCGCCAGCTCTTCCGCTTCGCCACCCATCGTCTCCCTCATCTCCCACCTCTCAGGTATTCCTCATTAATACCGGCAGTGCCGAAACCGGCTGTTTGCGAAGGGACCCGCGCCGTGCCTGTGACCGCTTGTTAATGACCTGTGACCGGGGCGGGTAGATTGGACGCTTGAGCACTTCGGAATTCGCCCACCTCGGTCGCGCCGAAGAGGCGCCGGTCTTCCACTTCGAGCACTGGCCGCTGGTGCGCAAGATCGCGCTCGCGATCTACTTCGTTGCCCTCGTCCTCTGGAGCGCCAACTACGGGATTCCGGTCCAGCGCGAGCTGGTGATCGCCTGGACCTGCGGCGCCCTGCTCTGCGTCTGCCTCGGGCGCCACCCGCGCGAAATCCTGCGGCTGCTGCGTGACTGGCTGCCGATCGTCGCCGTGCTTTGGGTCTACGACCTCACCCGCGGCGCTGCTGACACCTTTGGGATCGGCGTCCATTACCACCCGATGATCGACTTCGACAAAGCCGTCTTCTTCGGCCAGGTGCCGACCGAATGGCTGCAAGCGCACCTCTACGACCCCGACGTCCTCAGCGGCTGGAACGTCGCCTTCACCCTCACCTACACGTCCTACTTCCTGACCCCGTTCGTCCTCGCCGGCTATCTCTGGGCGCGTGACCACGCCGCCTTCCTGCGCTTCAGCAAGCGGCTGGTGACGCTTGCCCTCGCCGGTCTCGCCACCTACATCCTGTTCCCGGCGGCGCCGCCCTGGATGGCGAGCGAAATGGGGCTGATCGGCCACGTCGAGCGCACCACCTCGAAAGGCTGGGAGATCCTCGGCGTCGGCACCGCCGGCTGGTTCTCGAAGGGGCAGGAGACGGTCAACCTGGTCGCCGCCGTGCCCTCGCTGCACTCTGCCTTCTGCATGCTGGTTGCGCTCTGCATCTGGCCGCGGGTCAAGCGCCGCTGGCTGAGGCCGCTGCTGCTGCTCTATCCGCTGATGATGGGGCTGACGCTGATGGCGACCGCCGAGCACTACTTCTTCGATGTCGTCCTCGGTTGGCTCTACGCCGGCGCGGTGATGGTCGCCTGGGCAGCCTGGGAACGGCGGCGCGAGGCGCGTGCGGGCCACCCGACCGCCGTCATCGCGCACGGCGCCGCCGGGGAGTAACGCTTGGAAGTAGCGTGCCGGGAGCGTGAACCGCCCGCCGATCGACTCCTACCTGCAGCGCCTGCACGAGCACTGGCAGGCTGAGCGCTCCGGTGCCGTCGCCGACTACATCCCGCCGCTGGCGCTGGCCGATCCAAGCTGGTTCGGGATCGCGGTCGCGACCACCGAGGGCCACTGCTACGAGATCGGCGAGAGCCGCCGCGCCTTCACGATCCAGTCGATCTCGAAGCCGTTCACCTATGGCCTCGCCCTCCACGATCTCGGCTTCGAGGCGGTCGACGCCAAGGTCGGGGTCGAGCCGACCGGCGATGCCTTCAACTCGATCAGCCTCGACCCGGACTCCGGCCGGCCGCTGAACCCGATGATCAACGCCGGTGCAATCACTTCGACCTCGCTCGTCGGCGGCGACTCGCCGGCCGCCCGCGAGGCGCGGATCCTCGACGCCTACGGCGGCTTCGCCGGCCGCGAGCTGGCGGTCGACACCGACGTCTACGAGTCCGAGCGGGCGACCGGGCACCGCAACCGCGCGATCGGCCACATGCTGCGCGGCTTCGGGATCCTCGAGGACGACCCCGAGATCGCCCTCGACCTCTATTTCCGCCAGTGCTCGGTCGCGGTCGAGTGCCGCGATCTGGCGATGATGGCGGCGACGCTCGCCAACGGCGGCGTCAACCCGCTCAGCGGCGAGCGGGCGCTCGACCGCGGCGTCGTCGACCGCGTCCTCAGCGTGATGACGACCTGCGGCATGTACGACTCGGCGGGGGAGTGGGTGGTCGACGTCGGCATGCCGGCGAAGAGCGGCGTCGCCGGCGGCGTCCTCGCGGTGCTGCCGGGGCAGCTCGGGATCGCCGTCTTCTCGCCGCCGCTCGACCCGCACGGCAACAGCGTCCGCGGGATCGAGGTCTGCCGCCAGATCTCCGAGGACCTCAGCCTCCATCTGCTGCACGTCGCTCGCACGGCGCGCTCGGCCGTGCGCCGCACCTACAGCGTCGCCGACGTGCCCTCGCGCCGGCGCCGCCCTGAGGGCCAGTGCGCGGTCCTCGACGCGGTCGGCGCGCGCGGGATCGTCCACGTCCTCCACGGCGACCTCGTCTTCGCCGCGATGGAGAGCGTCGTCCACGGCATCGTCGACGAGCGTGACCAGATCGACGTCGCGATCGTCGACCTCACCGAGGTGACCGAGATGGACGCCGCCGCGGCGCGCATGCTTGGCTCGCTCGGGGTCTGGATGGCGGAAGGGGGTGGGACCCTCGCCGTCGTCGCCCCGCCCGACCACGACCTGCTCGGCGAGATTCCGCGCGAGGGGCTGCGTCTGTTCCCCGACCTCGACGCGGCGACCGAGTGGTGCGAGGAGGAGCTGCTCGCCGCGCACGCCGGCGGTTCGGAAGAGGCGGCGCGGATCGCGCTCGCCGAGCACCGCCTCGCCCGCAACCTCGACGCCGAGAAGCTGGCGCGGCTGGAAGGAGCGCTGGAGCCGCGGCCGTTCGCCGCCGGCGAGACGATCTTCGCCGCCGGCGACCCGGCCGACGCGATCTACCTGCTCGTCGCCGGCGAGGTCACGGTCGAGATCGAGCTCGACGGCGAGCGCCGGCGGCGGCTGGCGACCCTGACCCCCGGCCTCGCCTTCGGCGAGCTGGCGCTGGCCGAGGTGCCGGCCCGCCCGGTCAGCGTCCGCGGCGAGAGCGACGGCGAGTGTCTGGTCCTGACCGTCGCCGAGTTCGACCGTCTCGGCGCGGTCGACCCGGCCCTGCAGGCGGCGCTGCTGCGCAACCTCCTGGTCAGCTTCTCCGAGGTAATCGGGCGGATGAGCCGCGAGGTCGGCTCGCTCTTCCGCGGTCGCTGATGGAGAATCGAGCGGTGCTCGCCGAGGTCTCGATCCCACGTCAATTCAACGGTCCGCTCGACAGCGGCAACGGCGGTTACTGCGCCGGCGTCTTCGCCGCCCTCCTCGACGGCCCGGCCGCGGTCAACCTGCGCCGCCCGATCCCGCTCGATCAGCCGCTCGACGTCGTCGCCGTCGGGGCGGGCATCGAGATCCGCCAGGGCGAGACGCTGATCGCCGAGGTCGACCCGGCAGCGCCGCTCGACCTCGAGCTGCCCGCGCCCGTCGATGCCGAGGCCGCGCGGCTCGCAGTTGCCGGCTACCGCGGCGCCGGCGAGGGTACCTTCAGCCGCTGCTTCGTCTGCGGCCGCGGGCGCGAGGACGCGCTTGGCGTCTTTGCCGGCCCGGTTCCCGGCCGCGACCTGGTCGCCTCGCCCTGGACGCCGCCGGACTGGACCGCCGGAGGCGACGGAGCCGTCGCTCCCGAGCTGGTCTCGGCGGTGCTCGACTGCCCGGCGGTCTTCGCTTCCTTCCTCGATGATCCCGACGCCGAGCCGGCCGCCTTCCTCGTCCGCTTCCGCACCGATCTGCGGGCGCCGGTCACGGTCGGCGCGGAGCACGTCGTGATCGGCTGGCCCCTGGCTCGCGACGACCGCAAGCTGCGCTCCGCTTCCGCCATCCTCGACGCCGGTGGCGAGACGCTTGCCGTCGCCGAAGCGCTGATGATCGAACCGCGGCCTGAATGAAGGCGCTGGTTCTCTGCGGCGGAGGCGTCGCCGGTATCTCCTGGATGCTCGGCATCGTCGAGGGCCTTGCCGGCGGCGGTGTCGAGCTGGTCGAGGCCGACCAGATCTCCGGCACCTCGGCCGGTGCTTGCGTCGCCGCCCAGATCGCGACCGGCGCCCGCGCCGAGGCGATCGAACTGCAGCGCCAGACCGAGAGCGCCGAGATCGTCGTCCCCTTCGCGATTGACGAGTTCCTCGCCGCGATCGACCGTGCCCGCGCCGAGGAGCCGACCGAGGCGGCGGCCCTGGTCCGGATCGCCAACATGGAACCGCTCGGCCCCCACATCAGCGAAGCCGAACGCCGAGCGGTGATCGCGGCGCGGCTGCCGCGCCAGGAGTGGCCCGAGCGGCGACTGGTGATCAACGCGATCGACGCCGAGACGGGCGAGTGGGTGCGGTTCGACCGCGACTCCGGAGTCAGCCTGCTCGACGCCGTCACCGCCAGCACCGCGTTGCCGGGGATTTGGGCGGCGGCGACGGTCAACGGCCGCCGTTACGTCGACGGCGGCATTCGCTCGCTCAGCAACGTCGACGCCGCCGCCGGCTACGACCGGGTCGTGATTCTCGCCCCGACCGAGATCTCGGACTCGGTTCGTTCCCACATCGACGCCGAGAGCGCTGCGATCGCGCCGGCCAAGGTGCACCTGATCTCGCTCAGCCCGGCCTCGGTCGAGGCGATCGGCGACAACCCGCTCGATCCAATCCACCGCCGCCCGGCGCTGGAAGCGGGCATCGCCCAGGCAGCGGACGATCTGGCGGCTGTGCGCGAGTTCTGGGCCTGACTTAAAGAACCGCTCTGTATCCGCCGATTCGACCTGCGTGAACGTCCGTCGCGACGAAAGACTGCTCGCCATCATCCGCACCCAGACGGAGATCGCCGCCTCCGATCTCGATCTGCTGGCGACGATGCAGCTGATCGCCGAGCGCAGCCAGGAACTGACCCGGGCCAGCGGCGCCGTAGTCGAGATCGTCGAGGAGGACGAGATGGTCTACGAGGTGACGACCGGCGACGCCACCCCCTACCTGGGGATGCGGCTGAAGCAGGACGCCAGCCTCTCCGGTCTCTGCGTCGCCGAGGGCCGGTTGCTGCGCAGCGACGACACCTGCGAGGACCCGCGGGTCGACAGCGAGGCCTGCAGCCGGGTCGGCGCCGCGGCGATGATCTGCGTGCCGCTGGTCCACCGTCGTGAGGTGGTCGGCGTGCTCAAGGTCTACTCCGGCGTCGCCAACAACTTCGACGACGACGACGTCGAGGCACTGGAACTGCTGACCGACCTGATCGCCGCCCACATCTCCCACGCCACCCACTTCGAGATGGAGGCGCACGACAGCCGCCACGACTCGCTCACCGGCCTCGCCAACCGCCGCTCCTACCAGGAGCGGCTCGCGGTCGAGATCAACCGCGCCAACCGCTACGGCCACCCGCTCTCGGTCTGCCTGCTCGACCTCGACGGCTTCAAGGAGGTCAACGACCGTCTCGGCCACACAGCCGGCGACGAGGTTCTGCGCAAGGTCGCCCGCGAGATCGACCAGTCGCGGGTCGCCGACGACGCCTTCCGGATCGGCGGCGACGAGTTCGCGATCCTGATGCCGGAGACGACCCCGGCCCAGGCCCAGCTCGCCGCCGAGCGCCTCGCGAACGACATCGTCGAGGTCAACCTCGGTGAGGCCGCGATCGGCGTCTCCTACGGGATCGCGCTCGGCTTCGGCGACCCCGAACTCGCCCACGCCGCCGCCGACGCCCAGCTGATCGCGGCCAAGGACCGTCTCTACGGCCGGCCGCCGAACGGCGACTGAGTCGGGCCGAGCCCGTTCAGGCGAGGCGGCGTTCGAAGCTGCGCTCCAGCGAGTGCTCCTCGTGCTCGCCCGGGACGGTCTTGTCGACCGCGATCGTCGCCGTGCGGCCGTCGAGCCGCAGCAGCGCCACCTGGTTGTCGAAGCAGGGGCCGTCGAGGGTGCGCCAGCGGATGCCGGCGTCCTCGGCGCCGGCGGCGCGCGCCAGTGCGCCGGCGAGAGCCGCGAAGGGGCGTGAGAAGCCGGCGCGGACGACGCGCCGCTCTTTCGCGTCGAGCGGGTTGCGGTAGGGGGAGCAGACCGCCTGGTAGACCGGGCAGCGCTCGCTGTCGCCGCGGGGATAGGCGACCTCGCAGAGGTAGGCGTGGTGGACGTCGCCGGAGAGGACGACGACCGACGCCGGCCGCTTGTCTCCTTCGCCGCCGGCGACTTCGCCGAGCAGGTCGCGCAGCTGCCCGAACGAGCGCGAAAAGGAGGCCCAGTGGTCGAAGTCGACCGCTCGCCGCAGCTTCTCCCCGGCGCGGGCCAGGCGGCTGCCGTAAGCGCCGTCGCAGACCCGCTCGTTCCAGGCCTCGAGCCGGTCGAAGCCGGGGGAGAGGAGGAAGGGCACGGTGGTCGCGATCAGCAGGTGGTCGAAGTCGCCGACGGCGTGGCGGACGATCCACTCCCACTCCTCCTCGTCGACCATCGAGCGGCGTCCCTCGTCCAGCACCCGGCCGGCTCGCGAGTCGACGAAGATCGCCCGGGTGCGGCCGAAATCGCGGCAGAAGCTCCAGCGGGTGCCCGATTCCTCGGCGTCGATCCGCCGCGCCCACTCGAACAGCTCGGCGCCGGCGTGCTGGTTGCCGCGGATCCGGGGGTAGAGCTCGTCTTCGTCGAGCGTCCGCGGCGAGAGGTTGCCGAGGTGCTGGTAGACCCAGTAGCTGGCGATGCACCCGATCGCCCGGCGGTGCCACCACGAGCGCTGCCGCATCTCCTCCAGCCAGGAGCGGGAGATGTTCCAGTCGTCGCTCATGTCGTGGTCGTCCCACAGCATCGAGACCGAGACGGTCGAGAACAGCCAGCGGATCAGCGGCTCGCGCCAGCTCTCGCGGTAGAGCCAGGTGTACTCCTCGAAGTCGGTGACCTCGTCGCCGGGCGGCGTCTCGGTGCCGCGGCGGCGGCCGATCCGCTCCCGCGTCCGCGGCGAGCCCTCGTCGACGTAGACCTGGTCGCCGAGCAGGAAGAGCTGGTCGGGCCAGCTGCGGCGCTCGCCGCGCGCCAGCTCGCCGGCCAGGACCCAGAGCGCGTCGACCTCGAAGCCGTCTTCGCTCTCGTCTTTGCTCAGCGTGTGGGGAGCCTCGTGGGGGACGGCGACGCGGCAGGAGCCGAAGCGGATGTCGAGCTGCCCGCTGCCGTCGAGGGTGCGGATCGTGCTCGGCGGCAGCTGCGAGTCGGGCTCGGGCCAGCGCCGCTCGCCGTCCAGCGCGACCTCGTACTCGTAGGAGCTGTCCGGCTCGAGGCCCTCGAGCCGGACCAGGGCGTAGTGGTGGTCCTCGACCCGGAAGGTTGGCTCCCAGCGGCCGAGCACCTCGACGTCGCAGGCTGCGTCGGTCTCGACGAAGACGGTCGCCTCGGTGTCCGATACGTAGCGCAGCAGCGGGCCGAGGACTAGCTCAGTCAACGGTTCCTCCTCTCGGCGACCTGGTTCCCGGGTCCGTCAAAGCTGAAACGGATTGAGCGGCCCGATATAAGGGCGTATGCGCTCCATCGTCCTCGTCCGCACCGATCGCGACGCCTTCTACGGCCAGCCCGACTACATGGGCCGCGGCCCCGGGGTGAGCGCGGCTGCGACCCGCTGGCTGTATCAGCGCGGGGTGCGGGTGATGGGGATCGACGCCTGGGGCTGGGACCGGCCGCTCTGGATGCAGGCCGAGGAGACCAAGCGTGAGCAGCGTCCCGGAATCTTCTGGGAAGCCCACCAGGCCGACCTCGAGTACTCCCAGATCGAGCGGCTGGTCAACCTCGGCGAGCTGCCGGCGACCGGTTTCATCGTCTCCTGTTTCCCGCTGCGCCTGGTCGGCGGCTCGGCGGCCCCGGCACGCGTCGTCGCCATTCTCGGCTGACATTCGGCCCCGGGAGCCGTTCTTGGGGCATGGGTGTGCGCTTACCCTTGAAGGATGCTGCTCTCCGACGACCGGCTGACGCGGCGGGCGATCGATGGCGACCAGAGCGCCTTCACGGCGATCTTCGAGCGCTACCAGGAACCGATCTACCGCTACTGCCTGGCGATCCTCGGCGACCGCGAGGACGCCGAGGACGCGCTGCAGGGCACGATGCTGAAGGTCCTGCGGGCGTTGCCCGGCGAGGAGCGCCGGATCGAGCTGAAGCCGTGGCTCTACCGGATCGCCCACAACGAGTCGGTCGAGCTGCTTCGGCGCCGCCGCCCGCGCGAGGAGCTCGACACCGAGCTGGTTGCCGGCGGGGTCGGGCCGGCAGAGGAGGCGGGGCAGCGTCAGCGGCTGCGCCAGCTCCTCAGCGATCTCGACCAGTTGCCCGAGCGCCAGCGCGGGACGCTGGTGATGCGCGAGCTTGGCGGCCTCGGCTTCGAGGAGATCGGCGCCGCGCTCGGCACCTCGGCGGCGGTCGCCCGCCAAACCCTCTACGAGGCGCGGCTGGGGCTGCGCGAGATGGACGCGGGGCGTGAGATGGGCTGCGACGAGGTGACGCGGGCGATCTCCGACGCCGACGGCCGGGTGCTGCGGCGGCGCGACCTCCGCGCCCATCTGCGGGGCTGCGAGTCCTGCCGTGCCTTCCGCGAGGAAATCAGCGGCCGCGAACACGACCTGGCGGCGCTCTCGCCGTTGCCGGCGGCGGTGGCCGCGGGCCTCCTGCAGGCGATTCTCGGCGGTGGCGCCGGGGTGGGGGCGGGGGCGGGCGGAGCGGGCGCCGCCGGCGCCGCACTCGGGGCCGGGGCGGCGAAGACGATCGGCGCCTCGACCGTGCTGAAGGGCGCGGCGACGTTCGCGGTGGTGGCGGCGCTCGGGGTCGGCGCCGCCGACGAGGGGGGCCTGATCCACGTCGGGCTGCCGGGTGGCGGCGGCTCGGCGTCGAAGAGCTCGGCGCCGGCGGCGGCCAGGAGCGGGGGCGAGGGCGCCGGGGCGCCGGCGTCCGCGACCGACAGCACCGGGGTGACTACCGCACCGCAGGCGAAGCCCGACGGCGGAGACCAGGCGAAGGTTGGCACCGCTGCTGCGATCGTGGGCGGGACCGCCGCCGATGCCGACGCCAAGACCACACCGCCGGCCACGAGCCCCGGTACCTCGCGCGCGGACGAACCCGTCTCAGAACCGCAGCCGTCGAGCTCCTCCTCCCACGGCCAGGAAACCGCCGCCGCCCACACAGCGACCCCGGAGGGCACCACCGAGCCGAAGCCGGCCCATCCCGCCCATCCGGTCCATCCCGAACACCCGGAAGCACCCGTCCATCCGGTCCATCCCGAACACCCTCCGAAGCCGGAAACCGCGGCGGTTCCGGAAGCGGAAAAGCGCGAACCACCCGGACAGCAAGGTAAGCCCTGACATCTGCCTCGCGTCGGCGTTTCTGCTGCGAACCGACGCAAGGAGGCACGATGAAGCTGTTGATCAGGATTGCCGTGATCACGGGCGCACTCGCCCTCGCGGCGGCGCCCGCGATGGCGGGCCAGTCGCCGACCGGGCAGGCCCACGGCAACGGCCCGAAGGGACCGAAGTACGCGCCGGAAGCGCCGCACACGCCCGGTCCGAAGGCGCCGCTGCCTGAGCAGGCAAAGGCCTACGGGGCCTACTGCCAGGGACAGAGCAAGAAGCACGTCGACGGGCAGAAGGGCACCCCCTTCAGCCAGTGCGTGACGGCGATGGCGAAGGCCGCTCACAACGCGCGGATGAGCGCCCGCCGGGCCTGTAAGGGGCTGAGCAAGAAACACGTCAAAGGCGCCAAGGGGACGCCGTTCTCCCGCTGCGTGACTGCGGCCGCGAAGCTGCGCCAGGACCTGGGCAGCTGACCGACCGCTCGGGGCCCGCCGCCACTCCATGACCCCGGCGGCGGGCCACCTAGCTCCACCTGGCCTCATAGATTCGTCCAAGGCAGGTTGATGTTTCGCCTGCCTCCGGGTTCTGGTCGAAGAGATGACCATGTTCCCCGTTGAGACCAAGGCCTGGCGAGTCCCCCTCCGCATGGGGTTCGCCTTCCTCCTCTTCGCCGCGCTCAGTCTTGCGGTCGCTGCGACCAACGCCGGCGCCGGTGGCGCCAGCTGCAACGGCAAGCAGGCGACGATCACCTCCAACGCGGCGGAGATCGTCGGCACCAAAGCCCCGGACGTGATCGTCGCCGGCCCCGGCGACAACGAAATCGTCGGTGAAGGCGGCAACGACCTGATCTGCGCCGGCGCCGGCAACGACACGGTCTTCGGAGTCCGCGGCAACGACACCGTCTTCGGCGAAGAAGGCAACGACACGATCCATGGCGAACGCGGCTCCGACGACCTCGACGGTGGCGGCGGCAGCGACCGCGTGCTCGGCGAAAACGGCAACGACAGCCTCGGCGGTGGCGCAGGCGACGGCGACCAGGTCCTTGGCGGCCCCGGCGACGATTCGCTGAACGGCGGCGACGGCAACTTCGACGTCCTCGTCGGCGGCCCCGGCAACGACGGCATCGACGGCGGCCCCGGCGGCCATGACATTGCTTCCTACGCCGGCACCGGCGGCCCGGTCACGATCGACCTCGGCGCCGGCACGGTCAGCGGTGCCGAAGGCGAGCACCTGAGCGGTGTCGAGGATGCGATCGGCGGCTCCGGCGACGACACCTTGATCGGCGACGGCGCCAACGCCAACCGGCTCGACGGCGGTCCCGGCAACGATGACCTCAACGCCGCCGGCCCGGGCGACGAAGCGTTCGGCGGTCCCGGCAGCGACCAGTGCGGCGGCGGCTTCGGCGCCGAGACCTCCTGCGGCCCCGAAGGCGGCGGCGCGAGCGCGGAACTGTACGACTCGATCGACGGCTCCGACAGCCTGATCATCAGCGGCACCTCCGGCCCCGACGACGTCACCGTCGCCTACTCCGGCGGCGCCTTCGTCGTCGAGGCCGACGGCGCGACGACGACGATCCCCGGCCACGCCGACTCGATCATCGCCGCGATGGGCGCCGGCGACGATTCGGTCACGATCGACCCCTCGGTCCCCGCCGGCATCGCCGCCAACCTCGAAGGCGGCAAAGGCTCCGACACCCTGCGCGGCGGCCCCGGCGACGACGTCCTCTATGCCGGCGAAGACCACGATCCCGACACGCTCGAAGGCGGCGGCGGCGATGACGTCGAGTACGGCG
>DATKIA010000119.1:0-15467 GCA_035509895.1 Solirubrobacterales bacterium
CCCCCCCCCCCCCCCCCCCCCCCCTCTCGCCCTCCCCGACTGATAGAAATCGTCCCTGCATGGACCGCGAGCAAGCTCGTAAGAACATGGTCGGCGGCCTGGTCGCAGGCGGATTCGCAACGGCGATCTTCGCCTTGGCCTTCGTCGCCGCCTTCCTCTACATCGCCCAGTCCTAGCCGATGAGCGAGCACCGACAGATCACCGAGCCCGGCGAGCTGATCTACACGCCGCAGTCCTCGTGGGCGCCGGCTTTCTTTGCCATTGGGGCGGTCGGCCTGGTCGGCGGCATCTACGCCGCGGGCTTCATCTTCTCGCCCTACATCTACGCGATCGTCGGCGCGATCTTCGCCCTCGCCGCCTTCCGCAGCCTCGTCCGCGGCGCGATCGGCGGCTACTACCAGTTGCCGCGCCGCCAGCAGGTGCGGCACGCGGCTCTGCCGGTAGAAACGATCACGCCCCCCAAGCGCTAAGGCCAAGCAGTTCCAGGACGCAGGGAGGGAAGTGTGCTCTGCACACGACCGACCGAGGACGCCGAAATGCGCCGGCCTTAGGGGTTGGGGGTCATTCCTGAGGTTGCGCCAGCGGTCGTCCAGACGCGGACGATGTCGCGCATCGAGAGGACGCCGATCGCGTCGCCGGCCTCGAAGACGACCAGGTGGCGAACGCCACGGCGGGACATCTCGGCGGCGGCGTGCTCGAGGCTCCAGTCGGGAGCGGCGGCGATCACGCTCTCGGTCATGTGATCGGCGACCAGCTCGACGTCGGGGTCCTCACCGGCACCGACGGAGAGCAGCAGGTCGCGCTCGGTGACGATCCCGGGGGCCGGCAAATCGTGATCGGAGACCAGCGCCGCGCCGGTGTTCTTCTCGACCATCATCGCTGCCGCCGCCCGCAGCGTGTGCGTCGGACCGACCATCACCGAAACCTCTGACATGCCGTCCCTCACCTGCATCTTCGTCCTCCTCTGCCCGCTTTTCAGAGTTAGTGCGAATCGCCTCAATCCTACCCCAGTCGACGCCTGGAGCAAACCGCCTTCGGGGGAGGCCGACATATAGACTCCTGCCCGCCTGCCGCTGTATGCAAAGCCTGCCGAAACCCATCGTCCTGCTGCTCGCCCTCATCGCCTTGGGCGCGACCGTCGTGGTCGCTTCTGGCTGTGGCGCGACCACCGCTGACACCGACCGCGGCCGCGTCCTCTTCAAGACGAACTGCGGGACCTGCCACACGCTGGCGCAGGCCGGCACGACCGGCGTCCAGGGCCCGGACCTCGACGACGCGTTCGCCGCCGCCCGTGAAACTGGTCAGAACAGCGACACGATCGAAGGGATCGTCAAGGCGCAGGTCGAGAGCCCGCGGCCCGAAAACGGCGACCCCGCGGTCTCGATGCCGGCCCACATCGTCGAGGGCCAGGATCTCGAGGACGTCGCCGCCTACGTCGGGATGTACGCCGGCGTCCCCGGCGCCCACCCGCCGATCATCCCCGGCGGTCCCGGTGCCCAGGTCTTCAACAACAACGGCTGCGGCGGCTGCCACACGCTCGCCGCCGTCGAAGGCGCCGGCGGCACCGTCGGCCCCGACCTCGACGAAGTGCTCCCGGGCTCGACCCAGGCCGAGATCGAAGAGGACATCGTCGATCCCGAAAAAGTCATTGCCAAGGGATACCCGTCGGGCGTGATGCCCAACAACTTCGGCCAGGCGATCCCGAAGAAAGAAATCGAACAGCTGGCTGAATTCCTGCTCAAGTCGACGAGTAAAGGCGGCTGATCAGGGCGGCCTCGGGCCGCTGCGATCATCTTCACCGATGCGGGAAAGGATTGGAAACCGCCTCGAGATCTCACCGCGGCGCTACGCCCAGGTCACCCTCGTCGCCCTCGGCGCCCTCGCGCTGATCGTGCTCACCGGCGCCGGCGTGCGCCTCACCGGCTCGGGCCTCGGCTGCCCCGATTGGCCGCGCTGTTACGGCGGCACGACGCCGCCACTCGAAACCCACGCCGTGATCGAGTACGGCAACCGGCTGCTGACCGGGTTCGTCGGCATCGCCGTGATCGCCGCCAGCATCCTCGCCTTCTTCCGCAAGCCGTTCCGCTGGCACCTGGCGCTGTTCGGAGCCCTGTTGCCCCTCGGCGTCATCGGTCAGGCGATCCTCGGGGCACTCGTCGTCAAGTACCACCTCGCGCCGGGGCTGGTGATGTGCCATTTCATCCTCTCGATGATGCTGCTCGACGCGGCCTTCGCCCTTGCCTGGTGCTCGCGCTACGAGCCCTGGGAGCGGCGCCGCTCGAGCGACCGGCTCGGGGTCTGGGCAGTGCGGGCGCTGATCCCGCTCGGGCAGCTGACGATCGCCGCCGGCACCGTCGCCACCGCCTCCGGGCCGCACGCCGGCGCCAACGGGAACCAGCTCGTCCACCGCTTCGACTTCTACGGCGCCGAGACCCTGGAATGGGTCGTCCAGCGGCACGCGGTGCTGGCCACGGTCTACGGCCTCGCCGCGATCGCCGTCTGGTTCGTTCTCAGGCGCCCAGGAGGCGATAGGAGGGCCGTGAAGCCACTGACGGTGGTCCTGGGACTCCTCGCCCTCCAGGGCGTCGTAGGCGGCGTCCAGTGGGCGCTGGAACTGCCCGGGGAGATCGTCTGGGTCCACATCGCCGTCGCCACCCTCAACTGGCTGGCGATGCTGTGGACGGTGGCCACCGCGGGACGGCTCGAGCCCCGGGGCGAAGCTGCTCCCGCCAGCGGCGGCGAAGCCAAGGAGCCGGCCGGAGCCGCTGCGTAGCGGCGATGGCTCCGGGCGCGGCGGACTAACGCGGCGGTGCTCCCCTTCTGGCTCTCGATCGGCGCCCTCAGCCTCGTCCAGGCGGCACTGGTGGCTGCGCCCCGAGCCGTCACCTGGGCTCCACTCGAGCGCCTGCGGAGCCGCTGGCTGGCGCTGATCCTGCCGCTCTCGATCGCGGTCGTAGTCGCCGCGATCGCCGCCGAATCGGCGGTCGCCGACTTCCTCACCTACCTGGCCCTGGTCGCGGTGCCGCCGTTGGCAGCGGTGGCGCTGGCTTGGCTCGTCCGCGGCGCCCGGCCGCCGCTGGCTCTGCTCGTGCTGCCCCTGTTCGCACTGGCCTGGGCGACCAAGGGCGACCTCAGCGGCCAAACCGCCGCGCTCGCCCTCTCGGCGCTCGCCTGCGTCAGCCTTGGCTGGCTGCTGACCAGCGTCGTTCCCGACCGCTGGCTCAAGCTCGGCATCTACGCGATGGCCGCGATCGACGCCTACCTGGTCGGAACCGACCTGCTGCAGACGCCGAACGCGGTCCTCAACACCGCCAGCCCCGGCGCCGGCCTGCCGCGCCTGCAGTTCGTCCACTTCGGCTCGGCGGTGATGGGCTTCGGCGACATCTTCATCGCCGCCGTCCTCGGCGCGATGCTGGCCCGCAACCGCCGCCGGCAGCTGACCGGCGCCGCGATCGCCGCCGTAATCGGGATCGCCTTCGACTGCCTCTTCTTCGCCGTCGACGAGCTGCCGGCCACGCTCCCGATCGCCCTGACCCTGGCGGTGCTGGAGCTATGGGGACGGCGCCGGCCTAGAGCTGCGTGGCAACCAGGGTCGTCATCGCCGCAAAGCCGGCAAGGATCGCTCCGGTGAACGCGATGGCGCCGTAGAAGATCCCGCGCTGAACAGCGATGAGCCCGTCCTCCACGCGCATCATGCGGGCGTCGACTGCTTTGATCTGCCGATCGACGTCGTCAAATCGCCGGTTGTTCTCACGGATAAGTTCACTTAGGCGTCGATCGAGGTCGACGAACCTTTCGTCGACCCGCTCGAACCGCTCACCGAACTTTTCGTCGACGTGGTCGAAGCGTTCCTCGACGTGGTCGAAACGTTCGTCGATCCTCTTCGCGAACTCGTCGGTCCACTTGCCCCGCTCCATCATCACGGCATGGAAGCAAACTACCCGGAAGGATGCAACGTGTTGTCTACGCAGGTGCCGACCTAGTCACGCCTTGCCCACCACTCCCGGAACCAGCGATAGGCGTAGACGCTGCCGGCGATCACCAGCACCAATCCCCACAGCGCCCCGACCAGCGGTCGCGTCAGCAGCGTCAGGGCGATGACCGAGCAGGCGGCGATGAGGACGATCACCACCCATTTGAAAACGGCCTCCTCAGAGATTTTCATCTGGAGTCATTCTCGTTCAAAAGATGGCCGAACCACGGACGGGCGCGAAAACCAAACAGGTCGGTGGACGCAGGGAGCGAGGTGAGGGGAGCGCACTTCTAGTGCGTGACCCGATCCGAGTCGACCGAGGACGCCGAGATGCGCCGGTTTGCAGCGTCCGCGCCTAAAGGATGTAGACGGTGAGGAAGACGATGATCCACATGATGTCGACGAAGTGCCAGTAGATCCCTGGCACCTCGACGCCGAGGTGGTCCTTTGCCGCCGGGCCGAAGTGGCCACGGAAGGCGCGGATCGTCGCGAAACTGAGGAGCAGCAGGCCGACGAAGACGTGGGCTCCGTGGAGGCCGGTGAGGCTGAAGAAGATCGAGCCGAAAGCGAGATCGCGGGCGCTGAAGCCGATGTGCGCGTACTCGTTGAGCTGGATGAAGAGGAAGGTCGCGCCCAGCATCCAGGTCAGCAGCAGGCCGAGTTTCATCCCGTTGCGGTTGCCGCGGCGGATCGACTCCAGGGCCCAGTGGATCGTGAAGCTCGAGGAGACCAGGATCGCGGTGTTGACACCGGCGACCGCGACCGGGAGTTCGTAGGGCTTCGGCGGCCAGGTGGCCGGGTCGACGACGACGCGGAGGAAGAAGTAGGAGGCGAAGAACGCTCCGAAGAGCATCACCTCGGAGACGATGAAGAGCAGGATTCCGAGCGTCTGGCGGTCGATCCGCGAGCTCTCGTGAGCCTCGGGGGGGCCGTGATGATGGTGCTCGTCGGCGTGACCCAGCGTTACGGTGGCGCTCTCCATCAGTGGCCTCCCTCCTCGGCGACGGCAGCGGCGACCGCGGTCGGCGCCCGGCCGACCTCGATGTGCTGGACCTGCTTCTCGGTGATCTCGCGGACGCGGCCGACGAGGTCTTCCTCGAGCCACTGCGAGCTCTCACCGGCGAAGGTCGAGATCAGCACCTCGTTGATCCGGTAGTGCTCGATCGCGTTCTTGACGGCGAGGAAAGGATCTGGGCTCATCGGCTGGCCGGTGGCGTCGATCTCGGCGCGGTAGAGCTCGGCCAGGGTCGAGGCGAGGTCGACGACGATCTCGCCCTCGCTGACGTCGTCGGCGCTGGGGCAGATGATCGTGTAGCGGTGTGGGCCGGCGGCGGTGCGCTCTTTGAGGCGCTGAACCAGGTCCGGGGCGGCGACGGTCTTGGTCGCGACGACGAGCGTGTGGATCAGGTCGAGGCGAATCGAGTCGTCTTCGAGCCGGACCGGAATGTGGGTGAACTTGGTCTCCGGTTCGACCTGCTCGCGCACCCACTCGACGAGGTCGCGCCGGGTGAAGCCGAAGCGGCTGTCATAAAGGGCGGAGAAGAGGATCTCGCCGGGTTCGTGGGCGCGGACGGCATCGGTCGCGGCGAGCGAGGACTCAGGGTCCATCACCTCGCCGACCGAGTCGATCCCGAACTCGCGCAGGACCGCCATCGTCACCTCGACCCGGGCGCGCGCGGCCTCGCGCAGCTCACCGGCGTCGATCAGCTGCCCGGCCGCCGGCTGGTTCTGCGGCGCAACGACGATCACCTTCGAGACCTGGTCCTGGCGCTCGCGCACCGCCTGCAGCAGCTTGCGGCCGCCGGCAACCTCGTTGAGGAAGACCAGCAGCGGTCGCTTCTCGGCGTCGCTCATCAGTGCGACCCCACCACGCTCGGCTCGCCGGCCGGTACCTCGGCGCCTTCGCCGGCCATGATCGCGTGTTTGGCGCCCGGGACCCCGAACTCGTAGGGGCCGCCGACGACACGCGGGATCTCGTCGAAGTTGAAGATCGGCGGCGGCGAGGAGACCTGCCACTCGATCGAGTTTGCGCGCCAGGGGTTGGCGGGGGCCTTCGGGCCGAAGCGCCAGCTGACGATCATGTTGTAGAGGAAGACGAGCTGGCAGGCACCGAGGAAGAAGGCGCAGCAGCTGATCAGCAGGTTCCACTCGCCGAACTGGGTCGCGTAGTCGGCGACGCGCCGTGGCATCCCGTCCATTCCCACCCAGTGCATCGGGATGAAGGTGCCCCAGGTGCCGATCAGCGTGCCCCAGAAGTGGACGCGGCCGAGTTTCTCGTCGTACATCCGGCCCGTCATCTTCGGGAACCAGTGGTAGATGCCGGCGAAGATCGTGAAGACCGAGCCGCCGAAGAGGACGAAGTGGATGTGGGCGACGATGAAGTAGGTGTCGGAGACGTGGATGTCGATCGGCACCATGCCGAGCATCACGCCCGAGATGCCGCCGATCGTGAAGGTGACGATGAAGGCGAGCGCAAACAGCATCGCCGTCGAATAGGTGTGGATCTTGCCGAAGTAGAGCGTCCCCAGCCAAGAGAAGATCTTGATTCCGGTCGGCACCGCGATCAGCAGCGTCGTCAGCATCATCGGCACCCGCAGCCACGAGAACATGCCGGCGACGAACATGTGGTGAGCCCAGACCGAGTAGCTGAGGACGACGATCCCGATCAGCGCCAGGGCCATCAGCCGGTAGCCGAAGATCGGCTTTCGCGAGTGGGTCGAGATGACCTCGGAGATGATCCCGAAGCCGGGCAACATCATGATGTAGACGGCTGGGTGTGAGTAGAACCAGAAGATGTGTTGATAGCTGATGACGTCGCCACCGGCGGCGAACTGGAAGAAGTTCGTGTGCAGGACCCGGTCGAAGAGGACCATGAACTGGGCGCCGGCGATGAACGGGGTCGCGGCGACGACCAGCAGCGAGGTCGAGAGGTTGGCCCAGACCAGGAGCGGCATCCGCCAGAAGGTCATGCCCGGCGCCCGCATGGTGATGATCGTGACCAGGAAGTTGAGCGCGGTCGCGATCGAAGATGCACCCGCGAACTGAACGCCGAGGTTGAAGAACGACTGCCCTAACGGCGCCCCGGTCGAGAGCGGCGCGTACCCGGTCCAGCCGGCGTCGAAGGCGCCGCCGGGAGCGAGGAAGCTGCCGATGAAGAGCAAGCCGGCCAGCGGCAGCATCCAGAAGCTGAGCGCGTTGAGGCGCGGGAAGGCCATGTCCGGCGCGCCGATCATCAGCGGCAGCACGTAGTTCGCGATCCCGGCGAAGACGGGAATGACGAAGAGGAAGATCATCAGCACCGCGTGCGTCGAGAAGAGGCTGTTGAAGGTCGCGGCGTCGACGATCTGGGTGCCCGGCTGTGCCAGCTCGGCCCGGATCAGCATCGCCATCAGGCCGCCGATGAAGAAGAAGATGAAGGTGGTGACGATGTACTGGATGCCGATCACCTTGTGATCGGTGTTGAAGCGGAAGTAGTCCTTCCAGCTTTTCGCCCCGTGCTGGGAGTGGTCGTCCGGAATCGTCGGCGCGCCGATCGCCCAGCGCAGCCAGTAGTCGAAGGCGCCGAAGCCGGCGAGGAAGCCGAGCGGCGCCAGGATCAGCGGCACGATCACGTGCGGGTAGCCGGTCTGTTCGGTCTGGTACAGGGGCAGGCCGGAGATCGCCCGCAGGGCGATGACGAGGCCGAAGCCGAAGGCGGCGGCGAGGAGGGCGCCAATGACACCTCGGGTCCAGCCCGGTCGCTTGATCGCTGCCACCATCAGATCCCCCTCATTATGCTCCGCCGGCCCCGAGTTCTTCGGTTCCGACCGGGTTGGTCTCGGTGTCCTGGACGATCGACTCCGCCAGCGGCTGCGGGACTTCTTCTTTCAGCCCCGCGACCCATTCCTGGAATTTCGCGGGCGACTCGACGACGACCTTGGCCCGCATCGAGGCGTGGCCGAAACCGCAGAGCTCAGTGCAGATGAGCTGGTAGGTGCCCTTCCTGTCCGGCGTCACGATCGCCGTCGTCGTGATCCCCGGCACGTTGTCTTTCTTGATCCGCCACTCGGGGACCCAGAAGGAGTGGATCACGTCCTGGGCGTGCATCTTGAACTGGACCTGGCGGTTGACCGGAACGTGCAGCTCGCCCTGCGACCAAGCCATGCCTTTGCCCGGATAGCCGAAGCTCCAGGCGTATTGCTGCGAGAAGACGTCGACCGTGAGCGGGTTCTTTTCCAGCTTTTCGATGTCGTGCAGGACCTTCCAGCTGTAGCCGCCGCCGAAGAGGACGATGATCGTCGGGATCAGGGTCCAGGCGACCTCGAGCCGGGTGTTGCCGTGGATCGGCTCGCCGTCGGATTCGTCGCCCGGTTTCGCTTTGAATTTCCAAAGCGCGTAGAAGAGCATCACGCACACGAGCGAGAAGACGAACGACGAGAGCACGATCATCACGTTGAGCAGGTCGTCGATCTTCGGGGCGGCGGTCGAAGCCTCCTGGCCGTCCCAGTTGATCGACACCATCACCGCCGACATCACCGCGGTCAAGGCGACGGTCACGAGCATCATTTTGACTATCGGCAGGCGTCCGTACATCGGGCGGCGGCCATTCTATTGAAGCGGCGGCGGGAGGCTTTGCGGTCCCAGGTGACGCTTGGCACTAGCGCCAACGCAATTACTCGGGGCGCGGCAGCCGATCCAGCTCGCCGGCCGCTGCGGCGAGGATGCCGCGGGCGACTCCCTCCCAGCTCCAGAGCCGGCCGACGGTCTCGACCAGGGTCTCGCGGACGGCGGCGCGCTCGGCCTCGGGCAGCGCCAGCCAGCCGTTGAGACGGCCGGCGATCGCCTCGACGGCGCCGGGCTCGGCCGGGAAGGAGAGCAGCTCGCCGACCTCGTCCGGCAACGCCGCGGCGAGCTGGCGCGAGACCTCGAGCATCCCCGAGTGACCGGCCGAGAGCGGCAGCGAGCCGCAGGCCGCGGCCTCGACCGCGACCATCCCGAAGGCCTCGGGGAAGGTGCTCGGCATCACCGCGACCTCGGCCCGGGGAAAGAAGGCGGCGACCTGGTCGTGCTCGAGCCGGCCGGCGAACTCGACCGAGCCCGCCGCCGACCGCGCCAGCTCGGCGTAGCCAGCCGGTGGGTTGTCGAGGAAGGCCGAGAGGATCTTCAGCGGCTCCTCCTCACCGCCCTCCAGACCGCGACCCAACCGGGCCACCTCGCGGGCGTCGTCGAGGTCCCCGCGCCCGAGCGCCGCCTGCAGCCGCCGCAGCCCGTCCTCGTACTCGCCGAAGCCGGCGAGCTCGAGCCGGGCCTCGGGATGAGCGGCGTGGACCAGGGGCCAGGCGGCGAGGAGGAGGTCGACCCCCTTGGAGACGATCAGCTTGCCGACGAAGGCGACCAACGGTTCGCGCTCGCCGCGCGGGCGGAACTCTTCGACGTCGACACCAGGGGGCCCGAGGCGCGTCTTGTCCTTCAGGTCCGGGAGGTCCGGCAGCGCCGCCCACAGCGATTCGCCGGTGTGGGCCGAGCCGACGAGGACGCCGTTGGCCGCCCGCATCCCTTCATACGCGTAGGGGAGGAAGCGATCCGGGTGCGGTTTGACCGTGTACTCGAGCGCCGAGCCGTGGATCTTGGCGGCGAACGGGGCGACGCCGGCGCGAGCGAGAATCGCCGGCCCCATCACCAGGTGGTTGGCGAGCGCGGCGTCGACGCCGCCCGCCGCCTCCGCCACCGCCCGCACCGCGGCGACGTTGGCGTCGATGTAGCGGTCGAGCTCGGCGTCGGTCATCTCGGGGAAGGCCTTGACCTCGAAACCCTCGTAGGGATCTTTGACGTAGACCGGCAGCAGACCGTGGATGTCGGGGTTGTGGATCTGGACCCCATCGATCCGGACCTCGCGGTCCTGGCAGAGCAGGTGAACCTCGTGCCCGAGCCGAGCCAGTGCCCGCGCCAGGTTGAAGTTGTAGATGTTGCTGCCGGTGCCGCGCAGCAGGTAGCCGTGAAAGATCAGGACCTTCATATGCCGCCCAAGCTATTAGTCTTGGCGGCGATGAAGAACGAGAAGCAGCTCTACCGCATGCGCGCCAAGGCCTCCGGCCGCGAGGCGCTCGCGCAGGCCGAGCCCGGCCAGGTCTACGTCGACCGCGAGACCGGCGAGGAGATGGAGCCGGTGGCGATGCTCCTGCCGCTCGCCCCTTCAGCCTCTTCCCTCCCCCGCACGCCGGCGAACCTTCGTGCCTGCCGCCGCTGCGACCAGCTGATCGGGCTGGACGTCAGCGACTGCCCGTACTGCGGGCTGCGCCAGTCGGCGCTCTAAAGCCGACCGCCGCCCGCCGTCTCAGTCGGGTTTTTCCGTCTCCTCGGCCTCATCCCGCAGGAGCTTGCTCGCGATCCACCAGGGGAGCCTCAGCGTCTTGCGGACGATGTGGTCGGCCGTCCGCAGCAAGCCGCCGCGGAAGCTGTCATCGCCGCTCGCCTCCGCCTGCTGCGTGGCGCGGTGCAGCATGGCGCGCAGCACCGCCACCGCCCGGTAGCCGAGCCCGCGCATGTGATCGGGGTCGAGATCCTTCGTCGTCTTGTCGCCGATCGCGTGGTCGAGCAGGAATTTGCGCCAGTCGCCGTCCGCGGCTTTCAGCGCTTCCGGGCAGTCCTCGGCGAGGATCTCGCGGTTGACAGCCTCGATCGCGTCATCGCGCACGCTCGGCTTGGCGTCGGCGAGGATCGCCCGCATCAGGATCTCGGAAGCGTCGAGCCGGCCCCAGAGGATGTCGTTCTTACGCCAGCCCTCGTCGAGGAAGCCGCCGAAATGCCCGGCGGTGTCGCCCGCGAGCTTCTTCGCCGCCGGCACCTTCGTCGCTTCCGCGCTTGCGGGGCTGATCTGCGCGTGATTGACCAGGTCGCGGAATTCGATCCCGCCGCCGGTCGCGATCGAGAGCAGGAAGAAGTCGCGGGACCGGAAGTTCGCGAAGACCTCGGCAAGCGAGACGGCCACGGTCTGGGGACCGTCCTCGGACCCGGGCCGGTCGAGCTCGAGCGTGACCGGCCCCGCCCGCTCGAGGCTGGCGGTGAGCTCGCCGACGAGGCCCGAGCCGGTCTCGCCGAACGGCTCCCAGGCCGCCGCCATCCGCTGGCGCCCGACGGCGTTGGCACGGTTGCGTTCGCCGGCGGCGCCCGCGATCTCCTCCTCGCCCTCTGCCGCCGCAACCGCGGCGGCCGCCGGGAGATCCGGCGGGTCCTCGGCGAGCTGTTTCCAGAGCGCCTCTGAGATCGCCTCGAAGGCGTCCCAGAGCTTGGCCCGGACGTCGATCAGCTGCCCGTCCGGGTCGACGGCCATGCCGACGAGCTTGATCAGGTAGTAGATGCGCCGGCGCTGGAAGGCGAGGTCCGGAACGGTCCGGCGTCGCTCGAGCTCAGGTTCCTCACCGCTGAGTTCGGCTTCGCGTGCGGCGATCACGATCAGCGCCCCCTCTCGGAGGGCAGCGAGGACACCGTCGGGGTCGAACGCGGCCGGGTCCACCGGGAGCAGGACCTCGAGCATCTGCTCGGCGGCCAACTGCGCCCAGGCGCCGCGCCGCATCTCGCGATAGCTCGCCGCGGCGGGAGGGTCGACGCCTGCCCCCGAGCCCGCTTCCGCGATCCCGGCCTCCAGCTCGACCACGGTCCTGCTCACCCGCCGGACCGCTTCGTTGTGCCGTTCGAGCTCCTCGAGGTCGGTGGCGATGCTCTGGAAGCGAGGGATCCGGGTCAGCGCCGAGACGGCGATCTCGTCGAAGGCGGGCTCGGGACCCGCGCCTTTCGCCGCCGGGATCGGCTTCGGGTCGGGATCGAGACTGAGCAGCCAGCGGCGTACGGGTCCGCTCTCGGCGGAGCGGGTGTAGATCGTCCGCAGCGCCTCGGTGAACGGTTTGTTGTTGAGGATGCCGCCATCGGCGAACCAGCCCTCGGGCTCGTCCTGCGGGCCGAGCAGGCGGTCCTCCGCTTTGATCCGGACCGGCTCGAAAGCGACCGGAAAGGCGCTCGTCGCCCGCGCCAGCTTGGCCAGGCGGGCGTTCGGGTCGCCGCCGCCCGGATGCGTCACGAAGTCGTCGTATTCGTAACGCCGCCGCAGCTTCAGCTGAATCACGAAGCGGTGGACGCGGGTCGTGCTCTCACGGCCGAGCGCATCGAGGAAGCCGCGGCGGTCGCCGCGCAGGTGGGTGGTCGAGACGAAGAGGTCGAGGACGCCATCGGGGTCGGGCTCCCAGCGGGATTTGTCGAGGCGGCCGAACCCGTCGAGCAGGCGTTCCTCGAATTTTTCGGTCGCGAGCAGCGAGGCCGGCGAGGCATCGTCGATGCCGTGGAGCAGGACGTCGATGTCGCCGCCCTCCACCCAGAGGTCCTCGACCGTCGTCACGTCGGCGCCGGTGGCGATCGCCTTCGCCAGCAGGATCCCGTTGATGCCGCCGGCCGAGGTGCCGGAGATGACGTCGACGACGGCGCGACCGATCCCGGCTTTCTCCATCGCCGCGGCGTAAGCGGCGCTCTGGCCGCGAATCAGGCGCTGGACCTCGACGACCGAGCCGTAGATGTAGACCGCGAGGGCTACTCCGCCGTAAAGGACCAGCCCGAGTCGCAGCTCCGACTGCCCGGCGGCCTCCATCGGCCGATGCTAGACGAACTTTGCGCCAAAACGGCGCAGTTCTGTTAACCGCGCGTCAGGGTTTTTTGACGAGCGTCGCCGTGTAGAGCAGGCGAGCGTTGGAGTAGTAGCAGCCGTAGGTCTTGGCTTTGCCGACCCCCTGCTGGGGGTGCCCGCCCTGGATGTCTTCCTTGGAAGCGCAGTGTTCGGGCAGGCGGCTGCCGCGCCAGGTGTTTTCGGCGGAGACGTTGAAGGCGAACATCGGTGCCCAGGTTGGGATCGTCAGCGCCACGACCTGGCCCTTGAGGACGGTCAGGGGATGGTCGAGAGCGAAGACGGGGGTACTGCCGAAGTAGGGGTTGAGGACCTCGATCGGGCTCTGCCGGACCAGCGTGTATTTGGGCGGATTCGAGCCTTCGACCGGGCGCAGGACGCCGATCCGGGCCTCCGACGGGGTGCCGAGGAATTCGTTGAAGAAGCCGACCTCGTTGGTGGTCGTGTCGGTTTCCACGGTCGAAGGCTTGGCGAGGGTGATCGACCAGGCGACGATTTTCCCTTCGAACGGTGCCTCGTACGGTTTGACGACGCCGTCGGCGATCGCCTGGAAGCCGGTCACGTGGCCCTCGACGCGGCAGGGGGTGATCTCGACGTTGTTGACGATTTTTCCGGGGCAGGAGGCCGGCGGCGTTTCCGCCGTCTGCCCGAGCACCAACACCTGCAGCGGCGCCGAGTCGGCGTCGCGGGGCACGGCGAAGGCGACCAGGGCCGCCAGCAGGCAGGTGGCAGCAGCGATCAGCGCCCAAGCGCGGCGGGAACGAGTTTTTCTCTCGGCAAAAGGCATCGAAACCAAGCAACACGAGGCCAGAACCCCAGTTGCGCCGGGATTGTGGCGTTCACGCCGGGGGAATGCCTGCCGTGGGTGACGTTTGCACGATCCCGGCCAAGGGCCGGATGTAGGGTTCGGCCCCAGATGGAGGCTTCCAACCGCGCAGCCGATTTCATCCCCGCCGGTCTCGCCTCCTTCGGAATCGAGGCCGACGAGGTCGAGCTGGCGGTGATCGGCGCCGCCCACGCGATCTTCTGGCCGCCGATCCTCGCCCTGCTCGAACTGGACACCAGCGCCGTCCCGGCCGAGCGCGCTCCCGACCTCAGTCGCCCGCCGCTGCCGCTGTGAGCCCAGACCCGCTCGACCTCTCGCTGCGCGGGCAGGCGGCCGCGGTCGCCGCCGGCGAGGCCGACCCGGCGGAGCTGCTGGATGCGGCGCTGGCCCGGATCGAGCAGCGCAACCCGGCGATCAACGCCGTCGTCGAGATCTTCCCCGAGCGCTCGAGCGAGATGGCGGCCGGGGCGCCCGATGGGCCGCTGCGCGGCGTCCCGGTCGTGATCAAGGACGAGTGGCCGCTGCCCTGGCGGGCGCAGCGCTTCGGCGCCGCCGAGATGATCACCCCGAGCGCGCCGGGCGAGTCCGGCCCCTACCTGGCGCTGCGGGCCGCCGGGGCGACGATCGTCGGCGTCGGCAACATGCACGAGCTCGGCTCCGGCAGCACCGGCGCGATCTCCTGCTACGGCCCCGCCCGCAACCCGTGGGACACCGAGCGCTGCCCGGGCGGCTCCTCGAGCGGCCCGGCGGCGGCGGTCTCGGCCCGGCTCGTCGCCGGCGCGGTCGGCGCCGACGGGGTCGGCTCGATCCGCTACCCGGCCGCCTACTGCGGCCTGACCGGGCTGAAGCCGACCTTCGGCCGCTCAGCAATGGCGGGCCACCACATGGCCGACGTCTCGACCACGATCGTCTCCGGGCCGCTCTGCGCCGACGCCGCCGACTGCCGGCTGCTCGGCTCGGTCCTGTTCGGCGAGGAGCTGGCCGGCGGCGACGCCGCCGGGTTGCGGATCGGGATCGTCCGCGACACCGTTACCGACGACGTCGCCCCCGCCGTTCGCGACGCCTGTGAGGCGGCGATCACCGCCCTGCGCGAGGAGACGGGCGGCGAGATCGTCGAGGTCGAGCTTGCCGACCTCGAGGCGGCGGCGCTGGCGACGGTCCTGATCGCCAACACCGAGGGGCTCAGCGGCCTCAGCCCGGCTCGCCTCAACTCACTCAGCCCCGAGCTCAGCCCGATCGGCCGCGGCCTGCTCAAGTACCGGATGCTGTTGCCGGCGGCGGCAAGCGTCAAGGCGCACGCCGTGCGGACGCTGATGCGGCGCCGCCTCGCCGCGGCGATGGAGGGCATCGACGTGCTTGCCTGGCCGACCGTGCCGGCGGTGGCACCACCGCTGGCGGCGCCGCTGGTCGAGCTGCCGTCGGGGACGCTCAGCGCCGATCAGGCCAACGTCCGCGGCGCCGCCCTCGCCAACCTCACCGGCGTGCCGGCGATCAACGTCCCGGTCGGGTTCGCCGACGGGCTCCCGATCGGCCTCCAGCTGCAGGCCGCCTGGGGCCGGGACGAGCTCCTGCTCGACGCCGCCGAGGCGCTGGAGCGGGCCAACGGGCGGCGCTGGGTCGAGGCGCTGCCGCCGCTGGCGCAGGCGGCCACCGAGACGACCGAGGCATAGCGATGGCCGACGCGATCGTCGTCAACGGCCTCGAACGCGCCTTCGGCGAGGTGCACGCCGTGCAAGGCATCGACCTGACCGTCGCCGAGGGCGAAATCTACGCCTTCCTCGGCCCCAACGGGGCAGGCAAGACGACGACGGTGCGGATGCTGACGACGCTGCTGCTGCCGACCGGCGGTGCCGCAACGGTCGCCGGCCGCGACGTCGTCAAGGAGGCGCGGGCGGTGCGGGCCTCGATCGGCGTCGCCCTCCAGGAAGCCGCGCTCGATCCGCTGATGACCGGGCGCGAGCTGATTCGGCTGCAGGCGACGCTGCAGGGAATCCCGACCGCGGAAGGTCGTCGGCGCGCCG
>DATKIA010000120.1:0-12295 GCA_035509895.1 Solirubrobacterales bacterium
AAGCACCTCGACACGCGCCTTACCCGCGCGAAGCTCGCCGAGCTCACCTCGACCCTCCTGGATCGCGGCGCCGACGGCGACGACCTCATCGGGGTTGACCCCGCGGTGCGGGTCCTTTCCGGTCAGCTCCTTGACCTTCTCCTGGACGGCCGGCATGCGGGTCATGCCGCCCACGAGGACGACGTGGTCGATCGAGGCATCGGCGTCGTCGAGCGCCCGTTTCACCGGGCCGACGATCCGCTCCAGCAGATCCGCGGTCAGCTCGTTCAGCTTCGACCGCGTCAGCCGCAGGTCGAGGTGCTTGGGCTGCCCCTCGACGGCGGTGATGAAGGGCAGGTTGATCTGCGTCTCCTGGGTCGAGGAGAGCTCGATCTTCGCCTTCTCCGCCGCCTCGTAGAGGCGCTGCAGCGAGTTCTTGTCGGCGGCGAGGTCGACGCCCTGGTCGCGTTTGAACTCGGCGACCAGCCACTCGACGATCGCTTTGTCCCAGTTGTCGCCGCCGAGGTGGTTGTCACCGGCGGTCGATTTCACCTCGAAGACGCCGTCGCCGATTTCCAGCACGGAGACGTCGAAGGTGCCGCCGCCGAGGTCGAAGACGAGGATCGTCTGGTCGGTTTTCTCTTTGTCGAGCCCGTATGCCAGCGAGGCTGCGGTCGGCTCGTTGATGATCCGCTTGACATCGAGGCCGGCGATCTTCCCGGCGTCCTTGGTCGCCTGCCGCTGGTCGTCGTTGAAGTAGGCGGGAACGGTGATCACGGCGCTGTCGACGGTGTCGCCGAGCTTCGCTTCGGCGTCGGTCTTCAGCTTCTGCAGGATCATCGCGCTGATCTCCGGCGGGCTGTACTGCTTGCCGCGCACGTCGACGCGCACGTCACCGTTGGGGCCGGCCTCGACCTTGTACGGGACGATCGTCTCCTCCTCTTTGACTTCGGCCTCCTTGCGGCCCATGAAGCGCTTGATCGAGAAGATCGTGTTCTCGGGGTTCATCACTGCCTGCCGTTTGGCCACGGTGCCGACCAGGCGCTCGCCCCCCTCCGTGAACGCGACGACGGACGGCGTCGTCCGACCGCCCTCAGCGTTCTCGAGGACGGTGGGCTCGCCACCCTCCATCACCGCGACGCACGAGTTGGTCGTGCCGAGGTCGATTCCAATCGTCTTTGCCACTTTTCCGCGTACCTCCAGGGGTTTCGTTGTTCAAGCCTAAGAAATCTAAGTGGCAGTATGGCAGATAATGGCCGGGATGCCAAGGCCTACACCGCAGGTTTTCAGTACCGATAGGGTCAAATGAACAGATATTCCCTAGTACTCAAGGAGGACAATGAGCTCGTCCCATACTCATATACCCGCTCGGCGCCGCGGCCTGGTGGCTCTCGTCGCCGCTCTGGCGCTGCTGGCGCTGCCCGCAGCGGCGCAGGCCAGCCTCGGCATTAAGGAAGCCAGAGTGATGACCCGCAACCTTTATCTCGGTGCCGACCTGACGCCGGCTATCGGGGCTCCTTCACTGGAAGGCCTGACGGCGGCAACTGGCCAGATCCTGCGCGAAGTCACCGCCAACAACTTCCCGACCCGGGCCAAAGGGCTGGCCAAAGAGATCCGCTCCGAGGCCCCCGACCTGGTCGGCCTGCAGGAGGTGGCGCTCTGGCGCACCGCGCCGCCCAGCATTGCCCCGCTGCTGACCGGTCCCAGCGCGACCACGGTCCGCTACGACTACCTGGCGGAACTGCTCGCCGAGCTGAACAAAGGATTCTTCGGGCCGCACTACGAAGTCGTCGTGGTCCAGCCGGAGTTCGACCTCGAGGCGCCGGCTGACGAGAACGGCAAACCCGGCGACGGGGTGCCCGCGCAAGGGATCCCGAACGCGGAGATCAACGGGCGGCTGACGATGCGCGACGTGATCCTCGCCAAGAAAGGGCCCTTCGTCCAGACCTGGAACGCCGAATCGGGCAACTTCAAAACGCTGCTCGAAGTGCCGATTCTCGGCAAACCGCTGCCGATCGCCCGCGGCTGGACCGCGACCGAAGCGTGGGTGCGCGGCGCCGGGCCGTTCCGCTTCGTCAACACCCACCTCGAGGCGTTCCACCCGCTGATCCGCGCCGCCCAGGCGGCCGAGCTGGTGGCGCCGGGAGGACCGGCGACGAGCGAACGGCCGGTGGTCCTCGTCGGCGACCTCAACTCCGACGACGACACCGTCGAAGGGGCGGACCGGCTCGCCTACGAAACCCTGCTGGCGGCGGGCTTCGTCGAGCGCAGCACCAACAAACCGCTCAGCTGCTGCATCAAATCGAGCCTGCTCGCGGAAGGGGCCGGCGGCAGCGTCAGCGACTTCGACCATCAGGTCGATCACGTGATGACCGACGATCCCAAAGGCGTGACGCTGCAGGAATCGGCGGTCACCGGCCTGCTTCCCGTCAACGGGTTCTGGAGCTCGGATCACGCCGGGCTGTTCAGCGCCCTGCGGATCCCCTGACCTGAGCTAGAAACAGCGCATCCGACATTCGCCCCACTCAGGTGGGGTAAATGTCGGATGCGCTTCGCGACCCTTAGCGCAGAACGTTCAGCACGCTGGCGAGGCCGGCATGGTCGGAGTCCCAGTAGCCGTTGTTCTTCGAGCGCCCGGTGACCGCGGAATCGAGCAGCTTCACCTGCTTCGGGTCGTTGGTCATGATGTGGTCGACCTTGTGGTTCATCTCTTTGTTGCTGCCGGTCTTGAGGTCGTAGGAGCTGTCGATGCAGCACCCGGTCGGCTTGTTGGCCGCCCGCTCACGGAAGCCGGCTTTGGTCATCACCCGGTAGGCCTGGCCGTCGCCGGGCTTGACTTCGGTCTTGACGTCGGAGTTGAGGTCGCCGACGAGGATCACCGGCAGTTTGCTGGTCGCCGGGCCACCGGGGGCGACCAGCTCGCCGGCTTGGCGGGCGCGGACGCTCGGGTATTCGGCCTCGTTGTCGAACGCCTCGAGGTGGGTGTTGACGAAGTGGAACTTGGCGCTGCCGCGGACGGTCGCGTCGACACTGGTCCAGCCACGGGTGACGGCGATTTCTTTGCTGCCCGCGACTTTGACGATCAGCAGGTTGGCGAAGTTGCCGCTCTTCGGGTTCGAGGTGACGACGCCGGCGCCGACCCGGGCGAGGATCACGTCGCGCATCGTCAACCGGCCGTTGACCTCGGCGTTGGCGAGGAGGCCGGTGCCGCCGGGCCCGTCGCCGGGGACACCGTTGGCGTTGGCCGGCGCCTCGAAGTCGAACTCGTCCTGGACCACCACCGGCCGGTACTGGGTCTTGCCTTTGTTGAGCTGGGCCAGCAGCAGCTTGAGGAAGTCGTACTTGACCTTGGTCGCTTCCGGGCGGCCGGAGAAGACCGGGCCGAGCGAAGGGGGCGCTTCACGCCAGAGGGCGACCTCCTGGAGGCCGACCAGGTCCGGTTCCTCACCGAGGATCTCTTTCGCCAGGCCCTTGGCCCGGACCGGGAAGTTGGTTGCTTCGACCTGGCGCACGATGCCGCCGTTGGCTTCGATGAAGGCTTCGGTCGAGGTCGACTGGATCGCTGGCGTCAGGTCAGCGCCCAGATAGAGGTTGCGCGTCATCACTTTGACGGGCGTGCCTTTGGTCGTCTTCGCGGCGGCGGTGCCGGCGAACGCCGCGAAGAGCGCGGCGACGGCGAGCAGCGCCACGAGGACCCGGCGGGTCGGTGCGGTTGCTTCGGTCAAGCTCGATTCCTCCTCGTTGTGCGCGCCTCCCAGGCCGCAGTGATACGAACCCGTAACAAACGATATGCGAGATCGGATCGGTGGTCGGGGAGTCAGGGACGGGGTTTGCTGTGGAGGGGTCGGGTGACCCTCCGCCTGAAGCCGTCGCGCAGCTGATCGAGCTCCGGAGGCGCTACCGCTTGTCCGTGAGCTTCATTCGGAGGGTCACCCGACCCCTCCCAACGAATCCAATTCCAACTCCCCGACCACCGAGCGGCTTTCGTGAATCGTTTGCCTGGGGCTCTTCGTTCGCGAGCTTCCGTCCCTTGGAAGCTTTTTCGAGAGATCGTCGGCCCCGCCCCTCCCCCAAACCCTGATCCCTAATTACTCAGCCCTCGCCGGCGACATGCCCGACGAATCGCGAGACTTCTTCGGCCTGCTCCTGGTTGAGGATGCCGCCCGGCATCCGCCCCGGCGCTTCGCCGTCGACCCCGTTTTCGACCGCGTTGAGGACGCGTTCTTCGACCCCTTTGGCAGCTTCCTCGACTTCTTTCTCGTCGCCTTCCGGCGGGCCGGTGGGGGCCAGCAGTTCGTCGAGGTTCGGCCCGTAGTTGCCGTCGGTCCCGGCGGCGTAGAGCGTGTGGCAGGTGCCGCAGTTGGTCTGGAACAGCGACTGGCCGCTCTTGAGGTCGGAGGCGACGCTCTGGTCGCCCTTCTGGGCGTCGCCCTTGGAGTTGAAGATCAACCAGGGGATGACGACCGCGAGGACGATGACCAGCAGGCCGAAGGCGATGAAGGTCCGCTTGCTCATTTAGCGGCGCGGATACTATCGGCGGCCCCGCCGGCCCGGCCTCTTCCCGCCCGGTGGGCCCTGTACCAGGGGCACATTCGCCGCAGCTCGCACTCCTCGCAGCGCGGTTTCGGGCGGCAGAGCGCGCGGCCGTGATGGATCAGGTTCATGTGCAGCTCGTAGGCGTCCTCAGGCGGGACGATCGCCAGCATCTCGTCGTGGGCCTTCTCGAACGAGGCCTTTTCGGGGAAGAGACCGAGCCGGCCGCCGACCCGGTGGACGTGGACGTCGACCGGGATCTCGGGGATGTCCCAGGTGAAGATCAGGACGCAGGCGGCGGTTTTGCGCCCGACCCCCGGCAGCCCGAGCAGGAACTCGAGCGACTCCTCGCGCGAGGCCGTCTCGGTCCAGTCGAGGTCCGGCGGCTCGCCGAGCAGTTCGAGGATCGCCTGGATCCGCGGCGCCTTCTGCTTGGCCAGTCCGCCGGGGCGGATTGCGTCCTCGAGCTCGGCGAGCGGCGCGTCGCGCACCTCCTCCCAGGTGGGGAACCGCTCGCGCAGGGCGGCGAAGGCGCGGTCGCGATTGCGGTCGTTCGTGTGCTGGGAGAGGACGGTCTTGATCAGCTCCGCGATCGGGTGCCGGTGCGGCTCGTTGACCGGCTGCCCGTACATCTCCCGCAGCCGTTCGCGGATCGCCCGCAGGCGGCGCTTGTCGGGTCGCTTCCATTTCGCCATGCGCAGACCCTATTTGGGGCGCTGGCGTGTGATTTACGTCTCGAAACCCGTTAACGCGCGGATTACAATTGTCTGTTCCGTGTCTCGCGTCGTTTCACGAGTTGGAGCCAAGCTGCCCAAGGGTTGGGGGGACCTCGGGCGCCAGATCGGGATCCTGATCGGCGTCGACCTGATCTACGAGCTCGGCCGCGGGATCGCCGACTCCGACCGCGCCGACGCGATCGCCCACGGCGCCCAGGTGATCGATTTCGAGCGCACCACGCACACCTTCTTCGAGCCCGCCTTCCAGTCGTTCTTCCTCTCGGCGCACTGGACGGTCGACTTCGCCAATCAGCTCTACCTCAATGCCCAGTTCTCGATTGCCCTCGGGTTCCTGGTCTGGCTCTATCTCTTCCGCAACGAGTCCTATTACTTCGTCCGCAACATGTTCGTGGTCTCGATGTGCTTGGCGCTGATCGGCTACATCGGCTACCCGACGGCACCGCCGCGGATGTTCCCCCAGGACGGCTTTGTCGACACGATCACCGACTTCTCCGGCGTCAACCACGACTCGGCCCTGGCGAAGATCTTCATCAACCCCTACGCAGCGGTGCCGAGCATGCACTGCGCCTTCGCGCTGATGATCGGCGGCACCGGCGTGATGGTCTGCCGACACTGGTGGGCGAAAGCGTTCTGGGGCTTCTGGCCGATTTTGATTGCCTGGGTCGTGATCGTCACCGCCAACCACTACTGGGTCGACTGGGCTCTCGGCTGGCTGGTCGCGCTCTGCGCGGCGGTAATCGCCCAGGGAGCGCTGGCCCGGTTCAAGCCGTCCTGGTCCTGGCGCAATCTCGGTGCCTACCGGGAGGCCGAGGCATAAGAGGGCTTGGCGGCTGCCACTTCGGCTAGCCTCACGTCGATGCAATCTTCGGCGCCCCCGAGGGCACCAGGCGGTCGCCGCAACGGCCGCGCGACTGCAGGCCGCAACGGGCAGGAGCTTCGCGTCTACGCGCGCGAACGGCTGATCGAGTCGCGGCTGACCCCGAACGCGATCTCGATGGTCGGCCTGGTCGGCAACCTGGTCGCCGCCGCACTCGTCACCCAGCGCCTCTTCTTCCTCGCCGGCGTCGCCTTCATCCTCGGCTCGGTGATGGATACGCTCGACGGCCGCTACTCGCGGATGTCGGGCAAGGGGACGCTGTTCGGGGCTTTCCTCGACTCGACTCTGGACCGGATCGAGGAGGGGATCGTGCTGGCCGCGGTCGCCGGCTATTTCGCCGCCAACGGCGAAGACTTCGCGGCGGCGATGTGCGTCGTCGCCGTGCTCGGCTCGCTGATGGTCTCCTACACGCGGGCGCGGGCCGAGGCGCTGGGCGTCGAGTGCAAGGTCGGCTTGGCTACCCGGCCGGTCAGAGTGGTGCTACTTTCGATCGGGTTGATCTTCGCCAAGGGCGCCGGAATCGGCGATTTCGAATTGCTGGCGCCAGCGGTCTACCTGATCGCCGCGTTGACCATCTTCACCACGTTCCAGCGTGTATGGCATGTGCGAAACGAGCTATCCGGCGCCGAACTGCCCACCACCCCGGGCGACGGCGACGGAGACGATCTGTAACCAGCGAGGCCGCTGGGTGTGTAGAGCCACTCAGCGCTATCCAGGAGGAATCCAGACTTCATGAGTGAGAGCAACGGAGCAAACGGCAGCACGAACGGCGTCGGTCGCACGGAGGACAAGGTCCGCGTCGCGATCGTCGGTGTCGGCAACTGCGCCAACTCCTTCATCCAGGGCATCCAGTACTACAAGGACGCCGACCCGAGCGACGAAGTGCCGGGCCTGATGCACGTCGACCTCGGTGGCTACCACGTCAGTGACGTCGAGTTCGTCGCCGCCTTCGACATCGATTCCGAGAAGGTCGGCAAAGACCTCTCGGAGGCGATCTGGTCGGGCCAGAACGACACGATCAAGTTCGCCGACGTCCCCAACCTCGGGGTCAAGGTCGAGCGCGGGATGACCCACGACGGCCTCGGCAAGTACCTGAAAGAGAAGATCACCAAAGCCCCGGGCGAAACCGCGGACGTCGTCGGCATCCTCAAGGAGACCCGCGCGGACGTGCTCGTCTGCTACCTGCCGGTCGGCTCTGAGGAGGCGACCAAGTGGTACGTCGAGCAGGCGCTGAAGGCCGGCGTCGGCTTCGTCAACTGCCTGCCGGTCTTCATCGCCCGCGAGGACTACTGGGACAAGCGCTTCGAGGAGGCCGGGCTGCCGATCATCGGCGACGACATCAAGTCCCAGGTCGGGGCGACGATCGTCCACCGCCAGCTCGCCCGCCTCTTCCACGACCGCGGCGTCCGCCTCGAGCGGACCAGCCAGCTCAACGTCGGCGGCAACATGGACTTCTACAACATGCTCGAGCGCGAGCGGCTGGACTCGAAGAAGATCTCGAAGACCAACGCCGTCACCTCGATCATGGGCCACGACCTGCCGCCCGAGAACGTCCACGTCGGTCCCTCCGACTACGTGCCGTGGCTGACCGACCGCAAGTGGGCGCACATCCGGCTCGAGGGCAAAGCCTTCGGCGACGTGCCGCTGACCGCCGAGCTGAAGCTCGAGGTCTGGGACTCGCCGAACTCGGCCGGGGTCGTGATCGACGCCGTGCGGCTGATCAAGCTGGCGCTCAACAATGGCATCGCCGGCCAGCTCGACGGCCCCTCCAGCTACCTGATGAAGTCACCGCACTCGCAGCGGCCCGACGACGAAGCCCGCGAGCAGACCGAGGAGTTCATCAAGGCCAACGCCCGCAAGAAGGTCAAGGCCGGCGGCAAGAAGCAGAAGGCTTCGAAGGCCTGAGCGTCCGCCAGCGACCGCTTCACAGGAGCCCGCTTCGGCGGGCTCCTATTCTTTGCTCTTGAACGTGCCCGACGCGCCGCTCACCATCGCCCAGGTCTGTCCGCGCGCGCGGACCGTGGCCAGTGGGGCGGCAGAGGAGTTCTCCCACCGGATCTCGGTCGAGCTGGTGCGGCGTGGGCACGAGGTGATCCGGATCGGCACCGGCGACCCGGTCAAGTCGATCCTCAAATCGCGCGAGTTCGACATCGTCCACGTCCACGAGCCGTTCGCGCCGAGCGTCGCTTCGGCGGCGCTGCGCCACTCCTACTCGCTCAACGTCGCCAGCTTCCACGCGCCAAAAGAGCGGGTGCTGTCGACCCAGGTGGCGCGGCCGTTGGTCGAGATCTTCTTCGGCCGGATCGACGCTCGCACCGTGACCAGGCCGGAGACGGCGGAACTGCTGGAGAGCTACTTCCCCGCCAACTACGAGCTGGTGGCGCCGGCGGGGGAGGGGCGCGACTGGGCGGCGGTCGCGGCCGAACTGGAGGCGCTCTACCGGCGCCTGCTGGCCCGTCGCCACGACGACACCGGCGACCCTGAGATCCAGGCGCGGATCGCCGAGCGGCCGCTGATCGAGGTCGACCTCCACATGCACACCGACCACTCGAAGGACTGCGCGACCCCGGTCGACGTGCTGCTGCGGACGGCCCGCGACCGCGGTCTCGGGGCGATTGCGATCACCGACCACAACGAGGTTTCGGGGGCGCTGGAGGCGCGCAAGATCGCCGAAGCCGACGGCGGGATCAAGGTGATCGTCGCCGAGGAGGTGAAGACCGCTGAGCAGGGCGAGGTGATCGGCCTCTTTCTCGAGGAGAAGATCCCAAAGGGGATGACGATGGCGGAGACGATCGCCGCGATCCGCGAGCAGGGTGGGCTGGTCTACGTGCCCCATCCCTTCGACCGCTTCCACTCGGTGCCCGACTACGAGCACCTGATCGACATCGTCGAGGAGATCGACATCCTCGAGGTCTTCAACCCGCGGGTCGCGGTGACCTCGTTCAACGAGGAGGCGGAGCGCTTCGCCGGCAAGTACCGGATCGTTCCCGGCGCCGGTTCCGACAGCCATGTCGCCCAGGGGCTCGGCAGCGTGCGGCAGCGGATCCACGACTTCGACGGGCCGGCTGAGTTCCTCGAGGCGATGCGGGACGCCGACATCACCCGCAAGCACAAGAACCTGATCTACGTGCAGACGCTGAAGCTGCTGCAGACGACCGGGCGGCCAAAGGCGCCGAAACGGCGCGTCCCCGACGCCAAACCGGCAAAGGGCGGCAAGCCCCGGCGCCGTCGCTCGGCGAGCAAGAGCTGATGCAGCCCGGGCGGGGCAAAGGAGGCGCGCCCGGTCCGTCAAAGATGTCGGTGCCAATGAGAAGCATCGACGACGAGATCCGCGAGAAGTACCTCGAGCGGGCGATCCGCGAGCTCAACCAGCTCAGCCGCGAGATCCAGGAGTGCTCGCACTGCCCGCGCGGCAAGCTGATGCCGGTGCTCGGCTCCGGCCACCCCCAGGCCGACGTCTTCATGCTCAAGCAGGCGCCGATGGCGGCCGAGATCGAGGAGGGCGTCGCCTTCTACGGTCGGGCCGGCAACGCGCTGATGAAAAGCTTCAAGCGGCTGGGGATCGACCCCCTCGTCGTCTACGGCACCCTCTGCGTCAAGTGCCCGATTGCCGAGCCCGACCTGGCGCCGCAGGAGTGCATCGCCCGCCTGGTCGAGGAGCTGGCGATCGTGCAGCCGAAAATCGTCGTCGTCATGGGCGAGCCAGCGCTGCGAATCCTCAACGGCCTCAACATTCCCCTCTCCCGCCCGGTCGAGGATCGCGAGGGCGAGATCCAGGCCTTCACCCCGACCATCGACGCCCTCTACGTCCCCGACATCGACGACGCACTCGACGAAGAGGGCGCCAAGCAGCGCTTCTGGCGCTCGTTCAAGATGCTCGGCGACTGGTACGAGGACCTGCCGCCGTACTGATCAGGGTCCGGTCGACTCGATTCGCGCCTGCTCCGCTTCCTGTCGGTGCGATGCCTTCGGGGAGAGGTAGCGGTCGATCAGGGCGAGGGAGACGGCGGAGGCGACGAAGGTGAGGTGGATGATCGTCTGCCAGAGCATCGTGTCGGGGTCGGTCTGGCTGGCGTTGATGAAGGTCTGGAGGAGGTGGATCGAGGAGATGCCGACGATCGCCATCGCCAGCTTCACCTTCAGCACGTTGGCATTGACGTGCGAGAGCCACTCGGGCTGGTCGGGGTGGTTGCGCAGGTTGACGCGGGAGACGAAGGTCTCATAGCCGCCGACGATGACCATGATCAGGAGGTTGGCGATCATCACCACGTCGACGAGGCCGAGGACCAGCAGCATCACCTCGTTCTCGCTGAGCGAGCCGACGTCGCTGACCAGGTGGCCCAGCTCCTGCATGAAGCGCCAGACGTAGATGCCCTGGGCGACGATCAGACCGAGGTAGAGGGGCGCCTGGAGCCAGCGGCTGAGGAAGATCGTCGAGCCGATGTAGCGCGGCAGCGGGCGGTCTATGTATTCCTGGCCTGCGATGGACGCAGGATTGTAGAGGACCGCGTTAGGCGGCCCTAAGAGCCCGACGGCGCGGCGGCCGCGGCGACGGCGGTCATCGCCTCGACCTTGGCCGAGGCGAGGCCGCGGACGACGATCGTGTCGAGCGCGGTGTAGGCGGCGAGCTGGCGCTGAGCATCGGCCGCGTCGGCGGCGGCGACGCCGACCGTCCCCTCGGGCTCGCCGAGGCGGTCGAAGTGGTCGCGGTAGCCCTTGTGCAGGTCGCGGTAGAAGGACTCCTCCTTGGCCAGGCGCTCGGCGGCGTCGGGGCCGACGGCCGTGCGCACATAGCCGAAGACCGGGGGCGTCTCGCGCCCTGCGTCGCCCGCACCGGCCTCGACCTTGGCGCGGGCGCCGGCGGCGAACTCCGGGGTCATCCAGTTGAAGAAGGCGCCGTCGTACTCGGCCCCGGCGAGGGCGCACATCTTCGGGCCCATCGCGGCGAGGACGAGGCGGACGCCGGGGAGCGCCTCGCGCAGGATCGGCAGCGCCTCGCGCATCGCCGTCAGCGGCTTCTTCGAGAAGCCGGCGCCGACCCCGAGCCAGAGCCGCGCCGGGTCGACGCCGCCCAGCTTGGCGAGATCGGCGGCGATCTGCTGCGGCGGGGTGCGGTCGATCGCGATCACGCCGACGCCGAGCTCGAGCTCAGGCGCCGCCGAGCCGAACACGGCGAGCGTCTCCAAGCCTTTCGCGCCCGGATGGTCGTTCGACCAGACCGAGTCGTAGCCGAGCTCCTGGCAGCGCGCCGCCAGCGGCGCCGCCACCTCCGGGTCAAGTCCCGCCGCAACTCCGAAGGCCCTACCCATCAGGCGGCCTCCGCGGTCGCCGGCTTCGCCGTCCCCGTCTTCTCGAAAAGCGCGACGCACTCGATGTGTGGGGTCTGGGGAAACATGTCGACGGGCCTCACGCGCTGCAGGGTATAGCCGGCCTCGACCAGCTGGGCGGCGTTGGGTGCGAGCGTCGTCGGGTTGCAGGAGACGTAGACGATCTTCCTCGCTTCGCACTCGAGCACCCGCCGGACGATCTTCGCCGAGAGGCCGGCCCGCGGCGGGTCGATGACAACCACGTCGGGCTTGCCCGCCTGCTCGAGCAGTGGCCGCATGCCGGTGCGGGCGTTGGCGGCGACGAACTTGGCGTTCTCGATCTTGTTGCGGCGGGCGTTGCGCTCGGCGTCGGTGATCGCCTCGGGGACGATCTCCAGCCCCCAGACCTCGCCCACCTGGCCGGCCATCGTCAGCCCGATCGTGCCGATTCCGCAGTAGAGGTCGAAGAGCCGCTCGCGGCCGCTGAGGCCGGCGAGCTCGGCGGCGACGGCGTAGAGGCGCTCGGCCATCTCGGTGTTGGTCTGGAAGAAGGCGCCGTGGGACATCGCCAGTCGCAGGCCGCAGAGCTCCTCGCGCAGCAGCTCCTCGCCGAGGGCGCCGGTCGGGCCGTCGGTGCCGCCCGAGTCGCCCTCGATCGTCGTGTGCAGGTCGGTCGGCGGGCGCGGGACGGGCGCCGCCGAAGTGACGAGCCGGGTCTGGATCTGGCCGGTGCGCCGGCCCTCGCGGACGACGAGGTTGCGCAGCAGGCCCTCGCGAGCGCGGCGGTCATAGGCGGAGACGCTTTCCTGCCGTGCCCATTCCCGGACCCCATTGCGGGCGGCGTTGCCGGGTTCGGAGGCGAG
>DATKIA010000121.1:0-22323 GCA_035509895.1 Solirubrobacterales bacterium
TCGGCGTCACCAGCTTCGGGATCAACCTGCTCAGCCTGCGCCCGCGCCAGCGCCTCCGCGTCCACCGCCACCAGCGCCAGGAGGAGGTCTACCTGGTGCTCGAGGGAGAGCTGACCCTGATCGTCGAAGGCGAGCCCCACGTGCTCGCCAAGGGCGACCTCGCCCGGGTCGGCCCCGAGTCGAAACGACAGCTGACCAACCCAAGCGATGCCCACCTCCTCGTCCTCGCCCTCGGCGGCGACGGCGCCCACGAGGGCCGCGACGGGATCGCCTGGGCGGGATGGGATGACGAGGAGGAGGGCCGCCCCCCGCAGGAAGTGGCGCTGCCGGACGACCTGCCGGCCTGAGCTACGGCGTCACCACCGAGAGGATGTTGCCGGCCGGGTCCTTGAACCAGGCGATCGGCGGCCCGCCGCCTTCGCGCGAGATCCCTTTCTCGTCGTGGCCCATCCCCTCGTAGCGCTCGAACTCGACGCCGCGGGAGGCGAGTTCGTCGACCGCCGCCTCGACGTCCTCGACCTCGAAGTTCAGCACCGTGTAGGTGGCCGGGGCGAAGTCGGGTTTGAGGTAGATCATCGTCGGCCGCTCGCCGCCGGCGAGGTCGAGCGAGAGCAGCATCTCCTCCATCGGGCTGGAGACGTTCAGTCCCAGCGTCTCCTCGTAGAACTCGCGCGCCTGCCCCAGGTCGTCGACCGCGAAGCTGCTGAAGGCTTTGGTCTCGGCGAACATCACGACTCCTCTCTGTCGGTTCCACAGATGTCTCTACCCGTAGGACCGCCGCGCAGTCCCAGACTCATCGCTACTCGTCGTCGCGGCCAGGCCGGCGGCGGCCGCGCTTGCGCTCGCCGGTGCGGCGCTTGCCCTCCAGGCGCCGCCGGCGCGAGGCGGCGGTCGGCCTCGTTGCCCGCCGCCGCCGCGGCACCCGCAGGGCCGCGGCGATCCGCTCCGCCAGCCGCTGCAGCGCGAGCTCGCGGTTGCGCGCCTGGCCGCGAGCGTCCTGGGCGACGGCGGTGATCACCGGCCCGGCGCGGTCGAGCAGCCGTTGCCGCTGGGCCTCGCTCAGCGTCGCCGAGGCGGCGACGTCGAAGACGGCTTCGACCCGTGAGGCGGTGACGTTGGCGTGCTGGCCGCCGGGCCCGGAGGAGCGGCTGGTGCGCAGTGCGATCTCGGCCAGCGGGATCGCCAGGCCCTCGTCGATCCTCAGCTCGTCGGCCATCGTTGCGCCGTCGGCGGGCTCAGCCCGCCAGCTCGGGGATGTACTGCTCGAGGTGGGCGGCGATCGTCTGCCGGACCCAGCGCTGGGTCTCGGCGTCGGCCATCCGGTAGCGACCGAGCAGCATCTTCTGGTCGTCGAGCGGCAGCCCCGCGATCTCCCAGCCGACGACCAGGCGCTCGAACAGCAGCTCCGAGCGCCGCTGCCAGGCGTCCTCGAGAGAGGCCGCCGCCGTGCTCGGCGGCTCGCCGATCTTGCGGATCGTGCCGGCGCTGAGCGACTGGCGCAGGGTGAGGACGTTCCCTTCCGGGTCGGTGTAGTCGCTGCTGACGAGCGGCGCTCGCTCCCGGCGCTGCTTCTTCCGCTTCGCCACGACTAGGCGAGGGCGTCGATCTTCGCCGCCAACTCAAAGTCGGCCGCGGTGAGACCGCCCTCGGAGTGGGTCGCGATCGTCACCGTCACCGTGTCCCAGGAGATCGCCAGGTCCGGGTGGTGGTTCATGCCCTCGGCCGGCTCGACCAGACTGGAGACGAACGCGACCGAGCCGACGAAGTCGCCGCGCGTATAGCTCTTCTCGATCGCGTCGCCGGAGCGCGACCAGCCCGGCAGCTCGGCCAACCGCGACTCGATCTCGGCATCGCTGAGGAGCGCCATCGCCCCTATGCTGGCAGGAGGCGGGGAGTGGTGCAAACGGCAGGAGGGGGAGTGACGATGACGGGTTCGAAACCGGTTCTCTGGCAGATCGAGATCTCGCACTACAGCGAGAAGGTGCGCTGGGCGCTCGACCACAAGCGGGTCGACCACGTCCGCCGCTCGACCCTGCCCGGGGTCCACATCCCGGTCGCGCTCTGGCTCTCGGGAGGTGCGGCGCCGACCTTTCCGGTCCTCGAGCTGGACGGTCGCAGGATCGCCGACTCGACGGCGGCGATCGCGGCACTGGAGCACGCCTATCCCGAGCCGGCGCTCTACCCTGCCGACCCGGCGCAGCGAGCCCGTGCGCTCGAGCTGGAGGACTTCTTCGACACCGAGCTCGGCCCCCACGCCCGCCTCCTCCCCTTCTATGAGCTGACCCAGGAGCCGGAGATGTTCGCCCAGATCGCGTCCGAATCGGTGCCCGGGCCGCTCGGCCAGGCGAAGAGCCTCGTCGGTCTCTATGCCCGCGGCTACACCGCCGTCCGCTGGGGCGCCCGCAACGAAGACGCCGCCGCGAAGGCGCGGTCCGGGATCGTCGCCGCGCTGGACCGGCTCGAAGCGGAGCTGGAAGCCGGTGACGGCGACTACCTGGTCGGCGGGACGTTCACCGTCGCCGACCTCACCGCTGCCTCGCTCTTCTACCCGGTGGTGACCCCGGCGGAGGGTCCCCTGCCCCCCGGCGGCCCCGTCCCGCCCGCGCTGGAACAGTTCCGCGAAGGGCTCAGTTCCCGCCCCGGCTACATCTGGGTCGAAGAGACGTTCCGCCGCCACCGGCTGCCGGCTGATGCGCCGACGCTGACGGGCGCAATTTCGTGACGAAGTTGGCACAAAGAATTGTCAGTTTGCAGACAATAAGTCGCATCCAGCTCCGTAAGCTGGCACCATGCAGCGAATGGCCTGGACCGACGAGAGACTCGAGGAGCGTTTCGACGGCATCGACCGGCGCTTCGATGAGGTGGATCGACGCTTCGACGGCGTCGACAAGCGCTTCGAGCAGGTCGATAGGCGCTTCGAGCAGGTCGACAAACGCCTGGATCGGGTCGAGGGCGAGATCGTCGAGCTGCGTCGCGAGATGCATGCCGGCTTCGCCGCCCTGCAATCGGTCCTCAATAGGACGGGCGGCGGCGTCATCGTCGCCTTGGTCGGCATCATCGGCGCGATCCTGATCCAGGGTGCCTAGGAGGGATTGGCGAATCTCGCGTCTGCGATCCGGCGAGCGCCGGACCAAGCGGGGCAAGGACGCAGGGAGGCTGAATAGCAGCGCTATTTGGCCGACTGAGGACGCCGCACCGCGCCGTGTCCGCCGCCGCCCGGCGCGGGCGGGGGTTTCGCCAATCCCTCCTAGCGGCCCGCGCCCCCGAGCCGTGTATCCCCCTATGGCGTGAAAACGATCTTCAGCGCTTCGCGGCGGTCGAAGATGCCGTAGGCCTCGGCGGCGTCGTCGAGCGGCATGTGGTGGCTGACCAGCGGTGCCGGGTCGAGCTTGCCGGCCTCGAGCAGGGCGAGGACGCGGTCGACGTGGGCGATCACGTTGGCGACGCCAAGGCGGAGGTCGAGCCCCTTGAGCCAGGCGAGGCCGAGCGGGATCTCGGCCCGGCCCGAATAGGCGCCGATCCCGGAGACGGTGCCGACGTCGCGGGCGAGGCTGATCGCCAGCGCCAGCGGCTCGGGGTTGCCGACCGCGTCGACGGAGACGTCGACGCCGGCGCCGCCGGTGGCGGCGCGGACCTCGCCTTTGGGGTCGCCCTCGGTCAGGTGGATCGGGGTCGCACCGAACTCGGCCGCCAGCGCCAGCCGCTCCTCGACGGTGTCGATCGCGAAGACCTGGACGGCGCCGCCGGCGAACGCCGACTGGACCGCGCAGAGGCCAACCGGACCGAGGCCGAGGACGGCGACCGTGTCACCGGACTTCATGCCGGCGTTGGCGATCGCGTGGAAGCCGGTTCCCAGCACGTCGCCGGCGAAGAGAGCGACGTCGTCGCTGAGCGCATCCGGCACCTTGCGCAGAGTCATGTTCGCGTGCGGGACCAGCACCTGCTCGGCCTGCGAGCCCTGCAGGTTGCCGAGGTGGGAGCCATGGCCGAAGGTCGCGCCGTTGCTGCAGCGGTGGTAGTCGCCGCGCAGGCAGGGGGCACAGGTGGCACAGGCGGTGTGGAAACAGCCGACGACGCGATCGCCGACGGCGACTCGCTCGACCGCATCCGCTGCCGCGATCACCGTGCCGACGAACTCGTGGCCGATCGTGAAGCCGGCCTCGACCGGAACCCGGCCGTGGTAGATGTGGAGGTCGGAGCCGCAGACGGCGCTCGCCGTGACCGCGACGATCACGTCGTCAGCGGCGCTCAGCTCGGGCTCGGGCTTGTCATCGACCCGGACTTGCTCGAGGTCCTGAAAGGTGACGGCACGCATGCCGGCAACCTACCGCCTGAGCTTTTGACCGGGCTAGACGTTGACGCCGGCGACCTGGAAGCGGCCCTGGCCGTCGCCGTCGGGGCTGGCCGTCTCGGCGATCCGCGATTCGAGCGCCAGCTCCTTCTCGAAGTCGGCCGCCTCGCCGTGCTGGAAAGAGACGTCTTTGCCCTCGAGCAGCTCGATGAAGACCTCGACGAAGCGGGCATCGAGCTGTTTGCCGGCGACCCGCCGCAGCTCGAGGATCGCGTCGTAGCTCGACATCGGCGTCCGGTAGGAGTCGCGGGCGGTCATCACGTCGTAGGTATCGGCGACGGAGATGATCCGCGAGAGCTCGGGGATTTCGTCCCCGGCGAGACCGCGCGGATAGCCTTTGCCGTCGATCCGCTCGTGGTGAGCAAGGATGATCTCCGCCACCGGGCCGTAGCCGTCGAGCGAGGAGACGACCCGGGCGCCCTGCTGCGGGTGGCGCTTGATCAGCATCCAGTCCTCGTCGGTGAGCGGCACGTTTGCCTTGAGGATCCGGTCGGGGAGGATGAACTTGCCGATGTCGTGCAGCAGCGCCGCGATGTGGACCAGCTCCTCATCGCGCCGCGAGTAGCCGGCGCGCTGGGCGATCGCCCGCGAGTAGCGGGCGACGGCGGCCGAGTGACGGGCCGTCATCTGGTCTCGCAGGTCGAGCGTCCGCAGCATCGCGCTCAACATCCCGACCTGGAAGCTGGCCAGCTGCTTCGAGCGCAGCTCCAATTCCTCGGCCCGATCCTGGGAGACGAGCAAGGCACCAACCAGGTACTGGAAGGTGATGAGGACGACGCCGAAGAGCGCGATGGCGCCCAGGCCGATCCTGACGTACAGGTACACGATCCCGGCAGCCATCAGGGCCGCCGCCAGCTCGGAAGGAAGCACCGGCAGGAATGCGTTGCGAACGAGCTTCAAGAATGAAGTCCGCTGCAAGTAGCACGAGTAAGAGCCGATCAGCGTGAAGTTGATCGCCAGCCCGAGGGCGAAGACACCGAGGATCAGCGCGTAGAAAGCAGGGTCGGAGTCGGTGAGACCGGCGCTCGTCGAGACCCAGTGGAAGACGAGACCACTGACAAGCGGAAAGGTCGCGAAGGCGAGCAGGTTGTTGAGGACGTAGTGCGCCGCTTTCCTCTCGTTGGCGAGGGTGCTGACGCCGATCATGATCACCGCGATAAGTGCCGCGGGAGGGCCGCCGAGGAAGACCATCGCGAACACCATCGGCAGGAAGCTGCCCGAGACCTTGAGCCGATGCCGATTGCTGATCGCGGTCAGATCGCTGAAGACCGCCAAGGCGAGCAGGATGGCGAACATCCCCATGTCCCAGTTCGCGGTGTCGGCGGTGAGGATGCCGACGGCGACTACTGCGACCAGACCTACGACCTGGATTCCGATCACCAGTTGGGTTGGACGACTGTTTTCCATCTCTTAAAGGTTTTCGGCGCGCTGCGGCGCATTCCTTAACGGCAATCCCGCCGAATCCGACTTCCCATATTGGGCGTCGGAGGCCGTCGCAAAATTGGGACTCGTCGAAATTACGCTGCTCAGAGCATGCTTACAAGCTGCGTGGCCAGATGACCGGTCCCGTGCAAAACCCGGCTCGAAACCCGCTCGGCGCCCGCAAGATGCCCCCGCTGCCCCAAAAAAAGCGAAAGGCACCCACCAGGGTGCCCTTCGAGGAACTTCTTAGATCTGGCGGAGGCTCGCTTGCCTCGGCCTACTGGAAGACTTAGTGACGAAAGACCATGCCCATGCCTCCTTTTAGATGAAGCCCTTATCTCGTGCGCTTCTCATGCAGATCTCGCTTGCTGCTTGCGCAGTTTTTAGCACAACTTCGCGGAAAGTTGTGCATCTGCAGGAAAACTTGTGCAGGATTATGGCGAACCCGTGCGTAAAGGTCGCCTGAATGCATAGCTCTGGGCTGCTCGAGCCCCTGCGGACGCGGGTCTTCCGCCGCCTGGCGGCCACCTACGCGATCAACGAGCTGGGCGACTGGATGGGGATCGTCGCCCTCTCCGTCCTGATCTACGAACAGACGGACAGCGCCTTGGCGACCACCGGCCTCTTCCTCGGCACGCGCTTCCTGCCGGCACTGATGGCGCCGATCCTCGTCACCCGCAGCGAGCGCTCTCCGCCGCGCTTCGCGCTACCGGTGATCTACTGCGGCGAGGCAGCAGCCTTCGGCACCCTCGCCCTGCTCGCGAACGATTTCTCGCTCGCCGCCGTGATCGTCGTCGCCACGATCGACGGCGCCCTCGCCCTGGCCGGGCGGGCCCTCACCCGGGCGGTGGTGGCTGTCCACCTCGAGTCATCCGACCAGCTTCGCGCCGGCAACGCCCTGCTCAACATCGCCTTTACCGGCGGCGCCGCCGTCGGCCCCGGGCTCGCCGGCCTCGTCATCGCCGGCTTCGGCACCCAGACCGCGCTGCTGCTCAACGCCGTCTCCTTCTACCTGGTCGGCTGGATCCTCCTGACCGCTGGGCCCCTGCCCCATGCCGAGCCTGAACCGGGCCGGATGCGAGACCGGGTCCGGGCCGGCATCGCCTACCTGCGCGAGAAGGTGGTCCTGCGCCGGCTGCTCATCGCCCAGGGCATGGCCTTCATCTTTTTCGCCGCGGTGGTTCCGGTCGAGGTCTTCTACGCCAAGGAAACGCTCGGCACCAGCGACTCGGGCTACGGCCTGCTGCTGGCGAGCTGGGGAGTCGGGATGGTGGTCGGCAGCTTCCTTTTCGCCGGGGCCAGACGGCTTCCGCTCACCTACCTCCTGTTGACCAGCACCGTCGCCGTCGGCCTCGGTTACCTCGGCCTCGCGGCGGCCCCGACCCTGGCGGTCGCCTGCATCGCCTCGGTCCTCGGCGGGGCCGGCAATGGCGTCCAGTGGGTCTCGGCGATCAGCGCCGTCCAGGAGCTGACGGCGGAGGGCATGCAAGCGCGGGTCATGGCGGTATTGGAGTCGATCGGGGCGGCGATGCCCGGCGTCGGGTTCCTGATCGGTGGTTTGATCGCAACCCTCGCCGACCCGCGTGTGGCATTCGTCGTTGCGGGTATAGGCATCCTCGTAATTGTCCTTCTCGCCATGCCTTTTCTTGGCAGCAGGTGGCAAGAAAAGCCTGCAAGCGACGGTTCACAATCGCTTGACGGCGGTGAAGACGTTGTGCTGGAGTTGATTCCAGGAAGCTCGCCCGTGCGGTCCGACCCGGAGGTCCAACGTTGAAAAAGCTTTATTTAATTGCCACGGTCATCGGACTTGCAGCGCTCTCGTCCGTTGCACTGGTTGCATGCGGTGGTAGCGACAACAGCTCGAGCTCCGGCTCGAGCGGTAACAGCGGCGACGGCAAGGAAGGCGGGATCCTCAACGCCACCTACGCCTCCTTCCCCGACTACATGGACCCGGCCCTTTCCTACACGGCGGAAGGCTGGACGGCGATGGGCGAGGTCTACATCCCGCTGCTGACCTACAAACACGCCGAAGGCGCCGAAGGCAGCATCGTCGAACCGGGCCTGGCGAAAGAAATGCCGAAGATCAGCAACGGCGGCAAGACCTACACGCTCTTCCTGCGCCCGGGCCTCAAATACTCCGACGGCACCCCGGTCAAAGCTTCCGACGTCCCCTATTCGATCAAGCGGATGATCGCGCTCAGCTCCGGCGGCTCGCCCTTCTACTACAAAATCGTCGGCGCCGAAAAGTACGCCGAAACCAAGAAGGGCGACATCCCCGGGATCAAAACCAACGACAAGACCGGCGAAGTCTCGTTCACGCTCGAAAAACCGAGCGGGACGTTCACCAACGAGCTGGCGCTGATGTTCGCGGCGCCGGTCCCGACCGGGACGCCGATCGAAGACGAGTCGGCCAACCCACCGCCCGGCACCGGCCCCTACACGATCACCAAGTCGCAGCCGGGCAAAGGCTGGGAATACGCCCGCAACCCGTACTGGGCCAAAGACAACTCGAAAGCGATGCCGGACTACCCGACCGGCATCATCGACGGCGCCAAGATCACGGTGATCCGCAATCCGCAGTCGCAGGTCAACGACATCGAACAGGGCAAGTACGACTGGATGCAGAACCCGCCCCCGGCCGACCGCTACACCGAAGTCAAGGAAAAGTACGAGGGCAGCCAGTTCAAAGTGCAGTCGACGATCAGCACCTACTACTTCTGGATGAACACGACCAAGCCGCCGTTCAACGACGTCAAAGTGCGGCAGGCGGTCAACTACGCGGTCGACCCGGCCGCCCTTGAACGGATCTACTCGGGCCAGATCAAAGGCACCCACCAGATCCTGCCGCCAGGGATGCCGGGTTACGAAAAATTCGACCTCTACCCGCACAGCATGGCGAAGGCCAAGGAAATGCTGAAAGAAGCGAACCCGTCGGACCTGGACATCACCGTCTGGACCGACACCGAAAGCCCGAACAACGAAGCGGGCGAATATTACGAGGGCGTCCTCAAGGAAATGGGCTTCAACACGAAGCTGAAGATCATCAACGCCGACAACTACTTCACGGTGATCGGCAACCAGACGACGCCGGATCTCGACACCGGCTGGTCGGACTGGTTCGAGGACTACCCCCACCCGAACGACTTCTTCCAGCCGCTGCTCTCAGGAGAAAGCATCCTGCCGACCAACAACGGCAACTTCGCCAACATCGACGAACCGGCGCTGAACAAAGAAATCGCCGACCTCGGCGAAGAACAGCTCGGACCTGAACAGGAATCGGCCTACTCCGCGCTCGACAAGAAATACATGGAACTGGCGCCCTGGGCACCGTACGGAACGCGGACGCTGTCGACCTTCGTCTCAAGCGACATCAACCTCGAAAACATCATCTACAACCCGACGTTCTTCGAGTACCTGACCAGCTTCGAATTCAACGAATAAGAAGGCCAGGGATCGCGGACCGAGACTGAAGTGGCCATCGACCCCCAGCCCGAAGCCGTCACGGCCGAGGGTCCCGGCGCCGACTTCCCGTCGGCGCCGGCGGGCGTCTCGGCCGAGGGCCACGGTCCCTGGTATCTCGCTTTCAAGCGCTTCACCCGCAACCGGGTGGCAGTTGCCTTCCTCGGCCTCTTCATCCTGATCGTCGTCTTCGTGCTGGCGGCGCCGCTGTGGGCTGACCACGTCGCCCACACCGGCCCGAACAAAACGCACACGCTGGAAAAACTCCACGTCGGTGACGAAGTGCGCGAAGTCGTCACCCCGGAAGGGAGGCCGATCGGGCCGCAGTGGTTCGAAGCCGACGGCAAGTTCTTCCTCGGCGCCGACAGCCGGCTCGGTCGCGACGAGATGGTGCGGCTGATGTACGGCGGCCGCACCTCGCTGCTGGTCGGGATCGGCTCGGCGCTGATCACCACCGCGATGGCGATCCTGCTCGGCCTGCTCTCCGGCTACTTCCGCGGCTGGGTCGACACCGTCATCGCCCGCACCCTTGACGTCCTCTGGTCGCTGCCGGTCTTTCTCGTCGGCCTGGCACTGGGCGTGGCGCTCGCCGTCGGCGGGCTCAAGATCGGGCCGCTCGAAATCGCGGGCGGCTCGCTCTGGATCCCGGTGATCGTGATCAGCGTCTTCACCGTCCCCTACATCGCGCGCCCGATCCGCGGCGAAGTCCTGGCCCTGAGCGAAAAAGAGTTCGTCGAGGCCGCCATTGCCCAGGGCGCGGGCCCGCTGCGAGTGATGTTCTCGGAGATCCTGCCGAACCTCGCCTCAACCGTAATCGTCTTCTTCACCCTGACGATCGCCAACAACATGCTGTTCGAGGCCGGCCTCTCCTTCCTCGGCGCCGGCGTGCAGCCACCGAACTCGTCCTGGGGAACGATGATCTCGATCGGCGAGGAGCTGCTGACCACGCAGCCGCTGCTGGCGATCATCCCCGGCGTGATGATCCTGCTGACGGTGCTCTCGCTGAACATCGTCGGTGACGGCCTCCGCGATGCGCTCGACCCGCGCTCGAAGATCCGGCTCGAGGCCCACGCCGGAATGGTCGAGCCGAAAGGGTCTTCGGTCTGATGGGCCGATTTGTCGTCAGGCGGCTGTTCGGGATGGTCGCGGTGCTGTTCGCCGTCTCGGTGATCGTCTTCATGATCTTCAACGTCATCCCCAACTCGAACCCGGCCCAGGCACTGGCCGGGAAGAACGCAACCCCGACCCTGGTCAAGAGCATCGAAGAGGAATGGGGGTTCGACAACTCGCTGCCGGAGCAGTACGTGACGATGATGAAGAAGGTCTTCACCGGCGAACTGACCTCCTACAAGCCGCGGATCCCGGTCGACGAACAGATCTTCGAACGGATCCCGGCAACCCTCTCGCTCAGCATCGGCGCCGGCATCATCTGGCTCTTCTTCGGGCTCCTGCTCGGCTACCTCTCGGCGCTGCGAGCGGGCGGCTGGCTCGACCGGCTGCTGACCGGGGTCGCCGTCGCCGGGATCTCGATCCCGGTCTTCCTGATCGCGCCGGTGCTGATCTATTTCCTCACCTACAAGGTCGAAATCTTTCCCAACGCCCAGTACGTGCCCTTAACCGAAGACCCCTGGGAATGGCTGACCCATCTGATCCTGCCCTGGTTCACGCTGGCGATCCTCTCGATCGGTTTCTACAGCCGGGTCCTGCGCTCGAACATGCTCGACGTGATGAACGAGGACTACGTCCGCACTGCCCGCGCCAAGGGGCTCAGCGAGCGCAAGGTGATGACCCGCCACGTGCTGCGCAACTCGCTGATCCCGATCATCACCCTGTTCGGGCTCGATTTCGGGGCGACGATCGCCGGCACCGCGATCATCACCGAAGTCCTCTACAGCCTCGACGGCGTCGGCAGCTACGCGGCGGAAGCGGCGACCAAATTCGAACTGCCGCCAATCATGGGAGTCACCCTCTACGGGGCCTTCTTCGTCGTCTTCATCAACGCCCTCGTCGACATCGTCTACGCCTACCTCGATCCGCGGGTGCGGCTCGGAGAGACGGCTTCGGCATGAGCCCCTCCGCCCCGATCCTCGCGGTCAGAGACCTGCGCGTCGGCTTCGCCACCGAAGGCGGCCTCGTGCAGGCGGTCGACGGCGTCAACTTCGAGCTGCGCCCGGGCGAGGTGCTGGCGATCGTCGGCGAGTCGGGCTCGGGCAAGAGCGTCACCGCGCAGACGATCATCGGCCTCACCCGCTCCAGCAACGCGCGGATCGAGGGCTCCGTCGAGCTCGACGGCGAGGAGCTGATCGACGCCTCCGACGCGACGATGCGGCAGTTGCGTGGCGAACGGATCGGGATGGTCTTCCAGGACCCGATGACGTCGTTCAATCCCGTCTACCGGATCGGGTCCCAGATCGTCGAGGCGATCCGCGCTCACCGCGGCGACGTCGGCAAGGACGAGGCCAGGGCCCGTGTCGTCGAGCTCTTCGACTCGGTCGGGATTCCCAACGCCGAACGCCGGGTTGACGACTACCCGCACGAGTTCTCGGGCGGGATGCGGCAGCGGGCGATGATCGCGATGGCGCTGGCGCTCGAACCGGAGGTGCTGATCGCCGACGAGCCGACGACCGCGCTCGACGTCACGATCCAGGCCCAGATCCTCGCTCTGCTCGGGGAGCTGAACCGCAAGCGCGATCTGGCGACGATCCTGATCACCCACGACCTCGGCGTCGTCGCCGAAGTCGCCGACCGGGTGCTGGTGATGTACGCCGGCAAGGTGGTCGAGAAGGGGACGCTCGACGAGATCTTCTACGACCCCCAGCACCCATACACCTGGGGCCTGCTCGGCTCGCTGACGCGGCTCGACCGGCCGCGGCCGAAACGGCTGCCGCAGATCAGCGGCTCGCCGCCCTCGCTGCTGGCGCTGCCCGACGGCTGCGCCTTCCGTCCCCGCTGCCCGCACGAGTTCGCCAAGTGCACCGAGCTGCCCGACCTGCGCGAGCGCATCACCGACGCGCCAGGCCACTGCGATCGTTGCTGGCTCGATCCGGAGGAGAAGCGGGCAAAGCGCCAGGTCGAGGGCCAGATCGGACTGGAGGCGCCGGCCTGATGGCGACCGAGCCCTTGCTTGAGGTCACCGACCTCGTCAAGCACTTCCCGGTCAAACGCGGGATCCTGATCGATCGCGAAGTCGACCAGGTGAAGGCGGTCGACGGGATCAGCTTCTCGATCCCGCGCGGGCAGACGCTGGGGCTGGTCGGCGAGTCGGGCAGCGGCAAGTCGACCGCCTGCCGGGCAGTGCTGCAGCTGATCAAGCCGACCTCGGGCTCGGTCAAGTTCGAGGGGCAGGAGATCGCCGGCTTCTCGCGGCGGCGGATGCGGCCGCTGCGGCGCGAGATGCAGATGATCTTCCAGGACCCCTACGCATCGCTGAACCCGCGCAAACGGATCGGCCAGATCGTCGGCGACCCGCTCAAGCGCCAGGGCGTGGCCTCCGGTTCGGAGCTGCGCAAACGGGTCAACGAGCTGCTCGACCGGGTCGGCCTCCAGACCGAGCACTACAACCGCTTCCCGCACGAGTTCTCCGGCGGCCAGCGGCAGCGGATCGGGATCGCCCGGGCGTTGGCGCTGCAGCCGAAACTGGTGATCGCCGACGAGCCGGTTTCGGCCCTGGACGTCTCGATCCAGGCCCAGATCATCAACCTGCTCGACGACCTCCAGGACGAGTTCGGCCTCACCTACTTGTTCGTCGCCCACGACATCGGCGTCGTCCGCCACATCTCCGATCGGATCGCGGTCATGCACGACGGCAAGATCGTCGAGGAGGGCAGCGCGGACCAGGTCTGCGAGCGGCCGGTCGATTCCTACACGAAGAAACTGCTTGCGGCAGTGCCGATTCCCGACCCACGCGAGAGCCGGGACCGGCGCGCGGGCGCCCCCGCGAGCAGCTAGCTCCGGCGCGGGCGGGCGGGTAGCCTCGGCAGCATGAGTCTTCCCCTCTCGCCACCGATCAAACCGCAGCTGGCGCTGACCCGCAAACAGCTGCCGCTCGGCGAGGAGTGGGCGTACGAGCCGAAGCTGGACGGCTTCCGGGCGATCGTCTTCGTCGACCGCAGCGACTTCTACATCCAGTCGCGCAGCGGCAAAGAGCTGCGGCGTTACTTCCCGGAGCTCGACTTCGCGCCCGGACGCTGGGTGCTCGACGGCGAGCTGGTGATCCGCGACGCCGACGGCAACCTCGAATTCGACGCCCTGCAGGAACGGATCCACCCGGCGCAGTCGCGGATCGACCTGCTCTCGAAGGAGATCCCGGCCGGCTACATCGTCTTCGACCTGCTGGCCGAGGGCGACGAATCGTTGCTGGAGGCGCCGCTGGCCGAGCGACGACGGCGCCTGGAGGCGATCGCCAAGCAGGCCGACCTCGAGCTGACGCCGCTGACGACCGACACGGCGCAGGCTGAGAAGTGGCTCGGCAGCATCGAGGGGGTGATGGCGAAGCAGCTCGATGCCCCCTACATCCCGGGCAAACGCAAAGGGATGGCGAAGGTCAAGCGCGAGCGGACGATCGACTGCGTGGTGATGGGCTGGCGGCCAGGGAAAGAGGAGGGCACGGTCGGCTCGCTGATCCTCGGCCTCTACGACGGCGGCGAGCTGCGCTCAGTCGGCCACATCTCCGGCTTCAGCGCCGCCGCGAAGCGGAGCATGCGGGCGATGCTGGCGCCGCTGGAGACGGGCGAAAGCGGCAGTGCCGAGCCGAGTCGGTGGACCGGCGGGCGTGATCTCGAGTGGGTGGCGTTGCGGCCGGAGCTGGTGATCGAGGTGGGGTATGACCATGCGGCTTCGGGGCGGATCAGGCATGGGGCGAGGTTCCATGCGTTTCGGGACGACAAAGAGCCGTCCGAGTGCCTGTTCAGTCAGCTGGATGAAGGGACGAGCTAGAAGAGGGTGCTCTGGGGCAGCGGGTCCTGCCTCGGGGGGAGGCGCCTGCGGGCGAGGTTTTCGTTCTCGGCACCTCCCCCCGAGTCACCCCCTGCCACAGCGTCTGGCCTAGACCCATCTGCCGAGTTGGCGGCTGGAAGCCCGGACCGGTCGGATGAGCTACGTAAGCGGTTGCGGCCCCAGGTCTGGAGGGCCCGGGTCGCATGCTTGCGTTGAGCTGGCGGCAGGTATGCCCGATCCTCGTACAAGGCTTCGTAGTGCGACAACAAGTCGGGCCGTTTGGCCTCCAGCCAGGCGAAGAAGACGTCCTTGACCTCGTCGCGGAGGTGGAGGGCGACGCCGCCGAGGAAGGTGGCGCCGGCCTGGCGGGCGCGCTCGACGATCGGGCGGACCTGGTCGGGGTCGTCGTTGATGCCGGGCATCAGCGGCGCGATCAGGACGCCGGAGTCGATCCCGCAGCGGCGCAGCTCGGCGACCGCGTCGAGCCGGGCGGCGGGGCTCGGCGTGTGCGGCTCGGTCGCGCGCCAGGCGTCCTCGTCGAGGGTCGGGACCGAGAGGTTGACCGAGATCGGCAGACCCTTCTTCGCCAGCCGTTTGTAGATCTTGATGTCGCGCATCACCAGCGGCGACTTGGTCAGGACCGATACCGGCGTCTCCGCCGCCCCCAGCGCCTCGAGGATCTCGGGCATCATCAGGTAGCGGCTCTCGACCCACTGGTAGGGGTCGGTGTTCGTCCCCAGCGCGACCAGCTCCCGCTTCCAACTCGGCCGTGCCAGCTCGCTGCGCAGCAGCTCCGGCACGTTGACCTTGACGACGATCTCGCGCTCGAAGTCCTTACCGGCATCGAAACCCAGGTAGGTGTGAGTTCTTCGAGCAAAGCAAAAATTGCAAGCGTGAGTACATCCCCTGAACGGGTTGATCGTCCAACTGAAGCCGTAGCGGCCACCGGGGACGTGGTTGAGGGCGGAGCGGGCACGGACCTCGTGGAAGTTGATCCCCATCGCCTCGGGGGCGTCGAAGGTGCGCACGACCGAGCCGTCGCCGACTCCCGGCAGTCGCAGGTCGTTCTCGACTCGTTGCTCATCCCAGCGCATACGAACGTATGTTCGCATACGCCCCCGACGTTCGATGCTTTTTGCCGCCTATAGCCGGCTCAACATCGAGCGGCGTCAGATGCTGGAGCCGGTCTCTTCCCGTTTGAAGGTCGTGAGCTGGTCGAGCGCTTTGGCGCGCACCTTCTTGCGCAGCGGCGGGATCACCGCGATCAGGCCGCCGGCGCCGCCGAGCGCCTGCTTGCACCAACTGCGGAAGTCGAACTCATCGACGTGGTCGACGATCTCGCCGCCCGGCGCGAAGCGGAAGGTCGCCCGGACGTCGTTGACGACGGGACGGCCGGTCGAGAACGTGTAGCGGGCGATCCAGTGGGCGGAGCCGCTGTCCTCGCCGGCATCGTGCTCGCGGAGCTCGATCTCGAGGTCCTTGGCCCGCCCGGTCAGCATCCGCCACATCGCCCCGATGTCCTCGCCTTCGAGGTCGCCGAAGGCCGGGTCCCGGAAGTGGGCGCCGGGCGCGTAGCAGGCGGTCATCGCGGCGCCGTTGCAATCGGCGAAGGCGGCGTACAGCCGCTCGATCGTCCCCCGGTTCGCCTCCGCCGCCACGAACCCAGCCTAGCCTGGTTCAGGGAAGCTCGCCGCGAATCACGTAGCGGAGCACGTCGACGACCTGCTCGGCGGTGCGGGCCGTCGCCTGGGCAGCGCGGTCGACCTCCTTCAGCGCGTGGTCGAGCTCACCATCGTGCAGGGTGACGATCGGCTTGCCGAGAGCGGCGGCGTAGCCGGCGTCGAAGGCCGCGTTCCACTGCCGATATTTGTCGCCGAAGCGAACGACGACGACGTCGGCCTCGCGGATCAGCGTCTGGGTCCGGATCGCGTTGACGCCGGCTCCCTTGTGGTCGCGCCAGAACGCCTCCGTCTCATCGCCCAGGGTGCCGGTCCCAGCGTCGTCGGAGGCGGCATGGTCGGTGACCGCCGCCGAGAAGGAAACCGGAAGCCCAGCCTCAGCCACCCCGGCCTCGATCCGCTCCCGCCAGTCCGAATGAATCTCCCCCGAGAGATAAACACGCCAAGTCTTCTCGCTCACGGGACAGATCCTACGCCGAGGTTGCCTTTTGCCTGCCATGCACAGGCAAAAGGCAACCTCGGCGTAGGTGGTAGGCTATTTGACGTGAACGTAAGGAAGAGGTTTGGGCCTCGGGACGCTACGCATGAGAGCCATAAGTGGTGGGCGCTCTCCTGCACGAGCCTCGGGATGCTGCTGGTGGCGACCAACTCGGGGACCTTGATCATCGCCTTGCCGGACCTCGAGCGCGCGCTCGGAACGAGCCTGCTGGAACTGGTCTGGGTGATCCTCGCCTACATGATCAGCTCGACCGTGCTGGTCCTCACCGCCGGCCGCCTCTCCGACCTCTTCGGCCGCAAGCCGGCCTTCGTCGGCGCTTTTGTCATCTTCGGCCTCGCCTCGCTCGGAGCCGGCTTCGCCGGCGGCGGCACCGAACTGATCCTCTGGCGGATCCTGCAGGGAATCGGCGGCGCCTTCATCTTCGCCAACGGCCCCGCCCTCGTCACCGACGCCTTCCCGAAGGAGCAGCTCGGGCTGGCGATGGGGACGAACACGATGATCGCCGCGATCGGGCTGGTGATCGGCCCCGTCCTCGGCGGCGCCCTGGTCGCGATCTCCTGGCACTGGGTCTTCTGGTTCAACGTGCCGCTGGCGGCGGCCGGCGCGCTCTGGTCGGCCTTCGTCCTGCGTGAGCTCTCCAGCCGCGACACCGTCCGCGGCCTCGACCTCTTCGGCACGCTGACCTTCGTCGTCGGCCTGACCGGGCTCGTCTACGGGATCTCGCGCGGCGGCATCTCCGGTTGGGACGACAGCCTGGTGATCGGCAGCCTTGTCGTCGCCGCGGTCCTGCTGCCGCTGTTCGTCCTCGTCGAGCACCGCGGCAAGGCGCCGATGCTGGACCTGACGATCTTCCAGAACCGGCTCTTCGCGGCGGCCAGCGCGGCGACCTTCATCAACGGCCTCGCCCGCTTCGCGCTGATGTTCATCTTCGTCTTCTACTACCAGGGGGCGCAGGGCGACGACCCGATCGTGGCCGGGATCAAGCTGGCGCCGATGGCGCTGGGGATGCTGGTCGCCTCTCCCCTCGCCGGGATCTGGGCCGACCGTCACGGCTCCCGCCTGCTGGCGGCGCTGGGGATGGCGGTCACCGCCGCCGGCCTCGCCCTGATGACGACCCTGCAGGCCGACACGCCCTACTGGCAGGGGATGCTGTGGCTGACCCTGGTCGGGATCGGTTCGGGGATGTTCATGTCGCCGAACACGGCGGCGATGATGGGCACCGTGCCGACCGAGCGCCGCGGCATCGCCGCCGGGGCGCGGACGATGCTGCAGAACACCGGCGCTGTGATCTCGATCGCCTTCGTGCTCGCGATCGTCACCGCGGCGGTGCCGAAGCCGGTCCTCTTCAAGATCTTCTCCGGGCTCGCCTCCGGCCTCTCCAGCGCCCAGCTCGATCCCTTCATCGAAAACATGCACACGGCGCTCTGGGTGCTGGCCGCGGTCTCGGTCGTCGGCGCCCTGGTCTCGCTGCTGCGGCCGAGCGAGGGCAAGAGCCGCGAGCGGCGCCCCGCAGGCCTCGCGATCGACGAGGCGATCCGCGAGGAGATCGAGGCCACCCCGTGAGCGAGGCGACTTCCTCCCCGGCCAAGCCGACTCGGGCGGAGCTGCGGATCGGCGACGTCGCCACGCTGGCGGGGACGACGCCACGGACGATCCGCTACTACGAGGAGATCGGGCTGCTGCCGGTGCCCGACGGCCGTGAGCCCGGCTCGCACCGCACCTACGCGGCGGCCGACGTCGAGCGCCTGACCGAGCTGCTGCGGCTGAAGGACCTGCTCGGCGTCTCGCTCGAGGAGCTGAAGGAGCTGGCCGCCGCCGAGGGCGCCCGCGCCGCCCTGCGCCGCGAGTGGCACGAGGGAGTCGAGGACCCGGAGCGGCGCCACCAGCTGCTCGAGGAATCGCTCTCCCACATCTCCCGCCAGCTCGAGCTGGTGCGCCGCCGTCGCGACGAGATCGCCAAGCTGGAAGCGGAGCTGGTCTCGAAACGCAAGCGGGTACGGGAACTGCAGCGCGGGAGCTAAGCGCCGGCGGTCTGCTCGGCGAAATGCTTGCTCAGCATCGTCACCTGGCCCTGGTAATTGGAGCCGAGGCTGGCGCCGTACAGGCGCTCGGCCGGTGCCTCCATCCACTCCAGCCCCAGCTTGCAGACCGGCTGGCGGTGCTCGACCATGAAGGAGACGTCGCGCGCCCGCACCTCGAGCGCGGCGCGGCTGCCGTGCCGCTCGCCGCTCGGGTCGTAACCGAAGCCGGGGTCGAAGAAGCCGGCGTAGTGCGTGCGCAGCTCGCCGGCGGTCGGGTCGTAGGCCATCATCTCGGCCGCGATCTGGGGTGGGATCGAGACGCCCTCGGCCGAGAGCAGTAGGTAGAAGATCTCCGGCTCGAGCACGATCCGGCCGCCGGGCTCCGGGTAGACCGGGTCCCAGTAGTCGTTCCAACGGTAGGCGCGGATCCGCGCGAGGTCGACCGGCAGGCTGTTCTTCTTCGCCCGGTAGCCGACGGTGCGGTCGGCAGGGCCGGAAAGGTCGAGGCTGAGAAAGAGGCCGTCGGCCAGCGCCAGCTCGGTCTGCGGCACCGGCTCCGAACCCATGTAGACGAGCGGCGATCCCTCCCCCTGGAGATCGCGGATGCGCTCGTCGCCGAGCCGGACGTCGCCGCGCGAGAGCCGCAGCTGGTTGAGCGAGAGCCCGGTCTTGACCTGGATCGCGAACGAGCGCGGAACGACCTCGAGGTAAAGGCGGCCGTGATAGCCGGCGCGGATGTCGTCGAAGCGATGATGGCCGTCGGTGATGAGGCGGGTGAAGACGTCAAGCCGCCCGGTCGAGCTCTTCGGGTTCGCCTTGGCGCGGACGTCGTCGGGCAGCGCCAGCTCCTCGATCAGCGGCACCAGGTAGGGACGGTCGCGCTCGAGCACGGCGCCGTCGCGGAGGTCGATCCGCTGGAAGGCGAGCCCCTCCATCTTCTCCTCCACCGTCGAGCCGACGTCCGGCAGGAACGAGCAGCGCAGCGCCCAGGCGACGTCGCCGAGCCGCAGGTCGATGCTGGCCGGCTGGATCGCCTCGGGCCGGATCCGGTAGTCGCCGGAGCTGACCCACTCCCGCTCGATCGCCTCGGCGAGCGCCTGCGAGGGGAAGACGCCCACGGTCGCGCCGGCCTGCGTCGCCCTCGGCGTCGCGGTCCCCGCGCTTTGCGGCTCGCTCATCCGGCAGAGATTATTCGCCGCGCCTCATCGCTGCCGACGTAGGGCGTCAAGGCAAACTCCAGCACTTCCGGCAGCAGCTGGTCGATCTGCTCCGCTTCGCCGGCGAGAACGCGCCTGCCGAGCAGCGAGGCGATGCCGCCGACGACGGCTTCGTCGGTCGCCTCCGGCACCTCTCCCCCACCGGGCCCCGCCGGGGCACCGTCGCGCAGGTAGGCGACGAAGCTCTCGACCGCCGCCTGGTAGCGGTCATAGACGCCGCGGCCCGCGCGCAATCCTTCGACCAACGAGATACTGGCCAGAGCGGGGTCCTTGGCGAGCGTGCTCAGCAACGATTCGATCCCAGCCCGGACCCGCGACGGCCACTGGCTCTTGGCGTACTTGCCGCAGGCTGCCAGCACCTGCTCACGGATCCGCTCGATCGCGTCTTCGTAGGCGGCGAAGAAACAATCATCCTTACTCTCGAAGTGTTTGTAGAAGTCACTCTTGGAGACAGATGCCCGCTGGCCGATTAATGACACAGTGGTTTTCTGATACCCCACCTCGAAGAGGACTTCGGTCAGCCCGGTGATCAATCTTTCGCGCTGATTCCGAGCGACAAACTCAGGCGAGAGACCATGTCGGCCACGGGGCAATCGGTCCATTAACCGCTGGAGTCTGCCACCGTACTGTCCCTCTCGCTCTGCGGTATCGACCCGATTTCGGCTACACCGTGGTACGGCGAGAGAACGAACTCGGACAGTTCAGGCAACAACTCCTCGGCCTCCGCCGCCTCGCCGCGGCGGATCTGCTGGTTGAGGATCCAGGCGACGCCTCCGACCAGGGTCTCCTCGATCGTGTCGGGAAGACCTGTTTCGGCCGGCGTGCTCCGCTCCAGCAGCTCGACGAAGCCACGCAGGGCGTCGTCGTAGCGCGCGGCTGAGGCAGGAGTTGTAGAGGGCGCCTCGACCATGCACATCCGGGCCAGCGCCGGCTGCTCGGCGAGGAAGCCGAGAAATGCCGACAGACCCGCCTCGACCCGGTTCTGCCAAACGCCTTCAGCGGTCGTGCAGGCCTCCTCCACTCGTTCTTGGACTTCGGCCACGGCAGCACCGATCGCGGCGAGGAAGAGGTCTTCCTTGCCGTCGAAGTTGTCATACAGCGTTTTACGGGCGACAGCGGCACGGCGGACGATGTCGGCGATCTTGGTCGCCTCGTATCCTCGCTCCGCGCTCAGCTCCGCAATCGCGTCCATCATTCGACGACGCTTGTGGCTGGCGACGAACTCCTTGGGAAGCTCCGGCCGTTTTGGGTTCAACACGGCTCCCAGGGGGGGTTTGGGAGCATGGATTGAAGAATACCTGCGGTTTTCAAATTCACGCGCAAGTCACGCACAAAGGATGATCTTGTCTGGTACCGTGAAGAAACTTGACTCGTTTTTAATAGAAACTTGTGAGTTTCTGGGTGCCTGCCGATCGAATCCAATTGAGCCAAGAGATCCTCATCGCGGCGATCGGAGAGGGGTGGCCCTCCGACCAGGTTGACGCGGCGGTGGAGATTCTCGCGAGCAGTGAAGGCCGGTTTCCCTCCGGCGCCCGTCGCCTTCCCTCCGACCTCGTTCGAGCCGTTCAACGCGAGCGCTTGATCGTAGCGATGCTGAGGGCGGCCTCTGAGCTGGGCTACCGCGGCACCAACGTGCAGGATGTGATTGACCGCGCCGGCGTCTCGCGCCCCACCTTCTACGAGCACTTCACGAACAAAGAGGACTGCTTTCTCGCCGCCTTCGACACCAGTGCCGAACGACTGCGCGACAAAGTCGCCGAAGCAGCCGAGCAGGGCGGCGACGTCTGGCGCGACCGGATCCGCTGCGGGCTCGAGGCGTTGCTCAATTTCGCCATCACCGAACCGGACACGGCAAGGACGCTGATCGTCGAGGCACGGGCGGGATCGGCCGACGCGGTCAAACGCCGGGTCGAGCTGCTCGATTCCTTCGCCACCTGCATCGACGAACAGGCGCGCGAGCTGCTTCCCTACGGGCGCTCGTTCTCGGCGGTCACCGCGACCGGGATCGTCGGCGGCATCGAAGCCCTGCTCTACGCCCGGATCTGCAAAGGCGAGTTCGCCGACCTCGAGTCGCTCCTGCCCTCGCTGATGTATTTCGTCGTGCTGCCCTATGAGGGCCACGAAGCCGCCGGCGAGGAGCTGGCGCTCGAGGCTGGCTGAGCCGAGACAGCTGAGCTACAGTCCCCGCCCATGAGGTCGCCGCTGGCTGCTCGCATCGCCCTCGGCTTCCTGCTCGTCTCGGCGCTTTCGATCGGCCTCACCGCGACGGTCGCGCCGCACACCTTCTACGACGACTTCCCCTTCGTCGCCCACTGGGTCGAGTTGCTGCCCCCTTACAACGAGCACCTCGTCACCGACGTCGGCGGCCTCTACCTCGGCTTCTCGGTCCTCTTCGCCTGGGCGATGTGGACCCTCGACCGCACCCTCGTCCAGGCCGTCTCCGTCGCCTGGCTCCTCGCCGCCGCGATCCACCTCTTCTTCCACGCCGGCCACCTCGAAAACTTCGGCACCGGGGATGCGATCGCCCAAATGGTCTCCCTGGCGCTGCTCCTGATCCCGCCGCCAGTGGCCGCCTGGGCCGTCTCCCCGCGTCCGCGGTAGAGCGTCTACATCTCATAGCCGCATTTCCTCAACCACCGTCGTACAGCCGGCGTGGCAAGCCTGGCAAGATCGACTGGCGTCGTTTGAGCAAGCAGTGCAAGGAAGAGCGGGTCCGGCAGTGCTTTGCACGACGGACCCG
>DATKIA010000122.1:0-13352 GCA_035509895.1 Solirubrobacterales bacterium
GCGCAAGATTCCCCACTGCTGCCTCCCGTAGGAGTCTGGGCCGTGTCTCAGTCCCAGTGTGGCTGATCGTCCTCTCAGACCAGCTACCCATCGTCGCCTTGGTAGGCCGTTACCCCACCAACAAGCTAATGGGCCGCGGGCACCTCCCAATGCGGAGGCCGAAGCTTCCTTTAGTGCAAGGACTTATGTCCAGGCACCACATCCGGTATTAGCCCGAGTTTCCTCGGGTTGTCCCGGTCATCGGGGCAGATTACCCACGTGTTACTCACCCGTTCGCGGCTTGGCCCCAGGGCAAGCCCTGGTTCGTCGCACCACTTGCATGTGTTAAGCACGCCGCCAGCGTTCGTCCTGAGCCAGGATCAAACTCTCCGTGAAATGTACTTCTACAGAGAGCCTGTCATGCCTATGTGGCCGCCGAGTACACAAGTACGACGGCCGGTATGACGAGGTAAATCAAGACCATCAGTGCGCTGGCGCACCGATGGTTCGGGCTCAAACATTCCGCAGACCTGTTGATGGGTCCACGGAGTGCACGCTGCTCAGTTTTCAAAGACCGCTGCGCCTCTGCGGCGGGACTCGCCGCCCTTACAGACGCCGGGGCTCCGCGAAGGAGCCCCAGAGGGCAAATCAATATATCGCGTAGCCAGGCGTTTGTCTAGCCGGCGACTCGCAACTTCGCAAAGCGCCGCTTGCCGACCTGCAGTATACGGCCATCGAGGCTGGCCGCAGGCACGTCGAGCGGCTCCGCCGGCAGCGGCTCGCCGTCGAGCTTGACCCCGCCCTGGCCGAGCAGGCGCCGGCCCTCGCTGGAGCTGAGGCCGAAGGCGCCGGAGAGCAGCCGCGGCAGGTGGACCTCGCCTGCTTCGATCTCGATCTCGGGCACGTCGTCAGGGATGCCGCGGTCGACGAAGAGGCGATTGAAGTGCTCCTCGGCCCCCTCCCCAGCGCCGGCGCCGTGGAAGCGGTCGACGAGGCGACGGGCCAGCTCGCGCTTGGCCTCGTTCGGCGGCGAGGACGGCGGCTCGGTCCCGAGCAGCAGCCGGTAGTACTCGGCCATCGCCTCGTCGGGGATGCTCATCAGCTTGCCGAACATCTCCTCCGGCAGGTCGGTGACACCGACGTAGTTGCCGAGCGACTTGCTCATCTTCTGGACCCCGTCGGTGCCGACCAGGATCGGCATCGTCAGGATCGACTGCGGCGGCTGCCCGTAGGCGACCTGGATGTCGCGGCCGAAAAGCAGGTTGAACTTCTGGTCGGTGCCGCCGAGCTCGAGGTCGGCCTCGACCGCAACCGAGTCATAGCCCTGCAGCAGCGGGTAGAGCAGCTCGAGGGCGGCGATCGGCTGGCCGGCGCCGAGCCGCTTCTGGAAGTCGTCGCGCTCGAGCAGGCGCGCCACAGTCGTCCGCGCCAGCAGCGAGAAGAGGTCCTCGGACTCCATCCGCAGCCACTCGCTGTTGCGGCGGACCTCGGTCCGCTCGCGGTCGAGGATCTTGAAGGCCTGCTCCTGGTAGGTGGCCGCGTTGGCCTCGATCTCCTCGGCCGAGGGCAGCGGCCGAGTGCTGGAGCGGCCGCTGGGGTCGCCGACCCGGGCGGTGAAGTCGCCGATGATGAGGACGACGGTGTGGCCCTCACGCTGGAACTCGCCGAGCTTCTCCAGCACGACCGTGTGACCGAGGTGGATGTCGGCCGTGGTCGGGTCGATCCCGAGCTTGACCCGCAGCGGCCGGTCGCCGGCGAGCTGCTCGGCGAGCCGCCCCTCGGGCAGCACGTCGACCGCGTTCTTCGTCAGATCCGGCAAGGGCGCAATGCTAGACTGCCGGGCTCCGCTCGACGGGTCCGAGTCGTCTGTCGCAGCGCGTTGTTTACCTCTCGATGGCCCGCTTCCCACTCAAGCGCCGGAAGAAGGGCGGCGACGAAGGCCCGCCCTCTATCTCGGCTCCCCCCAAGCCCCCGAAGCCGCGCCTGAACAAGCTGCGGTTCCTCTTCGTGCTGCTCGGGCTCGGGATCCTCGCCCTCTTCTCGATGATCTTCGGGATGATGGCCGCGGTTTCGCAGGACCTGCCGGCGATCTACAACTTCGCCCAGTACAAGGCTTCGCGCAACAGCGTCGTCGTCGGCGCCAACGGCGAAGAGCTGGGAACGCTGACCAGCGACCAGAACAAAATCCTGCTCAACTCGAGCCAGATCTCGCCCAACGTCAAGAATGCGGTGGTCTCGGTCGAGGACGCCCGCTTCTACGAACACAGCGGCGTCGACTTCCAGGGCATCGGCCGCGCCCTGGTCAAGGACATCCTCAGCCAGAGCGCCGAGCAGGGCGCCTCGACGATCACCCAGCAATTCGTCAAGCAGGCGCTGGAAGCGGAAAGCAGCCGCACGGTCCTGGAGAAGTTCCGCGAGGCGGCGCTCGCCTACCGGCTCGAGCGCCACTGGAGCAAGGACAAAATCCTCACCGAGTACCTCAACACGATCTACTTCGGCGAGGGCGCCTACGGGATCGAGGCCGCCGCCCGCACTTACTTCGGCTCCGCCCATCCCGGCTGTGGCACGCCCGAGGAGCCCTGCGCGACCGTGCTCGAGCCCTACGAGGCGGCGATGCTGGCCGGGATCATCCAGTCTCCCTCGGCCTACGACCCGAAGATCTACCCCGAAAACGCCCTCTTCCGCCGCAACGTGGTGCTGGAAAAGATGTACGAACAGGGCTACATCTCCGAAGAACAGATGAAGGAAGGCCAGCAGCACGCGCTGCCCTCGCCGAATTCGATCGAACCGCCCACCTTCGAATCGAAGGCCCCTTACTTCGTCGCCTACCTGCGCCAGCAGCTGCTCGAACGCTACGGCGCCTCGAAGGCCTTCTACGGCGGCCTCAAAGTCAAGTCGACGCTCGATCTGCAGCTGCAGGAAGCGGCCGAAGAAGCCGTCGCCTCCTACCTCGGCTATCTGCCGGCGACCGCGTCGGTGGTCGTGATCGACAACCACAACGCCGGCATCAAGGCCCTGGTCGGCGGCTATGACTTCAAGACGACTCCTTTCAACCTTGCTACCCAGGGGCGGCGCCAGCCGGGCTCCTCGATCAAGCCCTTCACCCTGCTGACTGCGCTCGAAGAGGGGATCTCGCCGGCGACGACCTACGAATCGGCGGTGCAGGAATTCCACTTCGGCAAAAAGGGCAAGGAAACGTACGTCGTCCACAACGACGAGGACTCCTACCTCGGCTCCTGCTCGATCGAATGCGCGACGACCTACTCGGACAACTCGATCTACGCCCAGCTCGGGCTCGAGGGCCTGGAAGGGAAGACGATCGAGGACCGCACCCGCTCGATCGCGAAAACGATCCACGCCGCCGGCTACTCGAACCCGATCTCGACCAACCCGGGAATGGTCCTCGGCGGCCTCGAGGAAGGGGTCAGCCCGCTCGGCTGGACCTACGCCTACTCGACGATCGGCAACAACGGCGACCGGGTCAGCGGCAGCCTTGCCCCCGACCCCGGCGACAGCCCCGTCGCCTATACCGAAGTGACCGACAAGGACGGCCACGTGATCAAGGGCGGCGACAACGACTCGACGCACAAACAGGTCTTCCAGCAGGGGACGGCGGAAGAAGCGAAGCGGATCCTCGAAACCGTCGTCTCCAGCGGCACCGGCACCCACGCCGACATCGGCGCCGAAGGCCAGTGGGGGAAGACGGGAACGACCGAGAACAACGGCGACGCCTGGTTCTGCGGCGGGATCAGCGACGAAGCGACGGCCTGCGTCTGGGTCGGCTACCCGGACACGACGACGCCGATGACGACCCTTTACGAGGGCGGCCCGGTGATGGGCGGCACCTTCCCGGCGCTGATCTGGGCCAGCGTGATGAACGCCTGGGAGGAGATCAAGGCCAACCGCGCCGCCGAAAAGGCTGCGCACAAAGCTGAAAAGAAGAACGGCGGCACCGAGAGCGGCGAAGAAGAAAGCTACGAATACCAACCGTACGAACCGTCGACGGAAGAAGTCATTCCGGAAGAAGGCGGCGGTGGCGGTGCTGAAGTGGCGCCGGAAGGCGAAGCCGCTCCTGAAGGGGAAGCGCCGGCCGAAGGAGCGCCGGAAGCGCCGGTCGAAGCCGCGCCCGAAGGTGGCGGTGGTGGCGTGACCGCCGGGTAGCGCCGGAACGCTAGGCCGCCTGCGGCGGCCAGGGCTTGGAGACGAACGGGTTGCCGGCGGCAGCAAAGCGCCAGGGGCGCTCGACCGCTTTCGTGATCCCGATCCGGGGCCCGGTGACGACGACGGGCGGCTCGCCCTCCGGCCCGAGCAGGAGAAATGGCTCGCGCAGCAGCTCGGCGTCGTTTTGCTCGAGGCCGATGCCGAGCGCCTCGGTCAGCTTGCCGGGGCCGTTGCAGAGGTCGCGGTCGGCGTGGCGCGGGCCGCGGCGGGCGCGCATCGCGTCGAGCTCGGCAGTCGGCTCCAGCGCCCGGATCAGGACCGCGGCGGCCTCACCCTCGGGTTCGGCGACGAAGTTGAGCAGGCTGTGGATCCCGTAGGAGAGGTAGACGTAGCTGCGCGCGGGCGGCCCGAACAGGACCCTGGTCCGCTCGGTCAGGCCGACGTAGGCGTGACAGGCGGGGTCTTCACGGTCGTAGCTCTCGGTCTCGACGATCGTGCCGCCGCAGCCGGCGAAGAAGAGGCGGCAGCCGATCAGGTCGCGGGCGACGGCATGGACCGAGCGGTCGAAGAAATCAGTGGTGAGCCGCTCGTCGCGGCTCACCCGCGTCGCTCGCTGAGCCGGCTGGCTCACGCTCGTTCTTCGGCGACCCGCGTCTCGACCGCGGCGAGGGTCTCGCGGGCGGCCTCGATCTGGACTGCAAGCGGCGCCGAGCCGGTGCCGCCGGCGATCCGCTTCGACTCCAGCCAGCTCGAGCGCTGCAGCACCTCGTAGTAGGTCTCGTCGAGCTGCTCCGAGCGCTGTTTGAGCTCGACCGGCGTCAGCTCCGAGAGCGACTTGCCGTGCTCGACCGCGTCGCGGACGAGGTCACCGACGATCCCGTGCGCCTCACGGAAGGGGACGCCGCGCCGAACGAGCAGGTCGGCGACCTCGGTCGCCGCCAGCATCTCGTCGCCGGAGGCGTCCTCGAGCCGCTCGCGATGGAAGGCGATCCCGTCCAGCATCCCGGCGGTCGCGTCGAGCAGCGCCTCGATCGTGTCGATCGCGTCGAAGAGCGGCTCCTTGTCCTCCTGCATGTCCTTGCCGTAGGTCAGCGGCAGCGCGTGCATCACCCCGAGCAGGGTCGCGTAGGAGGCGGCGACGCGCGGGCTCTTTGCCCGCAGCAGCTCGGCCGAGTCAGGGTTCTTCTTCTGCGGCATGATCGAGGAGCCGGAGGAGAAGGACTCGTCGAGCTCGCAGAAACCGAACTCGCTGCTCGACCAGATGACGATTTCCGAGCCGAGCCGGGAGAGGTGCATGGCGCAGGTCGAAGCGGCATTGAGGTAGTCGAGGACGAAGTCGCGGTTGGAGGCGCCGTCGATCGAGTTGTGGCTGACGTGCTCGAAGCCGAGGTCGGCGGCGACGTCATCGCGGTCGATCTCCCAGTTGACGCCGGCGAGGGCGCCGGAGCCGAGCGGCATCACGCTGGCGCTGTCGAGCGCGAACTGGAAGCGAAGGACGTCGCGGGCCAGCATCCAGAAGTAGGTGAGCAGGTGGTGACCGAGGTAGACCGGCTGGGCGCGCTGGAGGTGGGTGTAGCCGGGCATCGGCCAGTCGCGGTGGGCCTCGGCCAGGGTCAGGAGCCTCCGCATCGCGGCCCCGGCCAGCTCGATCGCCTCCATCGAGTGGTTCTGGACGACCATCGCGACGTCGGTCGCGACCTGATCGTTGCGGGAGCGACCGGTGTGGAGCTTTCCGGCGAGCGGCCCGATCTCCTCTCCCAGCAACCGCTCGATCGCCATGTGGATGTCCTCGTCGGCGGGCTCGAACTCGAAGCCCGGCTCCGCCATCCGGGCCGCGACCCGGTCGAGGCCGGCGACCATCTGCTCCAGCTCGTCGGGGCTGAGGACGCCGATCGCGGCGAGGCCGCGGGCATGGGCGCGCGACTGGTCGATGTCGTATGGCGCCAACCACTTGTCGAATTCAAGCGAGCGGTTGAGGCGCCAGAAGCGGGGGTCGGGATCTTTGCGAAAGCGAGCCATCGGCGGGCGATTATTGCGTCAGCGGGCCTGGCCGAGGACCGCGGCCAGCTCCTGGCAGACCCGTGCCACCTGTCCCTCGCCGAGCGAAGTGAAGAATGGTAAGGCCAGCGACTCGGCCGCGGCGGCTTCGGCGACCGGGAACTGACCCTCGCGCCAGCCCAGCTCGCGCAGGTGGGGAAAGAGGTGGATGCAGGGCAGGTAGGCCTTGCTGGCGATGCCGCGCTCGGCGAGTGCGGCGATCGTCGCGTCGCGGTCGATCGTGGGATCGAGCCGGACCGGGTAGACGAACCAACTGCGCCGCTCGGCGCCGCGACCCGAGATCGGCGTCGTCACCCCCTCGATCCCGGCCAGCCCCTGCTCGTAGAGGTCGGCGATGGTTTGACGGCGAGCGAGGATCGAGCCGAGCTTCTCGACCTGGCCGACCCCGAGCGCGGCGGCGAGGTCGGAGAGGCGGTAGTTGAAGCCGAGACGGTCGTGGTCGAGCCAGCCCATGTCGACGGCGCGGCCCTGGTTGCGCTCGCTGCGCAGCCGCTCGGCCGAGCCGGCGCCGGTCGGGATCACCATCCCGCCCTCGCCCGTCGTCATCTGCTTGTTGGCGTAGAAGGCGAAGGTCGCGAGGTTGCCCCGGGTGCCGACCCGCCGGCCCTCGGAATCGACCGCGCCGAGCGCCTCGCAGGCGTCCTCGAGGATCTCGACGCCATGGGCCTCGGCCAGCTGCTCGATCTCTGCCATCGCCGCCGGGTAGCCGAAGATGTGGATCGGGAGGATGCCGGCGGTGCTCTTCCCGGCCGCCGCGGCAGCCGCCTCCGGGTCGAGGTTGAGGGTGAGCGGGTCGACGTCGCAGAAGACCGGCCGCGCCCCCTCGTAGAGCAGGCAGTTGGCGGAGGCGACGAAGCTGAAGGGGCTGGTCAGGACCTCGTCGCCGGGGCCCCAGCCGAGCTGGCGAACGCAGAGGTGCAGGGCGGCGGTGCCGCTCGACACCGCGACCGCGTCCTCAACCCCGAGCCAGGCCGCGAAGTCGCGCTCGAAGCGCTCTCCCATCGGTCCCAAAGAGAGCCGGCCCGAGCGCAGCACCTCAAGCACGAGCTCTTCCTCGCGGGCGTCGATCTCCGGCCCCGAGAGCGGGATCTGGCCCTGATCGGCAATGCTGGTCATCGCCGCAGCCTAGTGCCGCGGCGCCTCGGTGCTCCACTGCGGTTGGCGCCGGCGGCACCAACGGCACCTTCTTCATCTCGGGCACGACGCTCGCGCCCGGTTTCGTCGGCCCGCCGCTCCACATCCACCGCGAGATGCACGACATGCCCGAGACCCCGCACACCTCCGCCTACGACGTCGAAGTCGTCGGCCCGCCGCTCGGCTGAGCGGCCGTGGTTGGCCGTGGCTGGAACGCGTACTCGAGCGAGTCGACCAGCGCCTCCCAGGAGGCCTCGATGATGTTCTCGGAGACGCCGATCGTCCCCCACTCCTGCTCGCCGTCGGCGGAGTCGAGGAGGACGCGGGTGACGGCGCCGGTGCCGTGGTCCTGGTCGAGGATGCGGACCTTGTAGTTGGTCAGCTCGATCTCGGCCAGGTGCGGGTAGCGGTCGGCGATCGCCCCGCGCAGGGCGCGGTCGAGGGCGTTGACCGGGCCGTTGCCTTCGGCGATCCGCAGGTAGCGCTCGCCGTCGACCTCGACTTTGATCGTCGCCTCGGTCTCGACCTCTCCCCCGGCCCGCTTTTCGGTGACGACGCGGAAGCTCTCGAGCTTGAACAGCGGTTTATAGGTCCCGGCCTCGCGCCGCAGCAGCAGCTCGAAGGAGGCCGGCGCCGCCTCGTAGTGGTAGCCCTCGTGCTCACGCTGCTTGAGCCGCTCGACCGCGCGTGAGGCGGCCGCGTCGTCGAGCTCGAGCCCGGCCTGCTCGGCCTGGCTACGGACCGTCGCCTTGCCGGCCAGCTCAGAGGCGAGGATGTCGCGCTCGTTGCCGATCAGGGCCGGGTCGAGGTGCTCGAAGGTGCTGGCGTCGGCGGCGACGCCGGCGGCGTGCATCCCGGCCTTGTGGGCGAAGGCGTTGCGACCGACGTAGGGGCGGTCGCCGTCGGAGGCGAGGTTGCAGACTTCGTCCAGGTAGTGGGCGGTCTGGGTCAGGCTGGCGAGCTGCTCGGGGGTGACCACGTCGAACCCCATCTTCAGCTGCAGCGCCGGCAGGATCGAGGCGAGGTTGGCGTTGCCGCAGCGCTCGCCGTAGCCGTTGACGCAGCCCTGGACGAGGCGGGCGCCGGCTTCGACCGCGGCCAGCGAGTTGGCGACCGCGCACTCGGAGTCGTTGTGGGTGTGGATCCCGAGCTCGACCTTGTCACCAACCGCGGCGAGGACGTCGGCGGTGGCGGCGGCGACGAAGCCCGGCAGGCTGCCGCCGTTGGTGTCGCAGAGGGTGACGTTCTCGGCCCCGGCCCCGGCGGCGGCGCGCACGGTTTCCAGGGCGTAGGCCTGGTCTTCGCGGTAGCCGTCGAAGAAGTGCTCGGCGTCGAAGACCGGGCGCTTGCCCTGGGCGCGGCAGAAGGCGATCGAGTCGGCGATCATCGCCAGGTTCTCCTCGCGGCTGACGCGGATCACTTTCTCGACGTGCAGCGGTGAGCTCTTGCCAACCAGGCAGACGACCGGGGCGAACGAGGAGGTCAGCCCGGTCAGCGCCTCGTCCTCCTCGGCCGCACGGTCGCGGCGGCGGGTCATGCCGAAGGCGGCGATCACCGCGTTCTCCAGCTCGAGCTCGGCGAGGCGCTCGAACAGCTCGGCTTCCTTCGGGTTGCTGCTCGGGAAGCCGGCCTCGATGAAGTGGACGCCGAGGGCGTCGAGGGCGCGGACGACGCTGAGCTTCTCGCCGACGGAGAGGGACATGCCGCGGCCGCCCATGCCGTCACGCAGGGTGCTGTCGTAGAGCTTCACTTGATCCATCTGAAAACTGCCTTTCGAGTCGGAAGATCGGGGGCGGGCCATCGGGCCCTCGCGCACGGCAGAGCCGCGCCAGCCGCTAGGCGGCTGGGGTAATTCGCCCGATCGACTCGGAATCCGCCTCGGTCGCGTCGTTACCGGCCGGCTCGACGAAGTCGAGCCACTCCAGGTACTCCTCGGCGCGGCCGTAGAGCGCGTCCTCGAACTTGGCCTGGACCTGGCGGGTGATCTCGCCCGGGCCGCCCAGCGGGTGGTCGTCGATCTCGCGCACCGGCACCAGCTCGGCGGCGGTGCCGGTGAGGAAGACCTCCTCGGCCAGGTAGAGCTCGGCGCGGGCGATGTCGCGCTCGACCACGGTGAAGCCGAGGTCGCGGGCGATCTGGATCACCGACTTGCGGTTGATGCCGTCGAGGATCGAGGCGACGTGTGGCGGCGTCACGATCTCTTCGTCGCGGACCACGAAGATGTTCTCGCCCGAGCCCTCGCAGACGAAGCCGCGCTCGTCGAGCAGGATCGCCTCGTCGTAGCCGGCGTTGGCCGACTCGGTCTTGGCGAGGATCGAGTTGAGGTAGGAGCCCGAGGCCTTGGCGTGCGGGATCGAGCCGGCGGGGCTGATCCGGCGCCAGCTCGAGACCTTGGCGCGGATGCCGCCGTTCTTGCTCTCCTCGCCGAGATAGGCGCCCCAGGGGAAGGCGGCGATGATGACGTCGATCGGCGCGTCTTTGGCGTAGAGGCCGAGGCTGCCGTAGCCGCGGTAGGCGAGCGGGCGGATGTAGGCCGATTTGAGATCGTTGCGGAGCAGCAGCTCGTGCGTGGCCTGGCGGAGCTCCTCGGCGCTGTAGGGCAGCTCCAGGTAGTAGAGCTCGGCCGACTTCTCGAGCCGGTCGAGGTGGTCCGTGTGGCGGAAGACGGCTGGGCCGCGCTCGGTCTCGTAGCAGCGAATGCCCTCGAAAACGCCGGTTCCGTAGTGCAGGCCGTGGCTGAGGACGTGCGTTTGCGCGTCCTCCCAGGCGACGAACTCGCCGTTTCGCCAAATCAAATCGACCGGATCCATGTTGCAGAAGTATGCCCCATCAAACGAAGGTCTTCACCTTCATGGTCTCGAATGATCTTCGGAGACCATCTGGAAACCAGGAAAGGAACGGGTGCTCATGTCGAAGCTTCGCGAGAGGCTGACCTATTCGAACGTCATCGCCTCGCTGGCGCTGTTCGCGGCTCTCAGCGGAGTCGCGGTGGCCGCAGGCCTGCCCAAGAACAGTGTCGGCCAGAAGCAGTTGAAGAAGGGTGCCGTGACCGCGGCCAAAATCAAGAAGGGGGCCGTCACCAGCGGCAAGCTCGGCGCCAAGTCCGTCGTCGCCGGCAAACTCGGCCCGAACGCGGTGACCCCCGGCAACATCGTCAACGGCGGCATCACGACGGCGAAGATCGGCGCCGGCGCCGTGATCGCGAGCTCGATCAAAAACGGCGTGATTACCACCAACAAACTGAACAACGACGCCGTGACGACGCAGAAACTCGCGCCCAACGCGGTCGGCACCTCGAACCTGGCCAATGGCTCGGTCACGACGGCCAAGCTCGGTCCGGAAGTGCTCGGTACGCCGACGCCCCTGCGGGCAGGGCAGACGCTGCGCGGGGTGTTCGACGTTGGCGGCACGGCCGCGGCGGCGAACGGGCTGGCCCGCGGTTCGGTCACCTTCCCGTTCCTGCTGAGCGGTAGCCCGCCGGCTGTGACCGTCCTGAAAAAAGGAGAAACGTCGCCGAACTGCGCCGGGCTCGGCAGTGGCTCGGCGCCGGCCGCGACCGCCGGCAACCTCTGCGTCTACCTGACCGAAGAATCCAACCTGGCGGCAGCTGGTCTGGCGGTTGAGAACAACACCCGCCTCGGCTTCGGCCTCGTCGCAAAAGCGTTGGCCGGTGGTGATTTCACGGCCTTCGGCCAGTGGGCGGTAACCGCCGCTCCGTAGTGCCCTAGAGGTGGAGCCCGCCGATCAGGCGGCGAGCTCTTCGAGGACGGCGGAGGTCATCTCCGTCGTCCCCACCTCAACCTCGGCCGGCACGTCCGACATCGGCGGCGTCGCCGCCACCACCGTGCCGGCGGCGAGATCGGGAGTGCGCAGTCCACGCTCCAGCACCGCGTCGACCGCCGCCTCGATTCGCGCCGCGTCGTCGGCCCGGCCAAGCCCGTGGCGCAGCATCATCGCCACCGAGAGGAAGGTCGCGAGGGGGTTGGCGACGCCGTGTCCGGCGATGTCGGGCGCCGAGCCGTGGACCGGCTCGAAGAGGCCGGGGTCGCCGTCGGCACCGAGGCTGGCGGAGGGCAGCATCCCGAGGCTGCCGGTCAGCATCGCCGCCTCGTCGCTGAGGATGTCGCCGAACAGGTTCTCGGCGACGATCACGTCGAAGTCGGCGGGCCGCGAGACGAGCTGCATCGCGGCGTTGTCGACCAGCAGGTGGTCGAGGGCGACGTCGTCGTACTCGGGGGCGACGCGGGTGACGACCTCGCGCCAGAGCCGCGAGGTCTCCATCACGTTGGCCTTGTCGATCGAGGTCACCCTCGGCTTGCGGCCCGAGCCCTCGGCGCGGCGCCGGGCGGCCTCGAAGGCGGTGCGGGCGATCCGCTCGATTTCCGCCGCGGTGTACTCGCAGGTGTCGTGGGCGGTGTCGCCGTCGCGGCCGGAGTCGCCGAAGTAGATGCCGCCGGTCAGCTCGCGGACGACCAGCAGGTCGGTGCCGGCGATCCGCTCCTCGCGCAGGGGGCTGGCGCCGACCAGGGCCGGGCTCGGCCGCACCGGGCGCAGGTTGGCGTAGAGGCCCATGCCCTTGCGCAGCCCGAGCAGCCCCTGCTCGGGGCGCGGCGCGTTGGGGTCGGTGGTGTCCCATTTGGGGCCGCCGACGGCGCCGAGCAGGACGGCGTCGGCGGCCTTGCAGGCCTCCAGCACCTCGTCGGTGAGGGCGACGCCGTGCTCGTCGATCGAGCAGCCGCCCATCAGCCGCTCGTCGAAGGAGAACTCACCGAACGAGTTCAGGAGCTCGATTGCAGCGGCGATGATCTCGGGGCCGATCCCGTCGCCGGGGAGGACGACTATGCGCGGCGCGTCGCTCATCGAGGGCGGACTCTACGCGTCAGGCAGAGGAGGCGCGGCTAGGCGGCGACGGCCTCGATATTGAGGCGCACGTAGCCGAGGCTGAACGGCTCGCCGGTCTCGGCGATCACGTCGGCGACGAAGCGATCCTGCAGCTCCGTCGGCAGGCGGTCGACGTGGGGACCGAGGACCACGGTGCGGCAGAAGGCGACCGGCTCCGGCGGGATCACTTCCCAGGGCTGAAGCCAGCAGCGGACCGGCTCGAAGCCGGCGCTGCGCAGGCGCTCCTCGGTCTCCTCCGGGGTGGCGTAGTTCCAGGGCGGATCGAAGCCCTCGAAGTACTGCGCGTAGGGCTCGCGGCCCTGGACCTCGTCGCCGACCCTGCGGAAATCATCGATGTTGCCGGCGCCGCCGCACTGGGCGGCGAGCCGGCCTCCGGGGCGGAGTGCGGCACGCATCCGGGCGAAGAGCGCGTCGTGGTCCAGGATCCAGTGGAAGACGGCGCTGGAGACGACGGCGTCGACCTGCTCGTCGAGCTCGAGCCTCGTCAGGTCGGCGGCGAAGGCCTCGTCCTGCGGGCGCAGGATCTCGCGCACCGTCTCGACCATCTGGGTCGAGCCGTCGACGCCGATCACGCGCCCGTTCGGCAGCCGCTCGATCAGCATCCGGGTGACGCGGCCGGTGCCGCAGCCGGCGTCGAGGACGGCCTCGTCGCCGTTCAGCGGCAGGCGAGCGAGCACCGCCTCGGCCCACTCCTCGTGCGGGACCGAGATCCGCTGGTAGGTGGCCGCGTCCCACTCGCGCGGGCCGCTCTGCGGCGACGCAGGCTCGCCGGCCGCCGTCACAGCGCCGTCGTGACCGGTCCGTGGGCGCCGGCCGGGGTTGCCTCGAAGGTGTCGATCGCGCCCGCGTTCTCAAGCGTGATCCCGATGTCGTCGAGGCCGTTCAGCAGGCGGTGTTTGACGTCGTGCTCCACCTGGAACTCGAAGACGCCGGCGGCGCAGGTGACGGTCTCGTCATCGACGTCGATTCGCGCCTCGCCGGCTTCGGCGAGTTCCTCTTCTACGACTGGATCCGCGACGGCGAGATCGAGCTGGAGCCGAACCCGATCCTCGTCACCGGCCCCAACTTCGGCTGCGGCTCCTCGCGCGAGCACGCCCCCTGGGCGCTGGAGGACTTCG
>DATKIA010000123.1:0-11904 GCA_035509895.1 Solirubrobacterales bacterium
GTCATGCACAGGCAAAACGCAACCTCGGCGAAAGGAGAGGCGGTACGGTCGGGGGGTGGAGGATCGGCTTGGGCAGGTGTTCGAGAATCCGGTTTCGGGGGAGCGGGCGGTGGTGCTCGTCGATCCGGACCGGCACCCGGAGCGGATCCTCGTCGCCCGTCTGCTCGGACCAGGCGAGGAGGCCGAGGTGCCGACGGCCGCTACTTGACGTCCGAGGTCGTGGTCGAGCCCGAGCCGGAGGCGCTGTCGTTGCTGACCCCCGAGGGACGGTTGTGCCGCGGGAGCGCCAGCAGCCGGTAATAGAGGACGCCCGCGGCGAGCGCGGTAACCGGGGCCGTAATCGTCGCCGCCAGGGCAGCGAAGACGATCCGGACCAGCGGCCCGTCGGCGATGCCGGTCGCGACGTAGAAGAAGGCGAGACTGCCGGCTGCTTCGATCAGCAGGGCGATGATGACGACGCCGAAGACCTGCCAGCCGTTGCCGCGGACGAGCTCCCGCGAGCGCCGAAAGGAGTCCATCACCGAGCTGCGCTCGACCACGATCACCGGCGCGATCACGGCCCAGATCGTGAGCAGGAAGAGGCCCGGCACGGCGAACGCGATCAGGCCGGCGGCGATCGCCAGGCCCGAGAGGACGCCGGCGACGACCAGCGGCCCGAAGACCGGTCTGGCGTAGTCGACCAGGGCGCCGAAGGACGGTTCGCGCAGTCCCTCGGGGCCCTCGCGGACGAGGCCGACGACCATCCCTTTGTAGAGGGTCGCGGCGACCGTCGTGACGGCGACCACCAGCGGGAAGTACGAAGCGTCGGTGCCGATCAGGCCGTCGAAGATGGCGACCAGGAGGAACAGCCAGAAGGCGACCGGCAGCAGGACTCCGGCGTTCGCTCCGTAGATCGAGAAGACCTGGCTCAAGCTCTCGCCAACGCTGACCTTCGGCTGCATCCGCTGCACGTTCTCACAGCTCCGGCGGGCTACGCTTCCCGCGTGCCTGAGGAGATCGAGCGCAAGTTCCGGGCCTCGGCCCTCCCCGACGCGGTCATGGCCAGGCCGGCGCGGCGAATCGAGCAGGGCTACGTCGCGATCGGCGAGCGGACCGAGGTGCGGCTGCGACGCAACGGCGAGGGGATGACGCTGACCGCCAAGCGCGGCCACGGCGAGCGCCGCGCCGAGCACGAGATCGCCCTCTACAAGGAGCAGTTCGAGGCGCTGTGGCCGCTGACCGAGGGGCGGCGGCTGCGGAAGACGAGGCGGCTGGTCCCGCTTGGCGAGCGCGGCCTGACGGCCGAGGTCGACGTCTACGAGGGGACGCTGGCCGGCCTGATCACGGCCGAGGTCGAGTTCGAGACCAGCGCCCAGAGCCAGGCCTTCCGGCCGCCCAACTGGTTCGGAATGGAGCTGACCGGCGATCCCGCCTACGCTAACCAGAGACTTGCCGCTCGCGGCCGGCCGCAGAACCACTCCGACAGCGTCGAGAAGAAGCACCGGATGAGCTCGAACGGAATCAGCACCGCTTACCGCCTGAAGCGGAAGGAGGGCGCCGCCGACGGCGTCCGCCGCGTCGCCCGCGGCCGCATCGAGAAGGCAACGGCCCGGCTCCGGGATGTCGACGACGAGGAGATCGCCGACGCGATCCACGGCGCTCGCAAAGACCTGAAGAAGGTGCGGGCGCTGTTGCGGCTGCTCCGCGAGGAGCTTGGGAACAAGCGCTTCAAGGCCGAAAACCGGCGCTACCGCGACGCCGGCCGCCTGCTCGCCGAGAGTCGCGACGCCGAGGTCAAGCTGGAGACGCTGCAAGCGCTCGCCGAGCACGCCGGCGCCGCCTTCCCGGCGAGCCCGGGGCGATCCTGGCGGCAGGCGCTGGAGGCCGATCGCGGCCGCGTCGCCGCCGCCCGCGGCGAGGGGGCGAGCCGGATCTCACAGGCGCGGGCGGCGGTAGAAGAGGCCGGCGGCGGCATCCCCCACTGGCCGATCGGCAACGACTCTTGGCGGCTGCTGGAGCCAGGCCTCGATCGCACCTACCGCGACGGCCGGGAAGCGCTGCGCCAGGCGCAGGCCGACGGCAGCGCCGAGAACGTGCACGAGTTCCGCAAACGTGCCAAGGACCTCTGGTACCAACTGCGCCTGCTGCATGACGCCTGGCCCGGTCTGTTGGGGCCGATGGCGGAGGAGGCCCACGTCCTCGCCGACCTGCTCGGCGACCACCATGACCTCGCCGTCCTGGCCGCAGACCTCAGCGAGCGCTCAGACCTGGCTGCGTCGCGCGATGAGTTCGGGGCGCTGATCGAGGCGCGCCAGGCAAAGCTGCTGGACGCGGCGCTCGAGCTTGGCGACCGTCTCTACGCCGAGAAGCCGAAGCACTACCGGCGGCGGCTGCGAGCCTACTGGCGCGCCTGGCGCTAGCGCTCGACCTCGCAGGAGCGCAGCACGTCCTTCGGGTCGGCGATGACGACGTCGTCGCCGTCACCGCAGTCGACGACGTCGGCGATGCCGTCGCGGGAGCGGATCACGTCGTCGCCAGGGCCACCGCTGAGGCGATCGCGGCCGCGGCCGCCGTCGATGCAGTCATCGCCGCCTTCGCCCAGCAGCCGGTCGCGGCCGGCGCCGCCGCTGATCCGGTCACCGCCGACGGTACCGACGACGCGGTTGGCGCCGGCGTCGCCGGACAGCCGCGTCGCGCAGCGCGCAGCGGCAGCCCCGGTCAGGGCCCAGCGGTAGTCGACGGCAGTGCTGGCGCCGGCGAAAGGGTCGTCGAGTGACGGCGACGCACTGTTCGGCAGCCTCGCTTCAAACGCGTAGCGCCGCCGCTCCCCCTTCGCCAGCGCCCCGACCCGCACCGTCCGCAGGCCGGCAAAGGGGCCGGAGTAGATGATCCCGGTGGAGCTGTGGGTGATGTCGCGGACCGTCAGCTCGAGGTCGCTGGAGAGCCGGCCGCCGCCCGGCCCCGGAACGTCGCGCAGGTCGACCGGCACCAGCGTCAGGGCCGCCGGCCCGTGACCGAGGTTGCGGATCTCGACCGTGCCCCACACCGACGCCCCGGGCGCCAGGTTGGCGGCGCCGAAGATCGCTTCGTCGGCGGCCGAGCCGGCAATCCGCATCGACCCGCCGGCGTGCGCCTTGATCGACCGGGCGTCGGCGCGGCCGAGGCCCGAGAAGGCCAGCGCGAGGGCGACCGCCCCGATCGCGAACAGGGCCCAACCGCCGGCAATCCGCATTCCGCGCGCGCCCATCAGAAGTCCTTGTCGGCCGTGCCGGACTCGGTCGCGGCCGTCGTCGACATCGCGTTGCCGGCGCCGTCGGTGACGGTCGCCGACGGCGTCCAGCTCATCGTCCCGGTCGCCGCTGCGGTGGTCGCCGCCGCCGACTGCGTCCCCAGGGTGATGATGATCTGGTTGCCGCTGCGGACCATCGTCGAAGCGGTGCCGGTGGCGCCGAAGGTGAGGTTGGCAGTCGTGTAGTCGCTGCGGCCAAGGCTGACGGTGCCGAGCGGCAGCTGCGTCGCGTTGGTCGCGTTGAAGATCGTCACCGTGTCGTTGGTGGCGTTGTTGAGACGGACGACGACCGCGGTCGAGGCGCCGGTCCAGCCGGCGAGGACCGTGCTGGGGTCGATTTCCTCGCTGAAGGTGAAGGTGACTTTGTCGCCGGCGTCGGCGCGGCCGGCGATCGCACCGCCGTTCGTCGTCTGGATGTCCGCCCCGGTCGGGGCCGTGTTGTCGACGCTGACCGTGAGGTTTTCGGTCCGCGAGTTGCCGGCCGTGTCTTTCAGGGTCAGCGAGTAGGCGAGGCTGCCGGCGACCAGCGTCGAGCCGGCGGTCAGCGAGGCGCTGCGGTAGTTGTAGGAGACGCCGTCGGCGGTGTAGGTGCCGGCGGTGAGCGCAGCCGCGGTCTGGCCGGAGGTGATCGTGCTGACGTTGGCGGTGACGCTGGCGATGCCGCTCGCCGGGTTGCCGCTGTCGGCGACGTTGGCGTAGACGTAGTAGGTGCCGCCTTTTTTGATCAGCCCGCCGAGGCCGCCGGCAGTCTTGGCGATCGTCGTCGCGCTCGAGCTCGGCGCCCTGAAGTCGGTGGCGGCGGTGATCGTGTTGCTGGCGCTGCTTGCCGCTTTCGTCGTGAAGGCGCCCCAGACCCCGCCGCCGGCGAGCAGCGAGGTAAGCGCCAGCAGTGCCAACAGCGAGGCGGCGATCAGCTTCCTACTCACCAGCGCTTACCTCGGGCTCCGGCCCCGTCCGCCAGATCCGCTTCAGCCCGGTCCAGCAGAGGAGCAGAGCCGGGATCACGATCAGCGCGATCCGGGCCGGCACGGTCGCGGTCCACATCAGCGCATAGCCGATCTTCGGCACCGTGTAGAGGACCTTGCCGACGCTGCCGTCGGTGGGGACGTTCCAGCGCTCGGTCGATGTGTTGGCGTCGCCGCGGGTGATAAAGCGGACGTCGCCACCAACCGGGCGGACCGCCTGCACGCGGTGCGAGAAAAGTTTGCCGCTGCCTTCCGGGTCGCGGAAGGTGACGATGTCGCCGACCCGGGCCGAGAGCGGCGAGATCGGTTCGGTGACGACGACGTCGCCGGTCTCGATCGCCGGCGTCATCGAGCCCGAGCGCATCGTGAACGAGCGGTCGCCGAGCGCCAGCGGGCCGGCGGACGCGAGCAGCGCCGCGAAGAGCAGGCCGAGGCCGAGCCAGAGGGCGAACAGCGAGAGCCGCCGCAGGAAGGGATGGCGAGCGGCGAACGTCACCGGGCCGGGCCCTCTTCCGGCACCAGCAGAACGTCGACGTGACGACCCTCGTAGCCGGTCGCTTCGGTGGCCGGAATCCAGGCGGAGACACGGACCGCCGTCGCCCGTCCGGGCCCGAGGCGGATCGCGTCCCCTGTCCCCTGGCGCAAGGCCTGCAGGGTCGAGTCGAAGACGCTCTTGCCGCCGGCCTCGATCCGGACCCGGAGGATCCCGTCGAGCGCAGTCGAGGTCGGTTCGGCCCGCAGCCGCACCGCCAGCCGCTCACCGGTCTGGTTACGTAGCCGCAGCTCGCCGCCGGCGACGGAGCCGGGACGGAGGCGGGCGTCTTCGAGCACCGGCTTCGGTGCGGCGGGCGAGACCGCGAGAGCGCCGTCCTGGCTGGCGGCGACCCGCAGCGAGGCGGGCAGAATGCCGCCGTGACCGCCAGCCGGACGGGCCAGCAGGACGACGACGAGGACGATCGCGGCGCCGAGAGCCACGGCGGCGATGCGGGTGATCCTGTCGTCGAAGTCAGTGGCGGCCATCGGTCTTCCCAGATCCCGGATGGGGCCGCCACACGGGCGGCCCCACGTCAGTCACGAGCGTTCTCCGAACCGGCAACTACTGGTTGCGGGCCTCCCAGGTGAACGTGTGGGCGCCGGTCGTAAGACCCTGCGCCGCGTCGGGGGCGCCGCTCTGCAGCGTGGCCGTGATCTGGTAGACGACCGAGTCGTTGTTGACCCATTTCGTCGCCGATCCCGGGAAGTCGACGACCCCGTTCGCGTAGCTGTTTTTGCCGGTCCCGAAGGCTGCCAGGGTGCCCGAGTAGAGGGCGCCACCGGAGGCGGTGAAGCCGGTGCAGCTCGGGAACGTCGAAGTGGTCTGGGTGCCGCCGGTGATCGTCAGGTCGACGTACTGACCAAGCGTCCCGATCGTGCTCGGCGTGTAGAGATGGACGTCGGCGTCGAGGTTGCCGGTGTAGGTGACTTTGATGCATTTGGTAACGCTTTCGCCCGGTTTCGCGGCGGTCAGCGAGTAGAGGGCGGCGCCGGCGTCGTTGTCGCCAATCGTCACCGTGCCGGCGGTGATCGTGTTGCCGGCGTTGGTCGTGGTGGCGCTGAAGGCGCCGAACACGCCCATCGCCGCGAGGCTGCCGAGGGCACCGACGCAGAGGACGGTCAAAAGGACTTTCGTTCGAATGTTCACTGCTCTCCTCCTTGGGAGTTCGCTCGTTTCTACGGCCGTAGTGGCTACGCCCAGGGGTCGGTTCGTCGCGCAGCAGTGGTGCGCGAGGTTTGTTTGAAAATCGTGTGATTTAGCCCGAGGGGGCTTAAATGGCCGTTTGTTCTAGGCCAAAGGGGGGGAGTCTGGGCGTCAGCTTGCGGGACGGAACCGGTAGCCGAAGCCGCGCACGGTCTCGATCGGGTCCTCGGCGCCGGCTTCCTGCAGCTTGCGCCGCAGGTAGCTGACGTAGAGCCGGACCTGGCGCGGGTCGCCGCCGGCGTTGCCCCAGACGTCCTCCAGCAGTTGCTCCTGGGTGACGACCTGGTCGCGGTTGCGCATCAGCGTCACCAGCAGCCGGAACTCGGTCGGCGTCAGCTGCACCTCGGTGCCGAGGACCTCGACCCGCCGCTTCGCTTCGTCGACGCTGACGACGTCGTCGCTGAGGACCTCGAGGTCACCCCCATCGCGGCCTCCGCGCCGCAGCAGCGCCTTGATTCGGGCGACGAGGACGTCGGGGTCGAAGGGCTTGACCACGTAGTCGTCGGCGCCGCTGTCGAGACCGCGCACCTTCTGCGGATTCTCGCCGGCCGCGGTCAGGACCAGCACCGGCGCCTCGCTGACCTCGCGCACGCGTTTCAGCACCTCCCAGCCGTCGAGCTCGGGCAGGCCGATGTCGAGCACGGTCAGGTCCGGACGGTGCTCGAAGAAGGCGCGGATCCCGGAGCGGCCGTCGGCCGCTCCGAGGCCGGTCATCCCGGCCCGCTGCACGAGCGAGACGACCAGACCACGGATGTCTGGGTCGTCCTCGACCACCAGTACCGTCGCATTGGGCACGGTTGATGGATACCCGATCGGCAGGTCGGAAGCGACCGAGGTTGAATCTGACCAGCTGGGAGGAGCAAACTTGTGCGACGGCTGCCATGACCGCTTTTGACTACGCCCCGGGCGTCGATCCCACCGAGCTGCGAACTCTGTGGTCGCTCAGCTTCGAGAAGACGACCCGCGGGATCGCGATCATCGAGGCCCGCAACCGCCATGTAGTCGCCGTCAACCCGGCCTTTGCCGAGATGCATGGCGGCGAGGTGCACGAATTCGTCGGCAAAACCATCGACGACTCGCTTACACCGGAGGGTGCGGAGCGGCTCCCCGAGCTGGCGGAACGGCTCGATGCGTCCGGCTTCGTCTCACTCGAATCCGACCACGTCCGCCGCGACGGCACCGTCTTCCGCGTTTCCTCCGAGGTGATGGCCGCCCTCGACGAGGAGGGCGAGCTCCTGTACCGGATCTGCTGGTTCACCGACCTCAGCGAGCAGCGCCAGCTGGAGCGTCGCCGGCGCGAGGCCGAGCGCCAGTTCGAGGCGGCCTTCGCGAAAGCGGCGATCGGGATGGGACTGGTCGCAATCGACGGCCGCTGGCTGCGCGCCAATCCGGCCCTCTGCGAGCTGACCGGGTACACCGAGGGTGAGCTGCGCGGGCTGACCTTCACCGAGATCACCCACCCGGACGACCTCGAAGCGAACCTCGAGGGCGACGAGCGGCTGCTGCGCGGCGAAGCCAGCGACTACAAGCTCGAGAAGCGCTACATCCGCAAGGACGGTGAAGCGGTCTGGGTCCTGCTCTCGGTCTCGCTCGACCGCGACGAGGACGGCAACCCGACCCACTTCATCGTCCAGGTCCACGACATCTCCCTGCGCAAACGCATGGAGGCCGATCTGGCCCACGCGACGAGCGGCGTCGACCTCGACCGCGACCTGATCTGCACGGTCGGGCCCGACGCCCGCATCGAGCGCCTCGAGGGGCGCTGGCGCGAGGTTCTGGGCTGGAGCGAGGAGGAGCTGACGGAGCGGCCGCTGGTCGAGTTCGTCCATCCCGACGACCGCGCCGACACCCTGGTTGAGCTGGCTCGGGTTCACGGCCGCGGCGAGCCGGCGAGCTTCCAGCACCGCTGGCAGACCAAGGAGGGGCACTGGAGCTGGTTGCACTGGTCGGTGCCGGGCAGCGATGGCAACGGCCACTTCTTCTGCTCGGTGCGCGAGGTCAACGACCGGCTGGCGATCGAAAGCGCGTTCGAGCTGCGCGGCGAGGTGATCGCCAACATGACCGAGGGCGTCTGCCTGATGACCAAGGACGACGGCCGCATCGTTTACGCCAACCCGAGCCTCGAGCGGATGCTCGGCTACGGCCCCGGCGAACTGAACGGACGCGACGCGATCGAGGTGATGCGCCCCGTCGACCTCTCCGAGGAGGAGCGGGAGGTGCGCGACGCCGCGGTTTCGGACCTCCACACCGGCGGCGAGATGAAATACGAGGCGCGGCGGCTGCGCAGGGACGGCTCCGAGATCTGGGTGCGGACGACGGCGACCACCTTCGACCACCCCAGCTACGGCAAGGTCTGGGTCGGGATCCAGCAGGACATCACCGAGGAGCGCCAGGCACGCCTCGCGGCGGCCGAACTGGAGCGGGCGAAAAGCGAGTTCCTCGGCTCGATTTCCCACGAGCTGCGGACGCCGCTGACCTCGATCCTCGGCTACGCGACGTTGCTGCGGGCCGACGCCGGCGGCCCCCCCGGCCCCCAGTTCGACCACATCGAGGTGATCGAGCGCAACGCCACCCGGCAGCTGCGCCTGGTCGAGGACCTGCTCAACATCGCCCGCATCTCGGCCGGCGAGTTCGAGCTGCGGCGGCAGCCGCTCGACCTCGCCCAGCTCGTCCACGACGAGGTCGAAGCGCTGCAGCCCGACGCGACCGCCGCCGGTCTGACGCTGGACGTCGCCACCGACGGGCCGCTGGCGGTGATGGGCGACGCCGACCGGCTGACCCAGGTCGTCGCCAACCTCGTCAGCAACTCGATCAAGTTCACGCCGGCGGGCGGCCAGATCAAAGTCGGCCTGCGGGTCGCCAACCGCGAGGCGCTGGTCCGGGTCGAGGACAACGGCCCCGGCTTCGACGCCGACGAGCTCCCCCACCTGTTCGAACGCCTGTACCGCGGCATCGACGTCAGAGACCGCCAGATCTCCGGCGCCGGCCTCGGCCTGGCGATCTCGCGCTCGATCGTCGAAGCCCACTCGGGCCGGATCGAGGCCAGCGAGTCCGAGCTCGGCGGCGCCTGCTTCGAAGTCGCGCTGCCGGCCCTCTAGACCGCCCCTAGAGGAATCCACAAGCGCGGCGGCAGCGTCCGGATCGGGGCCGAAACAGAGAACTACGCTGTTTTCACTCGACCTGGAGGAGAGCCCGATGGACGACTTTTTCGCCGGCTTCGACCAGCCGGTCACCGCCCCCCTGTACCCCGACCCGCCCTACTACTACCGCGGCGCCAAAGTGATCCTCGGGATCTACTCGGCCGAGACCGAGAAGGTTTCGCGGCACCTGCCGCCGGGGGTGCGGCCGGCGACCGACCCGGCCACCTGCATCGCCTGGGTCTGCAACTACCCCTTCACGACCTTCGGCACCTACAACGAGACGATCATGTTGATCCAGGCAGAGTTCCAGGGTGAGACCTACCTCTACTGCCCCTTCATCTACCTCGACGCCGACGCCCCGATGGCCGCCGGCCGCGAGCTCTGGGGCTGGCCAAAGAAGCTTGCCGACTGCAAGTTCGACTTCGGCGGGCCCGGGCCCGGCTTCCGTGAGGGGATTTCCTTCACCACCGAGCGGCCGACCGGCAAGCGGCTGCTGACGGTGACGATCAACCCGGAACGACCGGCGACGATGGAGGACGTCGGCTCGACGCCGCACCTGACCCTGCGCTACATCCCCGGCGCCGAGGCCGGCTCGCCGCCGAGCGTCTGCGAGCTGATCCGGACCGAGCCGGAAACGGTCCCCTGCCTCGCCGCCGACGGCTCGCCGGACATCTGGACCGGGCGCTGCCAGGTCAGCATGGACTCGCCCTCGGCCGCCGACCCGCTCCAGGACCTGGCCCCGACCGAGATGATCGGCGGCATCTACGGCACCTTCGACTGGACCCTGCCGCAGGGCCGCGTCGTCCACGACTACCTCGCCGAGGCAGGGATCGAGCGCTCTCCCGCCGCGATCCCCGCCTAGGCAAGGCAGGAGGGCCAGCCCTCCTAAGCGCCGGTCGCGGAGCCTGGCTCAGGCCAGGCTCCGTGGTCGCGCACCCACTGGCGCCGCTCGTCGAACGGCGTCTCGGCGTAGCTGCGCAGGGCATCCATCGCCTCGTCGGTGACGATCGTTTTCAGCCACTCCTCGGCCTCGACCCGCAGCCCCTCCTGCATCGGCAGGTTGGCGCCGCGGACGACCGAGCGCTTGGCGGCGGTGAGGGCGACGGCGGAGTTGGTCCGCAGCCGTTCGGCGACCTCGAGCGCCCGGGCTTTGGCGTCGTCGGCGAGCTCGTTGACGATCCCCAGCTCGAGCGCGCCCTCGGGGGTGACGTAGCGGCTGCGGAGCAGGAAGTCGAGGGCGCGGCTGCGGCCGATCGCCCGCTCCAGCAACTGCGAGCCGGTGCCGGTCAGGATCCCGAGGCTGGCCTCGGGGAAGCCGACCAGGTAATCGCCGCGCTCCATGATCCGGATGTCGCAGTTGAGCGAGAGCTCGAGCCCGCCACCGCCGGTGTCGCCGGTCATCGCCGCGAGCACCGGCTTATCGAGATAGGAGAGCGACTGCAGCAGCCCGTGCCAGCCGTAGATCAGGTCGTAGGAGGCGCGGATCAGGCTCTCGCGATCCTCGGCCAGCTCGACCAGCTCCTCGACGCTGTAGTGGGTGATGTATTTGCCGGGGACGGCGCCGGTGATGATCACGACGCGGACGTCGTCCTCGCGCCAGCGCGGCAGCATCGCCGCCAGCTCGGTGGCACTTGCCCCGACGAAGTAGTTCATCGGTGGGTTGTCGTGGGCGGCGACGACGATGCCGTCGTTCTCCTCGACCTGCCATACGCTCATTCGGGACCTCCTCTGGTTGAACTTGGCGATGGCCTCCCGTGAAGTTCGATTCCGAAGGCGCCCGAGAGGCGGGCGACGCCGGCTTGGCGACGCCGACCGCGCCGGAGAGCAGGTGGGCGTCGGCGAGATCGGCGAGCTCCCAGCGGTAGGCGCTGAAGCCGCAGAAGGCGCGGTGGGCAACGCCGACGCTGGAGGTGAGAACGCCGCCGAAGTCGATCAGGAGAGCGGAGGGGATAGCCGCAGGCTAGTCAGCGCCAGCCGCCGGTCAAACGCCTTACTTCGACTCAGGTGGAGAAGTCTCAAAAGCGACCGTGAAGGTCATCACCCGCCGGGCCGGCTCGCCGCTTTTCAGCCGGCGCGCGGCGCTCTGCGCTTCGATCTCAGTGCAACGAGCGAGGTGCGCCAGCGCCGATTCGTCGATTTCGCGGAAGCCCTGCTCGTCGGCCAGCACCGGCTTGCGCAGCAGCGCTCGGTGCGGGTGCTCGTCGAAGATCCCCGCTGCCATCGAACTGGCGATCTCGCGCATCGCCGTCTTCACGATCAGGGCGCTCGCTGTTTGCCGCGCGAACGGGGGCAACTGCTCCCATTCCTCCGCGTCGAGCACCGGCAGCGTCTTCGCCCGGTAGAAGTGCTGTGTCCCTCCGCGTCGCCGATCGGTGTCGACCAGCTCGATCAGTCCCCACTCCTCGAGCAGCCTGGTGTGTTCCCAGGTCTTGTGGAAGCCCTCGCCGAGGATTTCGGCCAGTTCCTTCGGGCTCGCCTCGCGTTCGCCGAGGATCATCATCAACCGGTACCGCAGGGGGTGCGAGAGCGCCTTGAACAGGGTCGCTTCGGCATCCGCGATCGCGGCTTCGACCTGCGTTTTTGATTCGGACGTCATCAGGCAATTACATCAATGGTCTTCGAGCGAAGCGTACCGAGCAACGTCCGAGCCGATACCCATGCTCCCCCTGTGTGGGTGGTTAGGGAAATCCCCCACCATTCTGGATGGAGGAGGTGAGATACATGAAGCTGAGCAATCAGGGCTCGGTCATGCCGGCCGCTTCTACAAAGGGAACCTGATGCCCAGCGGGCGTT
>DATKIA010000124.1:0-32064 GCA_035509895.1 Solirubrobacterales bacterium
GCCCGCCGGCAGCTCGCGGTCCTCCTCGTCGACCACGCGCACGATCAACCCGACCCGGGGGACGCCGACCGAGCGCAGCGCCGCCTCGTCGCCGGCCGCGACCGCGGCGCCGATCGCCGCCTTGCCGTGGGCGGTGATCGTGCACGGCGACTCGCCCTGGCCGTAGCCGTTCCAGACGACCGGGCCAAGGGCGCCGACGGCCGCCTTGAGGTCGGCGGGGAGAATCGGCGCGGCGCCGGCGATGATCGTCCCGATCCGGTCCGCGACCTCACCCGCGCGCGGGTGGGCGGCGACCCGGCGCAGCAGCGTCGGCGGCACGAAGAAGGTCGAGCGCTCGCCGGCCGCGACGAGGTCGAAGAGCTCGTCGGCGTCGAAGCCACCCGAGGGCGGCAGCACCTGCGCCGCGCCGCGGGCGAGAAACGGCAGCGACATCAGGCCCGAGGCGTGGCTGAAGGCGGCGACGTGGATCATCGAGTCGGCCGGGCCGACGGTGTCGGCGTCGGCCAGGTAGGCAGCCGCCATCGCCCAGAGGTTGGCATGGCTGAGCCGCGCCCCCTTCGGCTTGCCGGTGGTCCCGGAGGTGAAGAAAATCCAGGCGTCGTCGGTGGCACGGCGGCCGACCGCCGCCATCGGCTCCGCCGCCACCAGCGCCGCATCCTCGTCGCTACCGAAGACGACAACCGGTGGGGGTGTCGACTTCCTCTCGCTATCCGAGAGTAAGTCGACAGGCACCTCGGCCAGCGCCTCCGCTAGCCTCGCTGCCGTGTCCTCGGTCGCGAAGCAAAGCCTCGCGTGCCCGCGGGCGACGATGTCGGCGGCCTCGCGCGGGTGCAGGCGGCTGGAGATCGGGACGGCGACGCCGCCCGCGTGCCAGATCGCCAGCAGCGTCTCTATATAGGCGACGTGGTTGGCGGCGAACAGCGCCACCGCCTCGCCGGGCCCGACCCCGTGCCGGTCGCGCAGCCCGGCCGCGCGCCGCGCCACCGCCGCCGCCAGCTCGGCCCAGGTCCGCTGCGGCCGCTCGCCGACCAGCAGCGCCGGCCGCTCGGCCGCCCAGCGGGCGGGGCCGTCGATCAGCCCGGCGAGGTTCGCGCCATACAAAGGTCGCGCTCCTCGCCGGGCCGCTCGCGCGGCGCCTAACTCGCCGCCAGCGCGGCGGACTGCTCGGCGTCGGGGTTGTTCTTGAACCAGCTGTCGTCGTCGTAGTGACGGAGATCGAACTTCTTCGAGCTGAACGCTTTTGCGGCGGCGTTGCACTCGTCCTGGGTCAGCTTGCCCTGGGTCGTCGTCCACTTCGCCGTTTTCGCCGGCAGCGTGGTGACCCCGGCCCCCATCGGCCCGACTCCGGAGGTGAAGTTGTCGTCGGCGAGCACCGAGTACGGGATCTGCGACCACATCTCACCGCGGTCTTTCGAGTAGCGGGCCTGGTGATGGGGGCTGCGGTTCTGCGAGCTGAGCGTGATCAGGCCGACCAGCTCGGCGATCGCCCCGCCGCCGTACTCGTCGTTCATCAGCGGCTTCATCCGCTGGCAGCGCTCGTCGATCAGCATCCAGTCGTCCTGCTCGTAGACACCGGCGAAGTGGGCGACGTCTTTGAGCGTGCCGGAGTAGACGAGGAGGCCGGCGTCGATCATCTGCTCGCGGCTCCAGCCGGCCATCATCTTCCACATCTCCGCGGTCGCGGATTCCATCTTTTCGCGCTGGTCGTCGAGGTAGTCGGCCAGCTCGGAGGCGCTGTCCATGTGGACTGGGATGTAACCGTCGGAGAGGTAATCCGAGGCGTACAGCCCGACCGAGACCAGGTTGTCGTTGTTGTACGACGGTTCGGCCTCGAAGCTGCCCCAGTCGTCGACCATGTTGAAGTGGGTGTCCTTCATCTCCACCGTCAAGGTCAGGTTGTTGAACTCGATCTCGGAGGCGATGCCGTCCATCCACGGGTAGTCGCACTCGGCGAGGTCGAGCGCGTCGCGGACCAGCATCTCGTTGCCGCCCTCGGTCCCGTACGGGCCGTGGTTGCAGAAGCTCAGCCGGCACTCGCAGTGGCTGAGGAACCCGTAGGCGGAGACCGCCGCCATGAACCGCGTGAACGCGTGGTGGAGCTTGTCGCCGGGGGTCACCCCGAGTGCGTTCTGTTCGAAGAACTCGGTCTGGCGGGCGGTGTGGATCTGGTCTTTGTAGCTGCCGTCGCTGGGGAAGATGTGCGCCTCGGAGCGGTGGTAGGCGAGGTTGATCCGCCGCGTGAAATCGAGCACGTCCATCATGTCTTCGACCGCGTCGGTCGGTTTCAGGATCCCCATGTCGATCTGCCACTGGCGGCCGCCGAGGTAGAACTGCGTCGCCACGTCCATCGTGATCGTGTTGACGTAGCTGCCGACCTGACGGGCGCGGTCGGCGATTTCCTCGGCCGGCATCGCCGCGTCGATCTTCCGCACCAGCTCCGGGTAGCGGTACCAGGCGTTGTAGTAGGAGAGCGTGATGTAGGGGTTGACGGGGAACAGTTTCGACTCCTGCACCGTGCGGGTCGTGCACATGAAGTAGAAGGAGTCGGCCAGCTTCTGGATGTAGCTGTTGACGTCGAGCAGGTCCTTGTAGCTCTGTTTGATCGGCATCTTCTGTTCCTCCCTAGGAGACCTTGATGATCCGGGCGCGATGCTCGGCCGCGGCGTCGCCGTCGGCATAGGCGTCGGCCGCATTTTTCGAGTACTCGACGGTGACCTCGTCGCCGTCGGTGAGCCCGTCCAGCGTCGCGTTCATCAGGCAGGGCACGTTGTACTCGCGGGTCAGGATCCCGAGGTGGGAACGGACAGTGCCGCCCATGCAGACGACCGCCTTGAAGTCGCCGAGGATCGGCGCCGTCAGGGTGCCACCGGAGTCGTCGATGACCGCCACGGTGTTCTCGGGCACGCCCTCGGTCAGCATCTCCATCACCTTCTCGACGTCGGAGATGTAGCGGGCGGTGCCGGTGATGTCGGCGGCTTTGAAGACGTTGTCGCCGGTGCCGACGATCGCCCGGCCCTGCTCGTCTTTCTCGTGCTCACCGGTGTTGGCGATGCCGGCCAGCGGTTTGTATTTGTCCGGCTCCTCCTTCAGGGAGATCGTCGCCGAGACGTCGAACTTGTAGCCCTCGGCAAGGAGGTCGGCCTCGATCTTTTCGAGGTCCTCGACGGTGGGCTCGAGCAGGCGCTGTTCGACCGCTTCCTCCCAGGTCTTGCCGCTGGCGGCGAAACGCTCGGCGACCAGGGCGCGGACGGCGCTGTGGTACCGCTCGACGACGGGCGTCGCCGACTCGCGCGCCCAGACATCCGGATACGGCCTCGCGGCCGCGTCTGAATCACTCACCTTGTCCCTCCTCCTCGGAAATCACGTTCAACTGGATCGCCTCCTGAGCGAAGCGCAGCAGCAGCGCCGCCTCGTGCTGTCCCGGAAGCCTCTCCACGGTTCCCACACCGCCGCTGAGCACGGCCCGCGCACCCGCCGCGGTCGCCAGCACCGATCCCTTCGCGGCCGTGGAACCGCGCAAGCTCTCCGTCAGGGCTGCCTCGTCGGGAGCGCCCTCGTCGAGCGCGGCGCCGGCGGCGTCGAGGTCGAGCGCGCCCTCGGCGGCGTCGACGACGGCGACCGGGGAAATCTCCCGCGCCCACTCGATCAGCTCCGACAGGCCCGGCACCTCGGCCGGGGCGACCGCGGCGGTCGGCAGCAGGCCGGCGTAGACGACGCCGGCGCTGCCGTCGACGGTCAGCTCGCGCCCGGCCATCCGCTCGGTCTCCCCCTCGCCGACGCCGACCACGCTGGGCCGGCCGAGGGCGCGGGTGACGACCGCCGCGTGCGAGGTCGAGCCGCCGCGCTCGGTGACGACGGCGCAGGCGGCGATCATGCCGCTGACGTCCTCGGGGCTGGTCGTCGGGCGAGTCAGGACTGCATCAAATTCGGCCGCGGCGGCGGCGTCGGAGTCGGCGACCGCGACGCCGCTGGCAACCCCCGGGCAGGCGGCGACGCCGCGGGCGAGGACCTCGGCGTCGGCGGTCACCTCCTCGGAGAGGCGGGGCGCCAGGACCGTCGCCAGCTGCTCGGGGCTGACCCGGCGCAGCGCCTCGGCACGGTCGATCGCGCCCTCGTCGGCGAGGTCGACGGCGGCCCGCACCGCGGCCAGCGGCGAGCGCTTGGCGGAGCGGGTCTGCAGCAGGTAGAGGGTGCCGCGCTCGACCGTGAACTCGATGTCCTGGACGTCGCCGTGCTCGCGCTCGAGCAGCTTCGCCGCCTCCAGCAGGCGCTCGTTGGCCGCCGGCATCGCGGCCGCGAGCGCGTCGAGCGGCAGCGGGTCGTGGGTGCCGCTGACGACGTCCTCGCCCTGGCCCTTCGGCAACCACTCACCGTAGGGAGCGGACTCGCCGCTGAGGGGATTGCGGGAGAAGAGCACGCCGGTGCCCGAGTCCTCGCCGAGGTTGCCGAAGACCATCGCCTGCACGATCACGGCGGTGCCGCCCTCCTCGGAGATGCCCCAGTGTTTGCGGTAGGCCTTGGCCCGGCGCGAGGACCAGGAGCCGAAGACGGTTTTTATGACGGCTTTGAGCGCCTCGTGCGGGTCGGTCGGAACGTCCTCGCCGGTGTCGCGGCGGACCGCCTCGCGGGCCTGCTCGGGCGTCGCGTCCTCACCGGGCTCGTCGATGTCGGCACCGAGCACGGTCTGGCCGAACTGGTGGATGAAGCGGCAGTGGGTCGAGCGGGCGAAAGCGCGGTCGCCGGAGAGCTCGGCGAGCGCTTCCTCGACCTCGTCGGTGATGCCGAGGTTGAGGACCGTGTCCATCATCCCCGGCATGCTCACCGCCGCCCCCGAACGGACCGAGACCAGCAGCGGGTTCTCGCCGCCGCCGAAGCTGCGGCCGAGCTTTTCCTCGAGTCCGGCGACACCGGCGAGGACCGAGCTCCAGGCCTCGTCTTCGAGCTCGCCGCCGGCGGCGTGGAAGCGGCGGCACTCCTCGATCGGCAGGCACAGCGCCGGCGGCACCGGCAGACCGAGGCTGAGCATCCAGGCGATGCTGCGGCCCTTGTTGCCGACGACCTCGCGGTCGGGAACAGTGGAGCCGTCGAGAACGACGACGCGGTCGGCGACCGCCGTCAAGGAGCCTCCTCGCGCTCGCGCCCGAGCATTCTCAGCAGGTCCTCGTGCAGCTCGAACCAGACCGTGTGGTAGCTGTCGATGCGAGCACCCGAGACCCAATCGATTTCACCGGCGAGCACCTTGTCGTAGGCGTCGTCGAGGCGCTGTTTGTGGACCCCGAGCCGGGGGTCGAGCGCGGCAAAGCCGTCGAGCACCTTTTCCGCCCGTTCGTGCTGGGCGCCGAGCCGGTCGATGATCCCGGCGTCGTAGTCGGAGTCGGAGTGGTCGTTGGGGACCCGCTCGCCGCCGGCCGGCATCATCTGCCAGTCGGTGAAGAGCGAGAGCAGCTCGCGGTTGATCCGCTCGAAGCGCTCATAGGTCTCGGTCGCGGCCGGGTCCTGGCGGAATTCGGCGTAGACGACGGGGTACTGCCCGTCGAGCCACTCGCGCCCGGCCGGGGCGACCATGAAGGTCCCTTTCGCCCCCGCGGCGCGGCCGGCCGCGACCGCGGCTTCCAGCGCCGCCTCGATCTCGGCCTCTTCGGCGCCGAGGACGGCGGCCACCGCCGCCGGACTGCCCGCCTTCTTCACCGCGAGCCCATGCAGGGCCAAAAGCTCCGTATCTGCGCTCATACGGTCAGACTCTCACGCCTCCCACGCCTCTACCAGCGCCCCAAAGGGTGCCGACTTGTGGATTCCCCACAAATCCAAAGTGTGGTTGAGCTTTGGTGCCGATAGGGCCATAAAGCTCAACCACGCCCCGGCGGACAGCCGCCGGCTCCCCGAATCTCGGCCGGCCCCGCCCCGCAAGGTCCTGAATCGGAAATCCGGATTCGGTTGGAGGGTCGGGTGGCCCTCGTACGAGCGGCGTCCTGATTTCTGTAGTGCCAGTTCAGCGAGAGACTGAGCACTCAAAGGCAGAAATCCCAGCGAAGGCAGAGGGCCACCCGACCCTCCCCCAAACCCTGATCCCTAGTCAAGAACCCTTCGCAGCGGCCCAATGCCGCAGCAGCGCTTCCGCCGTCTCGACCGGCTTCTCGTACGGCCACCAGTGGCCGCACTCGAGCACGACCAGCTCGGCTTTCATCCGCTCCGCCAGGCGCTCGCCGAATTCGAGCGGGACGTAGGGGTCGGTGCGGCCCCAGATCACCATCGCCGGCAGGTCGAGCTGCTCGAGGTCGGGCTGCCATTCCTTGCCGATGTGGACGGCGGAGCGGTAGAGCTTGAGGATCGTGTCCTTGCCGTGGGGCGTGAGCCACATGTTGCGTTCGGCGTACTCGCGGGGGACGCCGTTTTCGACCAGGTGCCGGGTCCCGAACTCGGCGGTCAGCTCCTCCTCCATGTATTTCTCGCCCGCTTCCGGGGTCTGCCAGACCTGGGCCAGCGGGTGCCAGGGGTACTCGGTGTCGACCGCGGCGCCGCCGCAGGCGACGCTCGAGAGCAGATCGGGCCGGACCGATGCGACCCGCTGGACCAGCAGCGAGCCCCAGTCGTGGCCGACCAGGTCGACGCCGCCGCCGAGCTTCTCGAGGTGCTCGACGATCCATTCGACGTAGGCCTCCTTGGTGGCGGGGAAGCCCTCGGGCGCGGCGTGGGCGAAGCCGGGCAGGTCGGCGGCGACCACCTCGTCGCCATACGCGGTTAGGTGGTCGATCACCGCGTCCCACTCGGCCGCGGTGTCGGGATTTCCGTGAACGAGGAATGCGGGCATGTCTCCCCCTTTGGGATCCGCGCCGCGGATGTCAGCCGGCCGGGCCGGTCCTGATCGATAGGTGTGAGATGTCGTTGAAGCTGCGCAGCAGCCAGCGCCCGTCGTCGAGCACCACCAGCCGCGAAACCGAGCAGTTATCCGAGTGGACGAAGGCGAAGGGCCGGCTGGCGGTCGCCTGCCGGCAGAGCTGGCCGATCACGGCGCCGTGGACGACGGCGACGGCGGAGGTCTCGGGACCGACGGTGGCGACGATCTGTTCGATCCCGGCCGTGACCCGGGCGCCGAAGTCCTCCCAGGACTCGCCGCCCGGGATCGCGTCCCAGCGTTCCTCGGCGAAGACCTGCTGGATCACCGGGTCGCCGCGGCCGGCGCGGATCCGGTACTCGCCGCCCTCGAAGTCGCCGAGGTAAACCTCGCGCAGCTCCGGGACCACGACCGGGTCCAGGCCGGTCGCCTCGGCCAGCGGCGCCGCCGTTTCCTGCGTGCGCCGCAGGCTGGTGACGAAGAGGCCGCTGAATTCGTCGCCGCCGAGGCCCTCGGCGACCATCCCCGCCTGCGCCTTGCCGGGCTCTGAGAGGGCCGGGTTGGAGTGGCCGTCGACGAGCGGGAACTTGCTGCCGACGACCGCCGCCTCCGAGGCGCCGTGGCGGACGAGCACGACCTCGGTCGAGCCGAGCGGCAGCTCGTAGGGGCTCTGCTCGAAGCTGTCGCGGTCGGCCATCGGGTCTGCAGTCTGCCAGCGGTCGTGGGCTCGGCGTTACGGGGTCGTGTAGCCGCCGTCGACGCTCATCGCCGAGCCGGTCACGAACGAGGCCTTGTCGGAGAGCAGCCAGACCGCGGCGTTGGCGATCTCCGGCGGCTGCGCGAAGCGGCCGATCGGGTGGTTGGCGCGGGCGGCGGCAATCAGCTCCTCGTCGCCCCCCAGCGTGTCCTCGAAGAGGTCTTTCTCGACCATCGGCGTCAGCACGTAGGAGGGGCAGATCGAGTTGACCCGGACCCCCGCCTCGGCGTACTCGAGCGCCGCCGATTTGCTGAGGCCGACGACGCCGTGCTTGGCGGCGACGTAGGCCGCCGCGGCCGGCCACCCGATCAGGCCGGCGGCCGAGGCCATGTTGAGGATCGAGCCCGAGCCCTGCTCGGCCATCACCTTGATCTGGTGCTTGGTGCAGAGGAAGACGCCGTTCAGGTCGACGTCGATCACCTTCTGCCACTCGTCGAACGGGACTTCGCCGACGTTGCCGATCGCGGCGAGGATGCCGGCGCAGTTGAAGCAGCCGTCGAGGCGGCCGAGGTTCTCGACCGTCGCCGCCACCGCCGCTTCGACCGACGCCTCGTCGGTGACGTCGCAGTGCACGAACTCGGCCCCGTCGATCGCCGCCGCCTCGGCCTCGCCGGCCTCGTCGTTGACGTCGCAGAGGACCAGCCTCGCGCCCTCGGCCGCGGCCTCGATCGCGGTCGCGCGGCCGATGCCGCTGGCGGCGCCGGTGATCATGATCGCCTTCTCATCCAGGATTCCCAAAACCTCTCCTCTCAGATGGTGGATACCCAACTCGTGTGCGACCGGGGACGGGCCTGGTCGAGCAGATCAAGGACGCAGGGCGATGCCTTTGGCGGTGCCAAAGGCGAGCCCGAGGACGCAGAGATGCGAAGTGCCAGGCACGTCATCCGGGTGTGCGCGGGTTGGGTATCCACCATCTACCTCACCCGGCCGCGGCGGCGAGTTTCTCCCGCAGCGGCTTCTTGTCGATCTTGCCCGTCGAGGTCTTCGGCAGCTCGTCGACGACCTCCCAGCTCGACGGCACCTTGAAGGCGGCCAGTCGCTCGCGGCAGTGCTCCTCCAGGACCGAGGCGTCGTCGCCGGAGACGAGCGCGACGACCGCGTGGACCTCCTCGCCGCGGACTTCGTCGGGGCGACCGACCACCGCCGCCTCCTTGACCAGCTCGTGCTCGAGCAGGACGTCCTCGATCTCGCGCGGGTAGATGTTCTCGCCGCCGCGGATGATCATGTCCTTGGTGCGGTCGACGAGGAAGAAGTAGCCGTCCTCGTCGCGGTAGCCGACGTCGCCGGTGTGCAGCCAGCCGTCGATCATCGTCTCCGCGTTGGCGTCGGGCCGGTTGTAGTAGCCGTGCATCATGTTCGGCCCGCGGAAGCAGACTTCGCCGGGGGTGCCGTCGGCGACGATTTTGCCGCTCTCGTCGATGATCACCACCTCCTGCGCCCGCGTCGGCAGCCCGACCGAGCCAATCTTGCGGGGGCCGGTGAAGGGGTTGATCGTCGTGCAGCAGGTGCCCTCGGTGAGGCCGTAGCCCTCCATGATCTTGAGCCCGAACTTCTCCTCGAAGCGGCGGAAGAGGGCCGGCGAGAGCGGTGCCGCGCCGCAGATCACGAAGCGCAGCGAGTTCGACTCGGCCTCCTCGGCGCCGGGTGCGTGCAGCAGCGCCGCCAGCATCGTCGGCACCGAGGAGAAGGTGACCGGTTCGAAGCGGGCGCAGTCGGCCCAGAACTGGGAGGCCGAGAAGCGCTCCCACATCGCCACGTTGGCGCCGAGCACGAGCGGGATCACGGTCGTCACCAGCTGGGCGTTGACGTGGAACAGCGGCAGCACCATGCCGAGCGTGTCGCCGCGGCTGACCGGCAGCGGCTCGCCCAGCTGCCAGGCGTTTTCGAGGAAGTTGCGGTGGCCGAGCATCGCTCCCTTCGGGCGTCCGGTCGTGCCCGAGGTGTAGACGAAGGAGGCAAGGTCGCCGCCCTTGATATCTGCGTGCTGATCGACCGTGCCGCGGCCGCGCAGGGTCGCCGCCGGGTCACTGCCCTCCGCGGCGACGATCTCGCGCAGGTTCGGCAGCTCGTCGCGGTTCGCCTCCAGGCCGGCCGCCGACTCGGGCGTGCAGACGACGACCTTGGCTTCGGAGTCGGCGAGGATCCCGACCTGCTCGCGCGCGGTCAACGCCGGGTTGACCGGGTTGAAGATCGCCCCGAGCCAGAGGATCGACCACCAGACCTCGAGGTAATGGGGGCTGTTGGGAAGGACGACGCCGACGACGTCGCCCTGCTCGACCCCGAGCTCGCGCAGGCCGGCGGCGACCTCGATCACCCGGGCGTGGAACTCGCCGAAGGTCCACTCCTGGTCGTTGTCGCGGACGAAGCGATCGCCGCCGATCTCCTCGGCCCGCGCCGCCAGCACCTCGGGCAGGGATTCGAAGTCGGTGCGCAGCGCCCGGTACATGGCGCCAGCTTGCCACCGCTCCCGCAAGCGCGCGCCAATTCCCCCGCCCGCCTTTGTGGCCCTCACAGACACCCGGACGCGGCGCTCGATGTCTCAGCCACACCAGGGTGTGGGAAGTACATCGAGCGGCGTCAGGTGGTGAGGATCGTCAGGGCGGTGACGTGGCCGGGGGCCGTTGCGGAGCCGGCGAGGCCGAGGCCGACGCGGGCGCCAGGGACCTGGCGGCGGCCGGCGCGGTCGCGCAGCTGCAGCGAGAGCTCGACCATCTGCAGGATCCCGGCCGCGCCCTTGACCCGGCCCTGGGCCAGTGCCCCGCCGCTGGCGTTGACGGGGACGACGCCGCCGAGTGCGGTGAAGCCGCTCTCGACCAGTTCCGGCCCCGAACCGGGCGGTCCGAGCTCGAGCGCCTCGTAGGCTTCGATCTCGTCGACCGGGGTCGGATCCTCGATCTCGGCGAAGTCGACTTCCTCCGGCCCCAGCCCGGCGGCGAAGTACCCGAGCCGGGCGGCGCGGGCGGTGGCGGCCCCGTCCGCCGAGTCCTCGTCGAGCAGGACCGAGGCCTGCACCCTGGGCGCCTTCGGGCCATGGCGGCGGACGATCTCGTGCGAGCCGAGCACGACCGCGGCGGCACCGCGGGCGGGCGGCGCCACCATCAGCCGCCGCAGCGGCCAGACCAGGAGCTCGGAGGCGAGCACCTCCTCGGGGTCGACGGCGGTGGTCTGCAGCGCATGCGGGTTGGCGGCGCCGTGGCGGCGGTTCTTCGCCGCGACCCGGGCCAGGTGCTCCTCGGTCGCGCCCGAGTGCTGCATGTATTCGCGGGCGGCGGCGGCCTGCGTTTCCAGCGCCGCCCGCGGGTCGAGCCCGGCCTCCTCGTCCGCCGGCCAGTCGTGGCCGACGCAGAGGACGACGTCGGAAGCCCCGGAGGAGACCGCGTTCCAGCTCGAGTGCAGAGCGACGGCGCCAAGCCCGCAGCGGCACTTGAAGGGACGGCGCGCCTCGCCGAGCACGTCGTAGCAACCGAGATCGAAGCCGGGATCGCGGGAGGCGATCGCGACGCCGTCGACCTCTGCCGCACTGACCCCGGCATCGGCCAGCGCCGCACTCACCGCCTCACGGGCCAGAGGCCGTGCTCCGCGCGGGCTGCGCGACAGCGACGTCGCTCCGACTCCCAGGAGGTGAACCCCGGACACTTCGCGACTATCGCAGGACCCCCCACCGCCACGGGCGAGCGCGCGGCGGTGACCTCGGGATTCCCCCAAACGGCTCCTGAGAAAGCTAGGAAACCGGTTCGGGCTCGGCCTCCAGGACGGCGGGACTGAGCGGCGCGGCCGGCGCCCGCATGCCGCTCGGCAGCCGTCCCTGCAGGAGCAGGACCAGCAGCGAGAGCCGGGCGCGGAGCTGGGCGTCGGGGTCGTGCATCACCGCCAGCCCGGTCAGCTCCTCGATCCGCGAGAGCCTGTAGCGGATCGTGTTCTCGTGGACGTCGAGCGCGGCGGCCGAGCCGCGGATGCTCCCCATGTTGTCGAAGAAGGAGCAGAGCGTCGTCAGCAGGTCCGCTTTCGAGTGCTCGCGGACCAGCTCGCCGACGGTCTCCTCGGCGAACTTGGCGACCGCCTCCGAGTCGGAGCTCGAGAGCAGCAGGCTGCCGACCCCGAGCTCCTCGGCGCAAAACAGCTGCGGCCCGTCCTCCGGCGAGAAGCGGCGGATGCACTCCACCACCTGCTTCGCCTCGCGGTGGGCGGCGCGGTAGCCGTCGTGGCCGCGCTGGACCCCGGAGATGCCGGCGACCAGCTGCTCGGAGGAGCGCAGCGCCCGCCGCACCGCTTCGAACGTCTCGCGGTTGTCGTAGGCGAACGCCTCCGACTCGGCGGCGTCCGGAACCTCGATCAGCGCCGCGACCGAGCCTTCGACCGCGGTGACGTGGACGCCGAGGTGCGGCGCCTCGCGATCGAAGGCGGCGGCGACGGCGCGGAAGTCCGGCGCGTCGCCCTCGCTCCCCGAACGGGAACCGATCAGCATCACCACGCGGCGGGCGTCGAGCGCGACCCCGAGCCGGTCGGCGCGGCGACGGGCGACGGCGGTGTCGGAGCTGCCGCCGAGCAGCTCGGCGGCGAGCGAGGAGCCAGCGTTCCAGTCGGCCTCGACCGCCTTGCGCTCGGAGCTGACCTGGAGCGCGATCAGCGTCGCGGCGCGGCGCACCGCAACCACGTCGCCGCCGGTGAAGCGGGTCTTGTGCTCCATCACGACCAGCCGTCCCCAGACCTCTTCACCGAGCACGACCGGCGCCACCACGTGGCGGTGCAGGACCCCGGCGACCGGGATCGGACCGACCACGAAGGCGCGGGTCGTCTCGTTGTCGGCCAGCGCCTGGCGCACCTCCGGCAGGCTCGCAACCTCGGGCTCGAGCAGGCGCGGTACGGCGCTTTCGCTCGCCCCCTCGGGCAGGGCCATCGCGACCCGGTCGCCGGTCGGGCGGAAGACCGCGCAGGGCTTGCCGAGGAGCTGGGCGAGGTTGCGGGTCAGGTCCTGCAGCGAGCGGCCTTCGAGGACCAGGTCGGAGAGCTGCTCGTCGACCGCGGTCGCCCGCCGCAGCGCCGAGAGCTGGCGGCTCGCCGCCTCGAACTTCGAGCGCAGCTCGAGCCGCGCCCGGGCGTGGGTGACGGCGACGGCGACGAGGTCGGCGAAGGCGCGGGCCAGCTCGACCTCGTCGTCAGAGAACTTGTGCTGGCGATCGGGATCGTCGAGCAGGATCAGGCCGACGATCTCGTCGTTGTAGATCATCGGCACCTCGAGCAGGGCCCGGATCTTCCAGTGGCGGACGGTCGCTTTGACCATCCGCGGGTCCCGGCGGGCGTTGGCGACGACGACCGGCCGCCGCGTCTCCAGCGTCTCTTTGGTGACGCCGTCGGCGGGCACGCCGGCGGTCCAGCGTTTGATGTCGTCGGCGAGCGGCGCCCCGTCGCAGCAGCCGGCGCAGCCGCGGAACAGGTTCTGGCGCTCTTCGCGCATATAGACGCTGCACCGCTCGACCCCGACGAGCGCGGTGATCTGTTTGGCGACCAAGCTCAGGAGGTCGTCGATGTTGGTCACCTTGGCGATCGCCGGAGTGACCTCGGATAGCGCCGAAAACGCGCGGCGCATGTGGCTGTCAGACATCGGTCGCTCCTCTCCTCTAGCTCAGTAGATCCATCGTTGCCGCCGCGTAGATCTCCGCCGCTTCGGCGACTTCCGCGATCGGGATGTGCTCGTCAACCGTGTGTGCAAGTTCGAAATCGCCCGGCCCGAAGGTGATCGTCGCCGGCTCGTCGAAGCCGTTGCCGGCGGGCCGCATCAGCTCGACCGCGTCGACCCAGCCGCCGTTGAACTTGCGGACCTCCGGGTCGTTCTTGCCGTGTTCGCGAATCGCCGCCTCGAGCGCCTTGACGCCGGCGTGCTCGGGGTCGACTTCGCCCGGGCGCAGCCAGAGCCGGCCGGAGCCCATCGGCAGGATTTTGCGCTCGAAGCGGACCTCGCCGTCCTCCTGCTCGAGCATCCGCAGGAAGGCATCGACCGCGTCGCGAACTTCGTTCAGGGTGGCGCCGGGGGGCGAGAGGATCGAGAGCACGGCGTCGCAGCGGGCCGGGATCGCCCAGCCGCCGCCCGGGCGGGTGCGGATCCCGTTCGTCGTCACCCGCGGCTCGAACCACTGCGAGTCGCCCTTCGGCAGCTCCAGCCGGCCCTGGTCGACCGCCTCGACCAGCTTCGCCATCTTCGTCACCGCGTTGATCCCGTGCTCGGGCTCGGTCGGGTGCGCGGTCTTGCCGATCGCAGTGATTTTCCAGGTCGAGATCCCCGGGTAGGCGATCTCGACGCCCTGGTTCGAGGTCGCCTCGGCCGACCACATCGTCCCGATCCGGTCGATGATCCCGAGGTCGGCCATCAGCGCCGCGCCGCGGAAGCCGTCCTCGCCGTCGGAGTCCGACATGAAGTAGATCGGGCCGCTGCGGGCCTGGCCGGAGTCGACGACCGCCTTGGCCGCGATCAGCATCGCCACCATCGACCCCTTGCTGTCGACGGCGCCGCGGCCGTAGAGGACGCCGTCCTCGACGACCGGGTTCCAGGGGTCGTTCGACCAGTCCGAGGGGACCGCGTGGACGGTGTCGAAGTGGCCGTCGAAGAGGACGCCGGGGCCCTCGCCCTCGCCCTCGATCACGCCGAGCACGAGCGGCACCTTGCGCCCCTCGACCGGGTACAGCTCGACAGTCATCCCGATCTCCTCCATCTGCTTCTTCATCCACAGGTGGGCGCTGGTCTCCTCGCCGACGACGCTGCGGATGCCGACGATCTCCTTCAGCAGCTGCTCGGCGCGCTCGGCGGAGATGCCGGTGGGTCGGGATTTCTGGTCGGTGGCCATATCTCTGGGGGGTTCCTTTCGTGGGTCCGGTTGGTGCTCAGGGGCTAAAGAAGGTTCGGGTGCTCGGTCAGGGCCATGCCGCCGTCGACCGGGATCGCGGCGCCGGTGATCCAGCGCGCTGCGGCCGAGGCGAGGAAGACGACGACGTCAGCCACCTCGGCGCCCTCGGCGATCCCGCGCAAAGGCGTTTGAGAGATGAACGCCTCTTCGACTCCGCTGGTCGCCAGCATGGGCGCCATCAGCGGCGTCCGCACCAGGCCCGGCAGGACCGCGTTGCAGCGGATCCCCTGCGGGCCGAGCTCGAGCGCGGCCGAGCGGACCAGCGCCTCGACCCCGGCCTTGGTCGCGCAGTAGTGGGCGAGGCCGTGGACCGGCGAGGCGGAGTCGATCGAGGAGATCGCGGTGTAGGAGCCGCCGGCCGGGATATGTGGAGCGGCGGCCTGGAGGAAGTTGAAGGCGCCGGAGAGGTTGACCCCCATCACCAGCTCCCACTCGCGCGCCTCGATCTCGAGGATCGGGGTGACGCGGGCGGTTCCGGCGGCGTAGACGAGGGTGCGAATCGCGCCGTGCGACTCGGCCACCTGGGCGACGGCGGCGGTGACCGCGTCACGGTCGCGGACGTCGACGGCGATCGCGGTGTCATCGCCGGCGGCGGGCTTGAGGTCGGCGACTACCGTCGGCCAGCCGGCGGCGGCGAGCGCGTCGGCGCAGGCGCGGCCGATTCCGGAGGCACCGCCGACGACGACCGCGGCGCCATTCAGGTCCGCCATGCCATCCCTCCCTCGAGCAGCTCGGCGAGCTCGGCGAGGCCGGCGGCGCCGGTGGCGCCGTCGACGACCCGGTGGTCGAAGCTGAAGGTCGCGGTCAGGGTCGGGACGACGGCGAGGCCGCGGTCGCGGGGGACGACCTTCTCGACCGTGCGGCCGACGGCGAGGATCGAGCTCTCGCCAGGGTTCAGCATCGCCGTGAAGCTGTCGACGCCGAAGGTGCCGAGGCTGGAGAGCGTCGTCGCCGCGCCGCCCATGTCGTCGAGGCCGAGGCGGCCGGCACGGGTGACCTCAACCAGCCGCGCCCGCTCCAGGACCAGCTCCGGCAGCGTCTTCTCGTTGACCCGCCGCAGGACCGGGACCAGCAGCCCGCGGTCGGTCGCGACCGCAAGCCCGACGTCGATCGCCGCCGGGTGGCGGAACTGCGCCGGCGCCTCGCCCTCCGCCGGAACGAATGAAGCAGCGACCTGGGGGTGGCGGACGAGCGCCTCGGCCAGGGCCTGGACCAGAAGGTCGACGACGCCGACCTTGGCCGGGCCCTCCGCGGTGAGACGGGCCTTCTCCGCCAAAAGCCAGGTCGCATCGATATCGCGCGTGAGCGTGTAGCTCGGCACCAACTGACTCTCGGTCAGCCGCCGCGCGATCGCCTGGCGGGTAGCGGAGAGCGGCTCGAGGCGCTCGCCGGAGGATGAAGCAACAGAAGCTGGTGAAACAGGCGAAGACTCGCGCTCCGCCGCTGCGCGCTCGACATCGCCGAGCGTGATCCTGCCGCCAGGGCCCGAACCCTCGACAAGCTCCAGCGAGATCCCGAACTGCTCGGCAGCCCTGCGAGCGATGGGCGCGGCTCGCCGCCGCCCGGACCCGTCAGCGGTGCGCGCCCCATTCCCGTTCGCCAAGACAGCCGTATCTGCCGACTCCTCGGGGGGTGGCGCCGTAGGGGGGACCTCCCCCAAGGAAGCTTTAGCTACCGCAGGGGGAGGTGGGTCCCCTGCGGTGACAGGACCCGCCGAGGAATCGTCCGGCGCACTCTCGTCAACGGAGTCGCCAATCGCAACGAGCGTGGCCCCGACCGGAACGGTGTCACCGACGGCAACCACGATCGAAGTGACGACCCCAGACCGCGAAGCCGCTACCTCGGCGATCGCCTTGTCGGTCTCGACCTCGATCACCGTCTGGCCCTCGGCGACCGTCTCACCAACGCTTACGAGGACGGCGGTGACCAGGCCCTCGGAGACCTCCAGGCCCATCTGCGGCAATACAACGTCCGAAACCACCCTGAAACCCGTTCCCTCTCCTGACGAGGCGCCTCCCAGCACTTATCGTCTGACTATCGACACTACATGGTGGTTCTTACGGCGTCAACCAGGGGCCTATGTTGCGATGATCGGACTATCTGGGGTACATTCGCGAAACAATGAGCACAAAGCCAAAACAAGACGGTTCGTCCAATCAGAGCCCGCCCGAGATTGATCTTTTCGCGACGATGGCGCTGATCCGCGCCTTCGAGACGCGCGTCGCCGAGCTCTACCGCGACGGTGAGATCCCCGGCTTCGTCCACACCTCGCTCGGCCAGGAGGCGGTCGCCGCCGGCGTCGGCGGCGCCCTGCGCGAAGACGACTACGTCGCCACCACCCACCGCGGCCACGGCCACTGCCTCGCCCACGGGATGGAGGTCGACGGGATGATGGCCGAGCTCTTCGCCCGCGGCGAGGGCATCTGCCACGGCAAGGGCGGCTCGATGCACATCGCCGACCCGCGCCGCGGGGTGCTCGGCGCCAACGCGATCGTCGGCGCCAGCCTGCCGCTCGCGGTCGGCGCCGCGCTGTCGAGCAAGCACCTCGGCCAGGGCCGCGTCGCCGTCGCCTTCTTCGGCGAGGGCGCGGTCAACCAGGGCGCCTTCCACGAGGCGGTCAATCTGGCGGCGATCTGGAACCTGCCGGCGCTGCTCGTCTGCGAGAACAACGTCTACGCCGAGTTCACCGACAGCCGCACGATGGCGCGGGTCCCGAGCGTCGCCGAGCGCGCTGCCGGCTACGGGGTCGAGGCCGAGATCGTCGACGGCAACGACGTCGCCGCCGTCTACACGCTGACCGCGGAGGCCGCCGCCCGCTGCCGCGAGGGCCGCGGCCCGTTCCTGATCGAGGCCGAGACCTACCGCTGGCACGGCCACTACGAGGGCGACTCCCAGCCCTACAAGCCCGACGCCGAGGCGGCATCCTGGCGCGAACGCGACCCACTCGAGGTCTCCGGCGCCCGCCTCCTCGCCGGCGGCGACGCCGACGGCGAAACGCTGGAGCGGATCCGCGACGAGGCGGCGGCCCGGGTCGAGGCGGCAATCGAGCGCGCCCGCTCCCTCCCCGCCCCCGACCCGTCGGAGGCCTACGCCGACGTCTTCGGCGAGGCCGAGGTGCCGGCGTGAGCACCGAGGCCGCGGTCGCCCCGACCCGCTACATCGACGCCCTCAACGAGGGGATGGCGACGGCGATCGAAGAGGACGAGCGCGTCGTCCTGATCGGGATCGACGTCGGCGCCGGTGGCGGCATCTTCCGCGTCACCAAAGGACTGCACGAGCGCTTTGGCTCCGAGCGGGTGATCGACGCCCCGATCAGCGAGATGGGCTACGTCGGTGCCGCCGTCGGGGCGGCGATGACCGGCCTGCGGCCGATCGTCGAGATCATGTTCATGGACTTCGTCGGCGTCTGCATGGACCCGATCCTCAACCAGGCGGCAAAGCTCCGCTACATGACCGCCGGCGCGCTCGAGATCCCGATCGTCTTCCGCATGCAGACCGGCGCCGGCAAAGCCGCCGGCGCCCAGCACTCGCAAAGCCTCGAAGCCTGGTTCGCCCACGTCCCCGGGCTCAAGGTGGTGATGCCGGCGACGGTTGCCGACGCCCGCGACCTACTGCTCGCCTCGGTCCGCGACCCGAACCCGGTCGTCTTCGTCGAGAACCGCCGCCTCTACGGCAGCAAGGGCGACATCGACGCCGCGCCGCTGCCGCTCGGCAAGGCCCGCGTCGCCCGTCCCGGCAGCGAGGTCACCGTCGTCACCTGGGGTCAGATGCTGCGCCGCTGCCTCGAGGCCGCCGGCGAAGAGGGTGGCGCCTCGCTGGAGGTGATCGACCTGCGCTCGCTGGCGCCGCTCGACATCGAGACGATCCTCGCCTCGACCCGCAAGACCGGGCGGCTGCTGATCGTCCACGAGGCGGTGCAGGACTTCGGCGCCGGTGCCGAGATCGCCGCCCGGGTCGGCGACGAGCTCTTCGACGAACTGCGAACCCCGGTGCGTCGTCTTGGTGCGCCAGCGGTCCCGATGCCCTTCAGTCCGGACCTCGAGAGCGCTTTGTTGCCAACCTCCAAAGCCATCTCAGCCGCAGCTCGGGCGCTCGTTGCGGAGGGATAGGGTTTCCATACGAATGTCGGCGTTGCGGGGACAGAGCGATGACTGACGGGCGCCTGGTCCAGCCGATCAAAATCGCCCGAGCCTACGAGCAGCTGGCCGGGCTGCTGCGCGAGCGGATCACCTCCGGCGAGCTCGGGGTCGGCGACCGCCTGCCCTCGGAGAGCGCCCTCGCCAAACAGGCCGGCGTCTCCCGCTCGACCGTGCGCGAGGCGCTGCGGATCCTCGAGCAGGGCGGGCTGATCGAACGCGCCAGCCCGCGGATCATGGTCGTCGCCGACCGCTCCGACGTACCCGCTTTCCGCGAGCTGCGGCGCGAGCTGCGGCGCCGCAACGTCACCTTCCACCACCTGCACGAGTCGTTGATGACGATCGACCCGGAGCTGACCAGGTTCGCCGCGATCCGCGCCGACAAAAGCGACATCAAGGTTCTGCACGAAGCGCTCGACGAGCAGGAGGAACACCTCGACCACCTGGCCGAGTGGAGCCGGCTCGACGTCGAGTTCCACGCCCAGATGGCGGAGCTCTCCGCCAACCCGGCGCTGATCATCGCCCGCGAGCCGATCAGCCAGCTCCTCCTCCCCGCCCTCTACCGGTTCATGGACACGCGCGAGATGGCCGAGCACGCGACCAACTACCACCGCCGGATCGTCAACGAGATCGAGGTCCGCGATCCCGACACCGCCGCGGCGGTGATGCGCAGGCACCTGAACGACTGGCGAACCGCCTGGGAGAAACGCGGTTTGGATCTCCACCAAGAGATCCTCGATCTTTCCTATACCAGTAAATCGGAGCCGAATACGGTGGTCTCACCCCATCACGAGGAGGAAGAGGAGAGATCATGGGCTTCGTCAAGAGTGCCGAGGAGATCACCCGTATAGAGCACGCTCTGAGCTTCCCGCGGTTCACGGGCGGCCAGATGTTCTCGGTTGAATTCCTGAGCGACGAGAGCGTCGTCGCCGAAGTGCTGCCGCCGCCGCTGGAACCGACCGACACCCCCGCGGTACGGGCGATGATCGGCCGCTGGCAGTCGAACTGCGTCGGAGACTTCTACGGCGGCTCGATCTACGTCGCCGCCCAGCACGAGGGCATCGTCGGCGAGTACGTGCTCGCCATGTACATGGACAACGACGTGCCGACGATCTACGGCCGTGACCTTTTCGGCGAGCCGAAGAAGGTGGCCGACTCGGCTCTGCGCCGGCGCGGCGAGGGCTTCCGCGGCTGGATCGACCGCGGCGGCGTCCGGATCATGGAACTGCAGGGCGAGCTGACCAAGGACACCGGCTCGTGGGACGTCGAGGGCTACAACTTCAACTTCAAGGCCCGGCCCGCGGCCAACGGCTCCGGTCTCGAGGAGGACGCGATCCTGACCCGCGCCCGCTTCGAGGTCCACGCCTACTCCTCGCTCGAGGGCGACGGCTCGGTCGTCCTCCGCGGCAGCGTCCACGACCCGCTCGACGAGATCCCGGTCCGCTCGGTGACCAAAGCCACTTATATGGAGTGCGACCTGGTCGGCGCCTGCGAGGCGGTGGCGACGACCCCGGCCGACGTCTTCCTCCCGTTCCACTACGGGCGCCACGACGACTGGAGCGCGCTCGACACCGAATCGGCCGCGGTCGTTCCGGTCGCCTAGGAGGTTCCCCTCTCGATGTCCGCAGACTCGACGGCGCTGATAGCCGGGGCGGGAATGACCCGCTTCGAGAAGAGCCCGTCGAGTCTGCGCGACCTCGCCGGCGCGGCGGCGCGCGACGCGCTCGCCGACGCCGGCGTCGCGGTCGGTGAGATCGAGGCGGCGTACGTGGGGAACGCCGCCGCCGGCCTCGTCACCGGCCAGGAGATGATCCGCGGCCAGGTCGTGCTGCGGCCGCTGGGGATCGAGGGGATCCCGATCTTCAACGTCGAGAACGCCTGCGCCTCGGCGGCCAGCGCCCTGCACCTGGGCTGGCAGGCGGTCGCCGCCGGCGCCCACGACGTCGTCCTCTGCCTCGGCGCCGAGAAGCTGACCCACGAGGACAAGACGGTGGGGATGAAAGCGATCGGGACCGCGATCGACGTCGAGCACCGGGCCGAGCTGGCGGCCGAAGTGGGAACCCCGCCCGGCGAGGGCGGCGACCGCTCCTTCTTCATGGACCTCTACGCCGACATGACCCGCCGCTACATGGCCGACTCCGGGGCCAGCGCCGAGGACTTCGCCGAAGTCGTGGTCAAGAACCAGCACAACGGCGGCCTCAACCCGCGCGCCCAGTACGGCGGCGAGCTGACCGTCGCCGAAGTGCTGGCGAGCCGCACCGTCGTCGACCCCCTGACCCTGCTGATGTGCTCGCCGATCTCCGACGGCGCCGCCGCGGTAGTGCTGATGAGCGAGGCGGCGGCGCGCCGGGCCGGCATCAAGGGGCCGCGGATCCGCGCCTCGGTCATCCGCTCCGGCAACGTCCACGACCGCAGCGACCCGCAGGCCGGCTCGACCGCGCTGGCTGCCCGCGAAGCCTTCGAGAAGGCGGGGCTCGGTCCCGATGACGTCAGCTGCGCCGAGGTCCACGACGCCAGCGCCCCGGCCGAGCTGATGGTCTACGAGCAGATCGGCTTCGCCGCCCCCGGCGAGGGCCCGGCGCTGCTGGAGTCCGGCCGCACCCGCCTCGGCGGCGCGATGCCGGTCAACACCTCCGGCGGCCTCCTCTCCAAGGGCCACCCGATCGGCGCCACCGGCATCGCCCAGATCTGCGAGTCGACCTGGCAGCTGCGCGGCGAGGCCGGCCCCCGCCAGGTCGAGGGCGCCAAGATCGCGCTGACCCAGAACGGCGGCGGCTGGCTCGAGGGCGACTCCGCCGCGATGGCCGTCCACATCTTGAGCGCCGACTGATCCCTTCGCCGAGGTTGCGTTTTGCCCCCATACGGAGGGGGAAAACGCAACCTCGGCGCGGTCAGGGCATGACATTCGGGTTTTCGGAGCGGCGTACGCTGCGCTGGCGTGAGGGCGTCAATCACTCTTCTCATCGCCGCTGCCCTGGTCGTTTCCGTGGGCGTTGGCTGCGGCGGCAGCTCCAGCGGGCCCACGAACCCCGACGGATCAGCCCAACTGCAGGCTCGCATCCACGTGCAACGGCAGGCGGCCAAACGGCGCGCCGCCCGCCAACACCGAGCACAAATCCGTGCCCACCGCGCGTCAATCCGCCGCGAGCACCGCGCCGCGGCGCAGCGGCGCCACGCGGCGGCAGCGCAGGCTCAACAGCAGGCGCTGAGGGAAGAACGGGAAGCGGTTGAAGCCGAAGAACGCCAAGCCGAAGAAGAAGCGAGCGAATGCGACCCGAACTACGCCGGCGCCTGTCTCAACCCCTATTCATCGGACTACGACTGCGAAGGAGGGAGCGGAAACGGTCCCGACTACACCGGCGAAGTCGCAGTCGTGGGAGAGGACCACTTCGGGTTGGACGCAGACAGCGACGGCGTCGGCTGCGAGCCGTACTGACATGAAGGTTCTTCCATAATCGCCGGACTGCGCATAGGATTGCCGCCGATGGGAGACAGCAAGCGAATCGCTCGCACTTCGAGCCGGCTGGCGCTGTTGGCGTGCGCGCTGGTAGTGACCGCGATGGCCGCGAGCTCCGCCACGGGCGCGACGACGGCGCAGACCTCGATCGTCAACGGAGCGCCGACCTCGATTGCGTCGCTGCCCTCGCTCGCCTTCATCACCCACAAGGCGCCGTCGTTCGTCCGCCACGGCGGGCCGCCGGAATACACGGCCTGCGCCGGGACCGTGGTCGCACCGCAGATCGTCCTCACCGCCGGGCACTGCGTGCAGAGCTTCCGCGGCGGGCTGATGAGCACGACCGGGTACCGGGTCACGACCGGCGCCCAAAAAGCCCACGGTGCCTTCGAAGGCACCGTCTCCAGGGTCTCGCGGGTCCTGATCATCCCCGGCTACAACCCCGGCAACCGGCGCTATGACGTCGGCCTGCTGGTCCTCTCGCAGCCGGTGTCGGCGCCTTCGATCCGGCTCGCCCGGCCGGGAGAAAGCGGCCTCGTCGCCGACGGCAAGCGGCTGATCGTCGCCGGCTGGGGCTTCCCGAAGCCCCCGCCCTCGCAGCTCTCGCCGCTGCTGCGGTCGGGAGCGACGATCATCGGCAGCACCGGTAGCTGCCAGCAGCAGGGAGCCGGCGCCCCGTACGGCTTCTTCCCCGAATTCCAGATCTGCGCCCTGCCCTCGCCGGAGATCGGCAACGTCAGCTGCGACGGCGACGGCGGCGGCCCGGGCCTCGTCCCCAGAGCGGACGGCGCCCTGGTCCAGGTCGGGGTGATCAGCTCGCAGGGTCCCGGGTGCGAACTCGACAAGCCCGAAGTCCTGACCCGGGTCGACTCCGTCTACGGCTGGGTCACCGCCTGGATCGCGGCGTACGCGGGCCGTGGCTACGTGCCCAAGGTGTCGATCCCGAAGGTCACCTACCCGCAAATGTCAGAACAGCGCTTCAAGTCCCTGGCGCCGCAGGTGCTGGCCTGGAACTTCCGCAAGGCGTTCACCGGGCGCCGCGGGCCGCTCACCGTCAACCGCTGCAAGCAGTTGGGGAAGATCGCGATCAAGTGCCGGGTCGGCTGGACCTACGCCGGCATGCCCTGGAGCGGCCGGGTCAGCCTCCGCTACGCGACGACCCGCGAAGGCCTGATCATCAACCTCGGCTACCGGATCAAGCACGTCAACAAGACCTGCTTCAAAAAGTACCGCGGCACCCGCCGCTGCGTCGTCATCGTCCGCGGCCACTGACGCGCTTTCGACTTTGTACGCGCTATAGCCCGTACAAAGTCGAAAACGGATCAGGCGGAGGCGCTGTTGCCGGCTGCGGCTTCGGACTCGAGGTCCGAGGCGTCGCCGCCGGCGGCGGTGAGGTAGGCCTGCTCGACATCGCCGATCCGGGCGCGGGCCTGCTCGCCGGTGAGGTCGAGGCCGACCCGGCCGCGGCGCATGACGATCGCGTGGTCGGTGTAGCTGAGCGCCTTGTGGGCGTGCTGCTCGACCATGATCACCGCCGTCCCCTGCTCGTCGGCCGCCCTGCGCACCGCCTGCAGGAGGCGGTCGACGACCAGCGGCGCCAGGCCGAGCGAGAGCTCGTCGGCGAGCAGCAGCCGCGGCTTGCGGCCGAGGGCGCGGGCGAGGGTCAGCATCTGCTGCTCGCCGCCGGAAAGGAGGCCGCCGCGGACGCTCATCCGCTGCTTCAGCTCAGGGAAGAGAGCGACGGCCTCGTCGATGTCGACGCCGCCGATCCGAAGGTTGTCGCGCAGGGTCATGCCCTTGAAGACCGAACGCTCTTCGGTGACGTATGACATGCCGTTGCGGGCGCGCTTGAAGAGCGGTGCGTTGGCCTTGACGCCAGCGAACTCGACCTCGCCGCCGAGCAGCGGCAGTTCACCCGCCAGGGCCAGCATCGTCGTCGTCTTGCCGGCCCCGTTGGGACCGAGCAGGCAGAGCACTTCGCCGGCGTCGACGTCGAAGCTGAGATCGTGGACGACGGGCTGCCCGGCGTAGCCGGTGCTCATCCCGCGGACCGAGATCACCGGCCCGTTCGTGCTCGCGCCATTGTCCATCAGGCCCCCTCCGGGTTCGCGATTCCGGTCGGTTTGACGGCGGCGGGCGAGGCCGCGGTCGTGTGCGCATCCTCCTCTTCGCCGAGGTAGGCGGCGATCACCGCCGGATCACTGCGGACGTCGGCCGGTTTGCCGGCGGCGATCTGGCGGCCGAAGTCGAGGACGACCAGCTCGTCGCAGACGGACATCACGAAGTTCATGTCGTGCTCGACCACCAGCACCGCGATTCCCCACTCCTTTGCCAGCCTGCCGACCAGGTGCGCGAGCTCAGCGGTCTCGGCGTCGCCGAGGCCGGCCGCCGGCTCGTCGAGCAACAGCACGCTCGACTCGGTCGCCACCGCCCGCGCCATCGCCAGCAGCCGGCGACGGCCGTACGGCAGGTCCTCGACCATGCGGTCGAGGTCGTCCTCGAGCTCGAACTCGCGGATCGTCGAGAGCACCGTGTCCGGCAGCGGCACGTTGACCGGCCAGATCAGGTCGCGGGCGTAGGAGCCCATGTCGCGCGGGTCCGAGGCGGCGCGCAGGTTGTCGAGCACGGTCGAGTCCTCGAACAGCTCCAGCGACTGGAACGAGCGGCCCATCCCGGCCCGCGCCCGCTTCGTCGCCGACCACTTGCTGATGTCGACGCCGTCGAGCATCAGCGCCGAACCCGGCGCCATTTTGGTGAAGCCGGTGACGGCGTCGATCAGCGAGGTCTTGCCGGCCCCGTTGGGGCCGATCAGGCCCAGCACCTGGCCCGGCTTGACGGTCAGCGAGACGTCGTCGACCGCGGTCGTGCCGCCGTATTTGACGGTCAGGTTCTTGACCTCGAGCGCCATCGACTTCTCGACCCCGACGCCCTCCTTGCTCGGCTGCGGCAGCTCCCGCTTCGGCGCCTCCTTCGGCGCCAGGAAGGGGAGGATGCCGGCCAGCTTCGAGCGGATGAAGGCGAGCTGGGCGATCTGCTCTTTGACGATCCCGTTCTGGTTGACGAGCACCAGCAGGACCAGCGAGACGCCGCCGATCAGCGGGATGTACTTGCCGATGCCGCTGTCGATCGAGTTCAGCAGCCGTTCGGAGAAGGCGCCCGGCGCCAGCGTCGCGCCGATCACCGGCCCGAACAGGTAGCCGAGGCCGCCGATCATCGCGTAGGCGACCATCGTGATCGAGTTGAAGGAGCTGAATTCGGCGAAGTTGATCGAGGTCGTGCGGAAGGCGAGCAGGATGCCGCCGAGGCCGGCGATCGCCGCCGCCACCGCGAAGGCATAGAGCTTCGCCCCCGGCACGCTGATCCCGAGCGCCGCCGCCGCCCGCTCGTTGGTGCGGACGGCGATCAGCCGGCGCCCGGATCGCCCGCGCCTGAGGTTGGCGACGATCAAGCCGACGACGATCAGGCAGCCGAGCGCGACCAGCCCGTAGCGGGTCGGGTGCGAGGCGGAGTTGATGTTGAGGCCGAAGAGGACCGGTTCGCCGATCTGGGTGCCGCCGAAGCCGCCGGTGTAGTCGGCGTTGCCGAACAGCACGAGCTCGACCGCGCTGCCCAGCCCCAGGGTGACGATCGCGAGGTTGATCCCGCGCGTTCTGACCGCCGGCAGCCCGAACAGCACCCCCAGCGGGATCGTGGCGACGACGCCGATCAGGATCCCGACCACGAACGGGATGTCGGTCGTCGCCAGCAATCGTCCCGCCACGTAGGCGCCGAAGCCGGCGAAGGCGAATTGCGCCAGCGAGAGCTGGCCGGTGTAGCCGGTGAGGACGACGATCGACATCAGCACCACGGCGATGCAGAGGGTGACGGTGAAGGCGTCGATCCAGATCGGCGGCGTCGAGGCCAGGAGGAAGACCGTGACGGCGGCGCCGAAGGCGATCCCGGGCCAGCTGATGCGGCCGTTGCCGATCGTCGGCAGCCGCTGCAGGAGGTAATCGCGCAGCGGCAGCGCCTGGCCGCGGACGACGAGCCAGATCACGATCAGGACGAACGGGACCGCGGTGCCGACGCCGGTCTGTTCGACGTAGCGCGTCACCTCGGTCTGGGCGATCCCGATCACCAGCCCGGCGACGAGCGCGACCGGGAAGGAGCGGAAGCCGGCGACCAGCGCCGCCGCGGTCGCGGCCAGCACGAGGTTGGTGAGGACCGCCGGCTGCAGGGTGACGATCGGGACGATCAGGATCGCGGCGAGGCCGGCGAGGCCGCAGCCGAGTGCCCAGTTGAGGGCGGCGATCGTGTCGGGCGAGAGGCCGAGCGCGGAGGCCGAGCGCTCTGACTCGGCGACGGCGGAGGTCGAGAGGCCGAAGCGGGTGTAGCGGTAGAAGAGCCAGAGGCCGGCGGTGAGGACGACCGCGATGCCGAGCAGGATCAGGCGATCGGCCGAGATCACGATCGTGTTGTGGATGTGGACGATGTCGGTCGGCAGGTCCGACGGGACGAACTTCGAAGTCGCGGTGTAGCGCAGGATCGCGATCGACTGGATCGTGATCAACACACCCAGCGTGGCGATCACCCTGACCAGCGGCGCCGCGTGGCGCAGCGGTCTCATGATCAGGAGGTGGACCAGGGCGCCGATGATCGCCGCGGCGGCGACGCCGGCTATCAGGCCCGGCAGGAAGGCCCAGCCCTGGTTCGTGGTCAGCTCCCACCAGACGTAGGCGCCGGCCATTCCGATCGCGCCGAGGGCGAAGTTGAGGACCCCGGAACCGCGGTAGATGATGATCAGGCCCTGGGAGGCGAGCGCGTACGTGGCGCCGATGCCCAACCCCAGAAGCGCGAAACGGATGACTTCTTCCACGAGTGCTCTCTTTCGATTCCCAGTGTTGCCCTGTTACTGCCGTACTGCGGTGAAGCCTGCCGGCCCCGGGCACGACACCCGGGGCCGGCAGTTACTTACTTGCGACTAGCTACCGAACGGGGGCCCGCAATCCATGGGCTGCGTACCGCCCGCGATTTCAGACACGTCGGTGAATTCGGTGCTGGCGGGGACCAGCTTGCCTTCCTTGAATTCGCTGAAGACGACACAGCGATTGACGAGGCGTTCGAACCCTTCAGGACCACCCGTTTTGCCCCAGTTTTCCGCCATGTTGAGCGGCGGAACCATGCCCGGGAGGTCGATTTTCGCCGTAGCGGCGGCTTTCAGGAACGTTTCGTTGTCGATTTTTCCGCTCATCGATTCAACGACCTGTTTGAACCCTTCGTAAGCGGCCCAGGTACCCATGCCGCCCAGCGAGTTGTAGTCCTGAGCCGGATCGGCTTCGAACTGGTCCAGCGCTTCCCGGTATTCACTCCACGCCGGGGTGGAGATGTCCGGGTACATGCCGGCGTCTACGTCACCTTCGACAACTTCCTCGAAGCCCTTGACGGCGTTTTCGTTGAAGTTGCCCTGGGGGCCGTACATTTTCGCTTCCGAACCCGACTGGGCGAAAGCAGGCATCCAGGCGATGTAGGGCGTTTCGGAGACGATCATCACCAGGCAGTCAGCACCGCCGGAAGTGGCTTCCGCCACCTGCGGGCTGTAGTCCTGGGCCGTCGCCGGGAGGGTGACGAACTTGTTGATCTTCACGCCTTCGGCTTTGGCCGCGTTTTCCATCAGCGGGATGAAGGCTTCGGCGCCTTCGATGATGACGCCGTTGATGTTTTTGCAACCGTCTTCAACCGCTTTTTTGACCAGGCCGACCGAGTAGAGCGGCTGGTTGCCCATCGGGAAGCTGACTTCGGACGTCAATTCCGTCGGGGCGATCGCGCAGCAGTTACCCCACTGAGCGGTTTTGCCCTTTTCCAGGATCGGGATGATCGCGTCCCCGGTGAAGGTGAAGTTGCCGACTACGGCAACCGCTCCCCCGGCGACCGCTTCACGCCCGCAGGCGGCGACAGCCGTCGGCGTTCCGTGGGCATCGCAGAAATGGGCCTCCAGGGGACGCCCGGCGATACCACCGTGCGTGTTGATCCATTCCTGGTAGACACGAGCGGTTTCTTCGATGTTCTTGTATTGCGGACCTTCGGTGTTCACGTCGGTGTAGGTCCAGGTGACGATCGGTTCGCCGGTGACTTTTTCTTCGCCGCCGCCGCTGCTGGTTTCTTCAGTGGTGGTGGCTTCGGAACTGGACGAACTGTCATCGCTGCCTCCACAGGCCGCGAACACCAGCGCGCAGGCGAGCAGAGCGAAGATGGCCAACAGGGGCCATTTCGATCTCCCCACGATGCGACGGGCGTGTTGCTTCATCGACTCTCCTCCTCGGGTAGCAAGCCGGACTTGGGGCAAGCGTATGAGCGGGGCTGGACCGGCGGGCCAGCGGAGTGTCAGACGCTTGGAGAATCACCAATGCCGCTTGGGAGCGGCGAATCCGGGCACTTCCAGAGCCGATTAGAGGACCCGGTGGACCCGGTATTCGACAACCGGGCCAGGGTGCAGCCGGCCCTCGCCGACGAACAGGGTCTGATTGACCCAGGCGTAGCGCTCGTCGCCCGTCTCCAGGCGCGGCGCGGTGCGGAAGTAGTGGTCGGCGTACTCGGTCGAGTGCTCGCCGGCGTTGGCCGCGAGGGCGGCCTCGTTGTACTCGATCAGGCCGAGGTACTGGACGAAGATCGCGGCGCCGTCGTCGGTGTTGATCGTCAGCCGCACGTCGAGCCGGCCCCAGCCGTCGGGGCCGACCAGGATCCAGTCGGCGCCGCCGCTGCCGACCGTGCCGTTGATCCGCTCGCCCGTGACCTCGCCGCCCAGCACCTCGCGGATCCGGCGGTCGCCGAAGGGCCCGTCGCCGACCGCGACCTTGGGCGCGAGGCGGGCGTTGAAGGTGAACTCGTGGGCCAGCTCCATCGGTAGCTCCTCCGGTCGGGCGGCTAACGCCTCAGGGTGACGCTGACGCCGCCGCGAGTGGCGCTCAAACCGCGCGCCTCGGAGTTGCGCAGCAGGTCCCGCAGCCAGGGCAGGCCGCCGGGGGCGCCGAGCGGCCGGATCGGCTCGATCGGGTTGTCGGCCTTGTACATGTTTTCGACGTCCTCGCCGGGGATCAGGTAGCGCAGCAGCAGCTCCTCGTCGGAGAGGTTCTCGCCGTACTCGGCGCGGATCTCCTTCAGGCTCGGCTGCGGCGCGTGGCCGACGTCCATCATCTCCTTGCCGCGGGCGGTGGCGGCGGCCTTTTCCAGCACCTCGGGGTCGACCTCGCCGGGCGGCTTCCCGTACCAGCCCGCCAGGTACATCAGGTTCTCCTCGGGGATCGTCGCGTAGCGCTCGCCCTGGACCACGTTCAGCAGCGCCTGGATCCCGACCAGCTGCGAGAACGGCGTCGCCATGATCGGCCAGCCCATCTCCTCGCGGACCCGGATCGCTTCCTCCAGCACCGCCGGCAGCCGGTCAGCCATGTTCACCTGCTTCAGCTGTTCGCGCAGCGTCCCCATCATCCCGCCCGGGAACTGCTGCTGGATGTTGGCGACCTGGTACTCGACCGGGGCGCCGCGCTGGAAGCCCTGGTCGTCGGCGAGGCCGCCGAAGTGCTCGGCGACCTCGGCGAAGCGGCTGTCGTCGACGGCGACCTCATGCCCGAGCCGGCGCATGTTCTCGACCGTGACCTCGGTCGATGGCATCGAGACGCCGTTGGCGAGGGTCGAGATCGCCGAGTGCACGATCGTCACTCCCTCCTCGACCCCGATGATGTGGTTGAGGTTGGCCATCGCGGTGCGGTTGTGGAAGTGCATCTCCAGCGGAGTGGAGCCGGCGGCGGCGCGCTCCTGGCTCTGGCGGATCCAGCGCCGGGCCCGCTCGGGACCAAGCACTCCGGCCTCGTCGCCGAGGATGATCGTCTCGGCAGCACCGCCGGCGATCATCCGGTCGATCACGTCGGCGTAGTAGTCGTCGGTGTGGACCGGGGACTCGGAGAAGTTGAGCTGCGGCGAGGGCGCGAGGCCGGCGTCGCGGGCGATCTTCGCGACCCGGATCATGTTCTCCGCGTCATGCAGGCAGTCGAAGATCCAGAGGCTTTCGATCCCGTGCTTGGCGAGGGTCCGGATCCAGAGCTCGACCACCGAGTCCGGGGTCACGTTCATGCCGACGATTCCGTTGGTCCGGGTCCCCGCCCGCAGGGTCGAGTTCGGCAGCGAGGCGCGGATCGCGTCGAGCCCCTTCCACGGGTTCTCCTCACGGAAGCGGACCATCACCTCGAAGATCGAGGAGCCGGTGAGGTCGACGACGCGGTAGCCGGCGGAGTCGATCGCAGCGGCGACCGGCAGCATCTGCCCGGCCTGCATCCGCATCCCCCAGTAGCTCTGCTGACCGTCGCGCAGGGTCTGGTCGATGATCTCGATTCGCGCCATCAGTCTCGCTCCTCCTCGTTCGTGGTCGCGGCAGCCGCCCGGCTTGCCGCCCAGCCCTCGATGAACTCCTCCTCGACCCACTTGGTGTGGACCTTGCCGGCGACGACGTCGGGATGCTCGAGCAGGTCGAGCGCGAAGCCGGCGGTCGTCTCGACTCCCTCGACCCGCAGATGGCGCAGCGCCTGGCGGGTGCGGGCGAGCGCCGCCTCGCGGTCGGGGCCGGAGGCGATCAGCTTGGCGAGCAGCGAGTCGTAGAAGGGCGGCACCGACCAGCCCGGGAAGCAGGCGGTGTCGACGCGGACGTCGCTGCCCAGCGGCGGCGCCCAGGTCCTCAGCGTCCCCGGGGTCGGGGCGAAGTCGCGCTCGGGGGACTCGGCGTTGATCCGGACCTCGATCGCGTGGCCGGAGACCTCGATCTCCTCCTGAGTGACCGAGAGCCCCTCGCCGCCGGCGATCCGCAGCTGCTCGCGGACGATGTCGACGCCGGTGACGACTTCGGAAACCGGGTGCTCGACCTGCAGCCGGGCGTTGATCTCGAGAAAGCCGGCGGTTCCACGGTCGGGGTCGACGAGGAACTCACAGGTAGCGGCGCCGGCGTAGTCGAGGGCGCTGATCAGCCTCACCGCAGCGCCGGTGATCCTCTCTTCCAGCTGCGTCGACAGCCCGTAGGCCGGCGCCTCCTCGATCAGCTTCTGGTAGCGGCGCTGCAGGGTGCAATCGCGGTGGCCGAGGTGGATCGCGCCGCCCCTCCCGTCGCCGAGGACCTGGACCTCGACGTGCCGGGCGTGGCGCACGTAGCGCTCGACGAAGAGGCGGCCGTCGCCGAAAGCGGCTTGGGCCTCGCCGTGGGCGGCCGCGAAGGCGCCGGCGAGCTCGGACTCGGACTCGACCAGCCGCATCCCCCGCCCACCGCCGCCGGCCGAAGCCTTGAGCAGCACCGGGTAACCGACCTCCGCCGCGACCGCCCGCGCCTCCTCCTCGCTCTCGATCACGTCCGACCCCTCGTTGATCGGCACCTCGAGTTCTTTGGCCAGAGCCCGCGCGGTCGCCTTGTCGCCCGAGCGGCGCATCGCCTCGGCGGACGGCCCAATGAATGCAATCCCGGCCTCCGCGCACTCGGCCGACAGCTCGGCCCGCTCGGAAAGGAACCCGTACCCCGGATGCAACCCATCGCACCCGGTTACCGTCGCGGCCGCGACCACACGATTCACGTCGAGGTAGCTTTCCGCCGCCGCGGCCGGACCGATGACGACAACCTTGTCCGCCAACTGCGCCCCAAGACTCCCTTTGTCCGCCTCCGACACAGCGAGCACCGACTCGATCCCCTCGTCGAAGCAGGCTTTGATCACCCGCACCGCAATCTCCCCGCGGTTGGCGATCAACACTCGATTCAGCTTGGCCATCCCGGCCCCTAGTCCCTAACTCGGATCGATCGTCACGATGGTCTGCCCGAACTCCACCGGCCCACCGTTCTCAACCAATATGGCGCTGACCACCCCATCCACCGGCGCCGCCACATGGTTCATCAGCTTCATCACCTCGACGATCGCCACCGTATCCCCGGCAGCTACGGTCGCACCAACCTCGACGAACGGCGGCGCACCCGGCGACGGACT
>DATKIA010000125.1:0-2579 GCA_035509895.1 Solirubrobacterales bacterium
GTTGAGCTTCGTCCCGCATACCGAGACGAAGCTCAACCACGCTCGGGGTCTCCCCCCTATGCCGGGGGCTTGGCCTCTCCCTACCTGCTGCGGCTTGTCCCTTGCTGCGGCTTAGGCGGGGCCGACGGTGGCGTCGCGCAACGCGCGGCCGAGTTGCTCGATCGTGATTACGCCGCTCAACCGTCCCTCGGCGTCGACGGCCATCAGGGCGCCGAAGCGGCGCAGGTTCTGGTTGCCGAGCAGGGCGTCGAGGGGGGTGTCGTCGCGGACGAAGAGGCCGCGGTCGGCGTCGACGAGGTCGGAGACGTGGGAGCTGGCGCGGGAGACCTCGGGGACCTCGTCGGCGCGGTCGCGTTCGATCAGGCCGAGGAAGCGGTGGGCGGCGTCGACGACCGGGAACCAGGGCCAGCGGTAGCGCAGGAAGTACTCGTCGAGGGCGCGCTCGACGCTGATGTCGCCCGGAATCGCGACCGGCTCGCGGTCCATCACATCGGCGACGCGGACGTCGCCGATTTTGCTCGTCAGCGCCGTCTGCGCCGCCGCGCCGCGGGCGGCGCCGCCGATCAGGAACCCGATCAGCCCCAGCCAGATCCCCGAGAAAGGGTCGCCTGAGGCGAGCAGGACGAAGCCGGCGGCGACGAACAGGTAGCCGAAGGCGCGGCCCATGTTGGCGGCGATCCGGGTGGCGGAGTTGCGGTCGCCGGTCCGCCACCAGATGATCGCCCGGGCGATGCGGCCACCGTCCATCGGGAAGGCCGGCAGCAGGTTGAAGACGAGGACGATCGCGTTGATCGCCGCCAGCCAGGCAATCAAGGAGACGAAGCCGGAGACCGCGGCGTCGGTCTGGAACTGGAGCGCGAGCCAGAAGACGTGGCCGAACTCGTCGAGTCCGGTCGCGACCGCACCGACTACATAGAGGACGGCGACGATCGCCAGCGTCACCGCCGGCCCGGCGACGGCGACCTCGAACTCGGCCTCGGGACTGTCGGATTCGCGGTCGAGGCGGGCGACGCCACCGAAGATCCAGAGCTGGATGCTGCTGATCCCGATCCCGCGCCGGAGCGCGGCGAAGGCGTGGCCGAGCTCGTGCAGGAGGATCGAGCCGAAGAAGCCGATGGCGCTGGCGAGGGCCAGGCTGAACGGCTCGATCGCCGTGCTCGACTGCCCCAGCGCGTCGCCGAACCGCGACGAGGCGGAGATGATCACGAGGAAGAAGATCAGGAACCAGGACCAATCGACGGCGATCCGGATCCCGCGGACGTGGAACAGCGTTATCGAGCCACCACCGAGCATTCCTAGATGGTAAGCGGGTACCGTCCTTGGCCAGATGGCCAGGGAACAGGATTGGCTGCGGGAGCGGCTGGAGGAACTGGAGAAGATCGACCGCCCATCCGCCTCAGAGGGCGAGCGGCGGGCGGCGGAGTGGCTGGTCGGGAAGTTCGCCGAGCTCGGCGCCGAGGCGCGGATCGAGGCGGAGCCGGCGCACGGCACCTATTGGTGGCCGCTCGGCCTCGGCGCCGGGCTCGGCGCCCTCGGCGCGCTGGCGGCGCTGCGCGGCCGGCGGGTCCTGGGAGCGCTGCTCGGCGCGATCGGCGCCGCCGGGATCGCCGACGATTTCCCGCCCGGCCAGCGCCGGCTGCGACGGGTCCTGGCCCGCCGCACCACCTACAACGTCGTCTGCGAGATCGGCGACCCCGAGGCTGAGCGCACGGTGGTCGTCATCTCCCACCACGACTCCGCCCACTCCGGCCTCGTCTTCCACCCCGAGATCCCGCAGATCGCCGACCGCCTCGGCCTGATCGAGAAGACCGACACCAGCCCGATGCTGATGGCGCCGGTCGTCGGCGGTCCGCTCCTGGCCGCGCTCGGGGCGCTGACGGGCAAGCGGCTGCTGGCCAAGCTCGGTCTCCTGCTCGGGCTCGGCTCGGCCGCGTCGATGGCCGAGATCGGCGCCCGCAAGGTCGTCCCCGGCGCCAACGACAACGGCACCGCGGTCGTCTCCCTGCTCGCCCTTGCCCGCCGCTTCCGCGAGGACCCGCCGCAGGGCGTAAGGGTGGTCCTGCTCTCGACCGGCTCGGAGGAGTCGTTCAGCGAGGGGATGAAAGCGTTCGGCGAGCGCCACTTCCCCAGCCTCGCCAAGGAGAGCACCTTCTTCCTCTGCCTCGAGTCGATCGGCTCGCCGCACCTGCTGGTCCTGCGCGGCGAGGGCTTCCTGAAGATGCGCGAGTACCCGGCGCGCTCGCTTGCCTTCATGGACGGGCTGGCCGAGGAGCTGGGGATCTGGCTCTTCCCCAACCTGCGCCTGCACAACGGCACCGACGGCCTCGAGTCGGCCGCCGCCGGCTACGAGACCGCGGTCCTCGCCGGCTGCACCGACCTCAAGCAGCCGGCCAACTACCACTGGTGGCACGACCTCGCCGAGAACGTGAATTTCGACACGGTGGCCGACGGCGTGAAGCTCTCAGACGCGGCGATTCGTCGCCTGGGAGAACGCTGGCTCTGAAGCTCCCAGAAGCGGTGATCCGTCACCCAGAAGAGCGCCGCCCGTGATGGGGTCCGCGGGGACCCCTCGACGGACA